>NZ_JBNNLZ010000002.1:28067-454591 GCF_050272295.1 Lysinibacillus sp. NPDC048646
AACGAATACACAGGTACAAGAAATTATGAAACAAGTTAAAGACGGTTCCTTAACTCAAGAGGAAGCCAATACACAACTCAAAGAACTTGGTGTGACTCTTCCAGATCATACTTTCATCGGAAAAGGCGATAAGTTCGCAAATTTAGATGATGAAACGAATACACAGGTACAAGAAATTATGAAACAAGTTAAAGACGGTTCCTTAACTCAAGAGGAAGCCAATACACAACTCAAAGAACTTGGTGTGACTGTTCCAGATCATACTTTCATCGAAAAAGGCGATAAATTCGCAAATCTAGATGATGAAACGAAAAAAGAAGTTACAGAGTTAATTGAAAAAGCAAAAGTACAAATGGAAGAATTAGGAGTTGATTTCCCTACAGAAAAGTTTAATCAATTAATTGATTAAACAAAGAAGATTACTTTACAATGTTCTTCGTATAAACCTATTTAGAAAGATTCTTAACTTTCTATGATCCAGATGATAATCCTTTAGGTGTTTGTCAATAAAATTTAACAAAAAGACCGCTCCGTGATGAACTGCACCTCCAATTGTTAGATTTTGTCTAACAATTGGGGTACAGTTCAATGATGGGTGGTCTTCTTTATTTCCTTAATATGTATGTTTTTGAATTTATGTGCCTATTATCATAACAGGTCAAGTTGATAGTGCAACTGATTTTATTAGAGATAAGAATAGGGAATTAAATCCAAATAAAATGAATTTGAGGTATTATTTTAACAAAACAATTTCAAGACATTTGAAATTGGGGGTACCCACCTTTTTCATTTAGCAGATATAAAAACTGTGAACAGTAGAAATTTTAGTCAAGATTTATGCAACTATACGAAAGAAGGACGGTCAAAGCTACATAAACAACTAAAGAACGATGTAGTCATCGAAATAAATAAACTGTTAAAGACAATCTTCTATACCAATAACCTTGAGCCGCAGATAATCGAATTTCAAGATACTCTATGCAGTCAGGAAAATGTGCAATAATATCTAAAAAGAGTAAGATGGAACGCCTAATGCGGTAAAAGCTGCACGTTGGGTGTGGAGCAGGGGAAATGATGGAGATGTGTGAGACGTTCTTGCGTAAGTAAAACGTTGATATATCAATGTTTAAGCGACAAAGGAATCAAACCTTACTTGAAATCCGAACAAGTACGATACCTTATGATAGCTACAAAAACCTCAAAATCATCAAGGAAACGGTTCACAAACTCGTACACGCAACGAAACCTGAGACAATCCATAAATACATGATTGAGTTAGAACTCTCGAATGACAAATTGGATAAACTTAACAAATTGCGTGAACTCGTAGGAAACGAACCAATCTGTATTCATGAAGAAAGCAAAATCGAAGTGGAACAATATGAACAACTAGCGTTGTTCTAACAGAAAGAAACAAAACGAAAATCGCTATTAGTATGGAGGAAAACTACTCTACTGATGGAACGCCGTATGAGCTGAAAGGTTTACGTACGGTGTGGAGCGGGGGAAAAGACGAAGATTATCTCAAAGTCTTACCTATCGCTATAACTTCAAAGTCTTACCTATTGCTATAAGGGGGATTGGTTAAATATGAAAAGCCTTATAACTGAATATAAGGCTTTCACGACTTTAACAGTTAAAATCTGTTTATAAAATTAAAGAATCTGTGTTAATTCTGAGTTCACAAACCGTTGGGCATCAATGATAACACCTGATGCTGTTCGCCCGTAAACGCTATATAATCCACCAGTTTGATTTGGAGCAATTTCAACTTCATATTGAAACGCACCTCCTACACCTGGAGTTACAAAAGTAGAAGCATTAGCATTTGCTGCAAAAGCAGTTGTTGATAGTAATTGTCTTGTACCGTTAAGTCTAAAAACTCGGACTACTCCAGTTAGTAGACCTCCAGTGAGATTGAGAACTTTGATACGAACGCTAGAGGCATTAGCTGGTAGATTTCCTGAATTTTCGATTGGACCAGTAGTTAAAGGCATGTAATATTCACCTCCTCAAAATTAAAGATTTATAATCTGCAGATTACATTACATAATATGCAGTACTCTGCTACATTCTCTAGTCTTATTAATCATGTTTCTACAAATAAAAGAAATGTGTGCATTGATTGCTAGAAAATTTATCAAAAGAAAATCTGTAAACAAAGGTGAACCTATATACCAAGACAGAATACCGTAGTAGAAACACCTAATACGGCGAGAGCTATATTAAGTAACTGAACAATATGAAACAAGGTAGGTGCTGCACATGTACGAATGGTTGAAGAATTATCAAAGACTAGAGGACGAAATCACATACCTTGAACATAATTTGATTCGCTCACAAACGAATTGAAAAGATGGGTACATGGTGATTTAGCTAAATATAAGCTTACTGCAGAATCAGATGGTGCAAAGCTAGAAGAACGTATCGATGTCATCGAATACGAGCTTGCACATAAAATGAATGATTTACATGATTTATGAAAGCTCATTAATACATTTCAGGGAATCGAGCATCAAATCGTTTACAAACGATATATAGAAGGAATGACGTTTGGAGCAATTGCAAATGATCTATGTTATAGCGTAGGATACATCAAGAGAAAACATGCTGAAATTGGACGCACTATAAAATTCGTAACAGAATATAGTAATGTAAAATAGTACACTTTTAGAGTACGCCTTCTAGGTGCTGAATCTATTGAAATAATGGGATATGATAGTAGTATCAAAAAGCGCACGGAAATGCGTACAAAAAATTTCCTTACAATAATAACCACGTTCGCTTGTCGTGTATTCTGGAAACAATCCATTACTTCTTTATAGTTCAGCATTAGACCGTACAAATAGTAGGATCTTTTGTGCAATTGTAATGGGTGATAGCCTATGTCTAGGATTTCATCTAAGAATAGGATGTTTGTAGTGGATGAGCAACCACTAAAATTATTCGTACACAATTTAAAACCCTTTGTACAAAAGATCACTCTATAATAATGAGTGGTCTTTTGTTTTTATTACAAAAAATTTTATTAATAACTATGCAGTATAAATGTCTATTCCCTTTGTACTTCTTAGAATAATGTAGTAAAAACAAGGAGGATGATAAAATGAGTTTTGAAAGCTTTAACCGAGGTAGGTCAAGTAGAGGACTTGTGAGGTGTCATGATAATTGCTGTGGATGTTGTAATTGCAAACCATGTCCACCAGGACTACAAGGACCACCTGGAACTCCGGGAGTACAGGGAGTACAGGGACCACCAGGACCACCAGGACCTTCAGGTGCGGGTCTTGGGTTTGCTTTTATTTACGATACAACTCAACAAACAAATATCCCAACGAATGGGTCAGTTACTTTCAATACAGATGGCAATATTACACCTGCAGGGTTTGTAACACATACACCAGGAACAGCACCTATCACTATTACTCAAACTGGTACGTATCTTATTACCTATGAGGTGTTCCCTCAACAGGGTACTTCTGCATTTGCTCTGTTCAATGGCAACACCCAAATAGCAGGTTCTACTTATGGATCTGATTCTGGTAACCAAACGTACAGTGGTCAAGTAATCACGACTTTTAATGCAATGGATGTTCTTACATTAAGAAATATTGATAGTCAAACAACTTTAAGGAATACAGTACCTTCTAATGTTCAGGTTGACAGTGCTTCTATTGTAATTATAAGATTGGCATAAGTTTTTTTATTGTGAGTCACATCTAACCAGGTGTGGCTTTTTATTATGCAGTTAGCATAAGGAGGGTGAGGGGTGAACAATGATTAAAGAAGCACGTAAACAAGAACTCATCGCGTTCATTCAAAAAAGTGAGCTAATGAAGTTTTATAAATCAAATGAGTGGATGACATTAAGGCTAGAAGCATTGAAACGTGATAACTATGAATGTCAGTTATGTAAGGCAGCTGATCGTTATCACAAAGCGGAGAATGTTCATCATATGAGAGAAGTAAAGACGCATCCACATTTGTCATTGACTCTAAACAACCTACAATGCTTATGCATTAAATGCCATAACGAAGTACATGATCGTTTGGAATCAACACGTAAAAATAAATATGCAAATGACGAGAGGTGGTAGGAGTGCAACTTACTGATGATACATGGACGTTTGATACAGATGTTGTCGATGCAACTGTAACGAATGACGATCGCAATTGGTATGAGCGGATATGTTAAATGCGTTTACTCGTTATGCTTACTATCGTTACAAGCAGATACGTGATTGTGTGTATTCACGTAAGTGTAAGCACATGACGATTGAGAAAGTTCGTGAACAATTGGCTATTGATAGAAAGCTTATCTTCACTAGTGAACTGTTACGTATAACAGCTGATGAAATCCATTACATCGTCGACTTTGCTGACAGGTATTTACAGTACGTCAAGTAGACCCCCCGGTCAAAAACTTTCGCCTTTTTTAAGGGATTCTTTCAACGTAACCGCATAGCACAACAACAGATGGCTAATACGATTACAGAAACTCGTCAAGCCATTGAAACGCAAGAAAGAGCGTTTAATCAATTGCGACCATTAATGCAAGTAACTGGCCGGTCCGTCAACGAATTTGCGGATGTTATCGGTGCTGACATGGTTAACGCAATCAATCAAGGACGCGCAAGTGCGCAGGATTTGGAGCGTGCATTTGAGCAAATTTCACGCGCTACACAAGGCACGTCCGCAAATATAGAAGAGATTAGACGGGCTTTATCTAGGCTAGACGGTTCTAATATCGAAGAAATCCGTCGTGATTTGGAACGACTTGGAGAAGACGTAAATGAAGCCGAACAAGAAGTAAATGGGCTTACAGATAGTTTAAAGTCTATGGCAGGCGTGGCGGTTGCAATTGTCGGTATTGGGACAGCTGTGTCAGAGGCGCTAGATAGTGCGAGTCTAGATACATCCATTAAAATTTCTTTATGTGACTACATTAAATCGAGTAGGGGCTATTGCTAAGAAGATAGGCATCGAGTGGGGAGGTACTTGGACAAACGCTATTGACCGACCACATTTTGAAGTTAAAACTTGGAAGATGCTGAAAGGATACAAGTTAGAAGGACAAATAATTGTACCAACCACTAGCAGTATGAAAGTTCAATTAATTGTGGAAGACAAAAAGGAGGAAATCAAAGTGACAAATACAAATTGCAATCCAGGTTCGCCAGCTATGAAAACTGAAACAGAAAACTTTATTGCACAGGCTGTAAAGGATGGTATTATTCAGGCTTCACATTTGAAGGATTTACAGAATGGGACCATGACTACGGACCGTTTAATGGGGTTGTATATTACGATTCAGCAACGACGAAATAATAAAAAATAGTTAAAATCAGCTCAAGTTCACTTTGAGCCTTGGTTTTTTTTATTTTTACTTAAGTTTATCACCTTTCCTAGATGCAATAGCAAAACTATCAGGTTCTGAAGTACCGATTGAAACTAAGATGTCATCTTTCTTATATCGACCTGACCAATACCCCGTATTTTTTTCATCCTTTTCTTTTTCCCATCCATTGATCATTAAGATAAGTCTATATTCAAATGGAATTCCTTTGTTAGAAGCTCTTGACCATTCGAAACTAATATTATTAATTGTTTCACCTTCATCTTTATATTTCACTATTGCTACTATTTTTTTCACTTCAATCTCTCCCACAAACTTAATTAATTTTCACTATTTACCATTTTAATTATATAGATGGAAAATACACATAAATAAATTAATACTATATGTCTGTTTAATGAAATAATTATATTAGTTAAAAATTACCGCTTGTCAGAATACAAATATTTGTTCTGAAACGATTACAAATGAATGTTCTTATCAAGGGAGTGGAAAGGATGAAAGAGCAACTGATTTAAGCAATGCAGCGCAATCAATTAATGAACATGATATATGTATTTGAAAGTGGTTTAGTAACAAAAAGGCGAATAAAAATCATTAAAGTTGTTGGTGTTTCATTTCAAGCGTTCCGTTTCACAAGACAGGCGAAACGTACATTTACTATCAATAATGTTTTAGTAGTTGTTCCAGTCCTTCATAAAGAGCGTGAAGTTATATGATTAATGGGGAACAGCGTAAGCTTTTACATGAATTTGTGAAATTAGATTTAGCTATACAATCATTGCAACGTGATTATGAAGTCATTGAAAACCTGAAAATGAAAAATGTTTATGCTCCAATACTTGAAAAATAATTAAAGGCAATTAGTGATCATTCCAATGTAAAAGTAATCGTAAATGAATAATCCTTTAAGACGATTCCAATTTATAACTGAAACTGCCAGGCTACATAGAAGTGTTAGCCTGGCAAATTATATAGGTTTATTAGTAGTAAATAAATGCAATATTTATTACTTTATAATGGTAGCTTGAAGTATTCAGCGCCACTAATAGCGTCAATTTTTTCGCAGTCAATAACTACCGTTCTAGCAGTAGTACCTGTTATTTCTAGGAAGTATGCACAACAACTTTTTGGATCAAAGTTGATGAAAGTAAGCCTTAAGAAACTACCTCCACCTGATAGGAAAACGTCTACTAAAGTACCTGGCTCTAAGCGTTTTAAGAAGTTACAAGCGCTTTGTCAGATTAATAATTGTCTTTGTGGTTTTTCTTACAACGTTTTTTAACTTCCACGTTAACATCTACTTCTACTTCTACTTCTACATCTACATCTACATCGATAAATACTTTTTCATGTTTGCGATGATGGCATTTATCATGTTTCTCTTCGTGTTTCTTGTGTTCACACTTGCATTTATCATGTTTCTCTTCGTGTTTTTCACATTCGCACCAACATTTGGATTTTTCATCTTTATGTTCGTGTTTCTTGTGTTCACACTTGCATTTATCATGTTTCTCTTCGTGTTTTTCACATTCGCACCAACATTTGGATTTTTCATCTTTATGTTCGTGTTTCTTGTGTTCACACTTGTATTTATCATGTTTCTCTTCGTGTTTTTCACATTCACACCAACATTTGAATTTTTCATCTTTATCCATTTTTTCTTTATAATCCCAGTTCATATGTTTTACGTATCTATTATCTTGCATCATTCAATCTCCCTTTTTGTAATTTTTTTTGTAATGCTAGCGCTAAGCCTTACACTTCTAATCTATGAATTTAAATGGAAGGTACTTGGTAATTTGCCCCTGTAAAAGATTAAAAATAATTTATTTCTAGAAATGTTGAAAAATAAATGAATACCTAGATTAAATGAAAGCTAGTGAATAATAATTTTAAAAGGAAAGGATAGATAGACTTTTGCCTGAAGACAATAAAACTCTTTATTCTTTAATCTGAAGATCTCTTTTATAGCGGATGCGAATTACAAGATGGACTGGAGAGATTATATGAGAGGATTAATAAAAAGTGTTGTTATTTTATTTTGCTTAATATTAATCACTGCAGCCTTAATCAAAAATAATCAACATTCTTTCAAACAATCCAATCAAAATGACAGCAATTATGTAGATAAAGTTAGTGAAAAATTACAAACCTCGAGTTTTACAAAAAAACAATAGTAGCACTACAAGCGGCAGGCTGTTTCAGCTCAACATGACGGCATTCATTCCGAATTTCGGTTAATCAGTTGTGACTGTGATGACAGTCCTCCCATTTCATGCATAAGCATTTATAGGGAAACGTTTCGCACACTGAACACTTTGAGGGAAGAGATTAATAATTGGAGGTGTGGCTAATGAGCAGTATCGCACAAGAACAAATAGCTACTATAGCTGAGGTAGCCATAGCAAAATTTAACGAACTTCAACAAGAAGAAAAAGTAAAAAGATTAGACAGACGGCTTTTTAATACGAGAATATTGTTGAAAAATTACCGTCATTTAAAAGTGTACTGTAATGAAATGAAAGAGAGTATGGATTTAGAAGATGAGGAGCAAGTAGAAATAATCACTCCTGATAAGGAATACCTAACATTAGAATCAATAAAAAGAAGTGAAGCTCGTACACTGGCTATGATGCGTTTTATTGATAACATGATTAGAGTCTATGAAATGGACTGTAATCACTTAGGAGCAGAAGCGGTACGCAGATATGAAACACTATTGTATTTTTATATAAAGAATGAAAGAAAGAGTTACGCTGAGATAGCCAAGTTGCATAATGTACACGAACGCACAGTACAAAGAGATTTGAAAGAAGCAATTCATGCTATGTCAGTTCTTTTTTTCGGCACAGATGGATTGCGGTTACAACTGTAATCGTGTCGTAAAGATGTCGTTTTAAACGCATTTTAAATATTTTATAGTGTAAATGTAGAGTAATTGGATTTACTTTACATCCGTAGTCTTCCAACTCGACATATAAAGTCCTGTTTCAAACAGGCAATAAAACTAAATAGACGTTTGCTGAAACATCAACACTACAGAGCCACATCTAACAAGGTGTGGCTTTTTATTATGCCTTAAAGGTGGTGAGTGTATTGCTAAAGAGTTGTACTTATTGTGGGGGTATTCATAAGCGAGGACAACAGTGTCCATCCAAGCCAGCAGCTATAAAGAATGCAACATACATAGATAAGTTTAGATGGTCGTGGGCATGGAAGAATAAGCGTGCACACATAGCAGATCGTGACAAACATCTATGCCAGGTATGCTTGCGTAACCTACACAATACTCAGACACAATACAACTTCACAGACTTAGAGGTGCATCACATAGAACCTATAGCAGATGCATGGGACAAACGACTAGAGGATGAGCAACTCACAACGATTTATGATGGCTTTACTTGATGGAATGACGTATAGACAAATTGCAGAATATCTATCAGCATCAAAGGATTACGTACGGTTAAAGAAGCAAATCATCTTTAGCCAAATTAGCCAAATTAGCCAAATAAGTACGATTTTGACCTACGAAAAATTTGCAGTGTAAAATGGTGGGGAGGCCGTCAAGGTAAAAGTTTCCTACCTTGGTATTTATAAAAACCTAATTATTAGGGAAAGACAGACCGACGACCGACCAGCGCCCCATAAACTCGTTCGGGGCATGACATACATGGCCGGTCCATATTTTTTAAGCGATTAGGGGTTGACTTAGCTTAAATGTTGTAGTTAAAAATAAGATGTTAATATCATTCCCTTCCTCATAATTGTCTCCCTTCATTGAATAATGTAATAACAAGGAGGGTGACAAAATGAGTTTTGAAAGTTTCAATAGAAGTGAAAAGGGATCAACTAAAAGAATTAGCAGAATTCATGATGATTGCGAAGAAAGTTGTAATAACAAAAATGATCATCAAGGACTACAGGTACCACAACAACCTGTAGGTACGGGTCTTCCGGGGTTTGCTTATATTTATGATACAACTGCACAACCAGCTATCCCGAATAATGGCCAAGTTACTTTCAATACAAATGGCAATATTACACCTGCAGGGTTTGTAACACATGTACCAGGAACAGCACCTATTACTATAAATCAAACGGGTATTTATCTTATTACCTATGAGGTGTTCGTTACAGGTGGCCCTAATGCATTTGCTCTTTTCAATGGCGATAACCAAATAGCAGGTTCCAATTATGGAGACAATGCTGGTAACGCAACGAAAAATGGTCAAGTAATAACGACTTTAAATGCATCGGATGTTCTTACTTTGAGAAATATTGATCCAAACCCAACAGCTTTATTAAATGTAACTATTCCTGGCACTCCGGTTATCAGCGCGTCTATTGTTATTTTAAGATTAGCGTAAGGGTTTTATTGCGAGTCACATCTAACAAGGTGTGGCTTTTTATTATGTATTTGTAATAAAAGAAAAATGCCTTTATGTATTATTTTATTTTATTTTTACCGTGTGACAATGCCTTTTCCTTTTGCATGATGCTTTCTTGGTCTTTCGTTTTTTCCTAGAAAATATTAATTCTCTTGTTTAAGTAAAGATTGAATCCAATTTCTAATTTCTTCTAGAGAAGTCATTAGCGTTAAACCGAGGTTTGCCCCTGTACCCATATCAGAATTAATGAACCCAGTATCCAAATGAAACGTAAATTCATATAAATTATCTTTATGCTTATACTTCTCATAAGAAAAAGCAATTCCTGGAGACAGAACACTTAAAGATCCGTGTTTTTTTTCACCTATTTTTTCTATCTGGTTAAGTAAGGTTGTAATATCTTCATTTAACCAAACAAAATTATGAGCAAACTCTAAAAAACCAAATGAACAGGTTAACTTAAACTCTATTTCAAATAAATCATTTTCGGATTCTCCAATTCTAATTACCTCATGTTTAACTTCTGTTTCACTAAATTCGTAATCAGTATCTTTAAGTGTATATTCCATTACTTTCTCCTTTAATTTCACAAAAATTTAAAAATTCGCAGAGTCCCAAATGTTTTTAGGTTTACCTTGACGATAAACCGTCACCACAGTTTTGCATTATTTGACATAACTAAAGTAGTGCTAGTACCTTCGTCCCATAATATTTTAGCACCCGTATCTCTATCTCCACCTCTATCAAGCGCATGCTTTGTAAATTGTTTCATTAATTGAGCTGTGCGGATCAAAGCAACAGAAAGTGGAGCTAAAAAAACAGGAATTCTAGATTCAATAACTGGATCACCTTCATAACTATAGTACTCTATAAGATCCAAGTAATCATCGTTTTCAACAATGAATTCCATACCGCTAACATATGAATATTCATCATACGTTTGATATGTATTCTCTAAACTTTCCTCATTGTTAGAATCCAGTTCAGATGCTGAGGCTGAAAAACCCACAGAAGAGAAAACTAAAGAAAGGGATAAAAATGTAGAAACAAATTTTTTCATAATAAATAAAAATTCCTTTTTAACCCATTAGTGGAACGTTCCAATTGAATTCTAACATAATATGAATAGTTAATATCGACATCTTTATATAAATGAAAGTATTTTGTTTAACTAACAGTAAAATGGGATTTTTCCTATTGTACTAAAAATTCTCATTAAAAAAGCCACTCGTTTGAGTGACTACTTTACTTTAGATTATTTTCTAATTCTTCCTTAGCTTTTGCCTCACCTTCATTATCTTTTGAAGTTTTAGTTGAATCGGTTGTTGAAATAAATCCAATAAACACAATAATCAATATAGCTAATGCAATACCTGCAAACTTGATTTGTTTCATATTTTCTTTGTCCTTCTTTGCAAATTGAACAATTGCTAAAATAATTAAAATAATAATAGCTGTAAGACTCAAAATCGAGATAATCAAAATTAAATCATCCATATATATATTCCCCTTTCATTACCATTTTAGGTAATAGAGGATGAAAAGTACATTAAGAAATAATCAACCAGAGATGTCAGCTAGTGACATTCCATTTTTAAAGGAACACTTAAATTATGAGATAATTGTGCAACAATTTTTAAAAAAAATTAAATATACCCTTTTAGATGACAATGATTTAACCTTAGAAGTACCAAATATTACTTTAGAATTAAGAGAAGGAACGCCAAGTGTGTATAATTGTTTGTTTGAGGATATGTCGTCGTTCTATCCATATTAGGTTTATAAATAGAGAAGATTAATTTTTAGTACTATTATCAAGCATGCAAACATTATTAAAAGACCACTCAGTGTGATGAAACATCATCCTATTGTTAGACACTAACTAACAATAGGAATGCGGTCCATAATGGGTGGTCTTCTTTATTTCCTTAATATGTATGTTTTTGAATTTATGTGCCTATTATCATAACAAGTCAGGTTGATAGTGCAAGTGATTTTATTAGAGATAAGAATGGCCTATTTAAAATTGCTATGAATATTAAAGAAAGTTTTTAGTATTTTAGAAAAGGCAACGAAATAAAAAGACACCTATAGCCCAAACTGCTAGTCAGGAGTATCCACCTGTGAAATTTGAGTAGGATCAGATAGTTTAAGCAGTTCCTTCTCTTCCGCCTCTGATAAAACCAAAATTGGGTTGGGTTTTCATGAAAAAATATCCAGTTTAACTTCTAACATAAAATGTCCTCCAAATTTTTTATAATAAACGATAAACTGTAGGTCCATAAGTTCTTGTCATTAAGTAGTGACAAACAATAAAAAAACAACCTCGAATAATAAACCTTTTTTATTCGAGGGATTTTACTTATTATTTTTATCTAAATCATCCTTGTATAAAGCAGGATCAGTGTCATACATTACACCTTGATAACATTCATCACACCCAGTAGCCTTCATAACTCCACCTCCAGGCGGACATTCTTCACACAGTTCAGTCTCATGTTGATGTGTTAGAGTATAGCCATCCTGAGTAGGACAAAAATCTTGTGTCGTACATTTGGTAATACCAGGCCTTCCGTGATTACTTTTGTAAAAACAGCATAGATACGCCATGAAATTTCCCTCCTTTTGTTAAGGCTTTCCACCATCCATAGACGATTTGTCCTTTCATGAAAATATAAGCCTTACTTTATAGAATGTATTTAAAAAGCCTTTTTATACGAATGAATTGACTACATCAACAAACCATTTTTTGGCTTTTTTTATTATGTAGAATTATTGATATTTAAAGGATAATCAATTGGAGAATTACCTTGCCTTGTTCTTGACATTTTCTTTGTAACTATAAAGAAGGTGATTTAGGTGGTGTTCGGTAAAAAGCAAGTGTGCTACTAACAATTGATAATGAAGATTCTCAACAAATGATTGAAATTGATTTTAAGCAGTATTTTAAACAGATTTTTTACGGAATATTTATAAAAATCAATTAAATATTAAAAGCCGATTAGAAGAGAATCTTTGTTAAAATAAATTTTTTTAAAATTGAACCTATTATGATTTGATAATCGTCTAATAGCAGAATTTGAAGTAGGTTGAAAGGGAGGGTAGTAGATTGGACAGAGAAGAAAAAGATTTCATATTAGAAAAAATGATGATTGAATATGGTAATGAGTTGATACGATTGGCATTTTCTTATGTAAAAGATACAGAGATTGCTAAGGATATGGTTCAAAATACGTTTATCAAATGTTACAAAAACCTTGATTCGTTTCGATTTGACGCACAAATAAAAACATGGCTCTATCGTATAACAATTAACGAATGTAAAGATTATTTAAAAAGTTGGAATTACAAAATGGTACAGGTAAAAAGTTTTATAAATGAAACAGCAAAGTCAATATTACCATCAACAGAAAAAACAGTTATCGATAATTACAATAATGAAGAAATAAAAGATACTATCTTTTCTCTTCCAAAAGTGTATCGGGAAGTGGTTTATCTATACTACTATGATTCATTAAAGACAGAGGAAATTGCCAAAGTTTTGGATATTCCAGTTAATACAGTGAAAACTAGATTAAGAAGAGCAAAACAAAGATTAGAGTCGATGATAAAGGAGGCAGAACTTAATGGAAGATAAACGATTAAGAGATAAATTTTATAATACGTCTGAACAAGAACTAAGATTTACGAAAGAAGACCGTAATGAAGTATTTGAACAAATTCATAAACTGGAGAAGAATAATAATACACAAAAAAAATCGCTTGTTTCTTCTTCAAAAAAATTCGCTCCACTTACAGTTTCTTTATTAGTGGTGGGCTTGTGTATGTTTTTGTTTCTTCCATTGATTTTCCCTGGAAACTTTAATGAAGAATCTAATACAAGTGTTGAAAATGAACCAGTGGTTGAGGAAGCTGGATTTTTAACCACTTTAATTACGGTGAAGTCGAAAGAAATGGATAATCGAATATATCTTAACCTTCTACTTACTTATAGTAAAGATAAAAAGATGATGAAAGTTTTATCGATTCCTCATAATACGTATGCGCCGATAGCAGCTAACAATGATGGGACTACTTTGTACGATAAATTGTTATTTGCTTATAATTTTGGCGGCGCTGAAAATGTAAGAACAACCGTTTCAAAACTATTAGATTTACCAATTGATTATTATGCAGTTATCGATTTAGAAACCATTTCAACGCTAATTGATTCCGTGAATGGTATAGATTACGACTTGCAAGAAGATAATCGTGTAAGAGCGATAACTAGAGTAGCATTTGACTTCGAAAAAGGACCGCATCGTTTGAATGCCGAAGAAGTTGTGGCATTAATGATGGCGGCTACAGTGGGAGAGGGAAGCAACTTAGGTGAAGAAAACCTATTAAACCTCATTAGTGCTGTTATTAATAAAACAAAAAACGAAATCCCACAAACACAATTAAAAGAACTTACTACTAAAATAGAAGCCAATACATCAATTGATCATTTGTTAGAGAATAAAATAGAAATTAATTCCGTAAAATCGTTATCTATAAGTGAGGGAATAAAATCGGAAATGATAGATAGTAAATACTATATTATGTTTGAGAAAGGTTTTTTAAATTCTATTTCAGAAGAGTTAACCACATTTAACTAAAAAGAAATTGGGGTATTTAGGAATTTTTGTTGAAATATTTATGGATGTAATATGACACGTGCACAGTTAGCGAAGGTGCTTGTTGGTGTGCTTGGACTAACACCTGAGGGGACGATTTCATTTGCGGATGTAGCTAGCGAGCACTGGAGCGCAGGCTATATTGCGGTGCTGGAGCGTGAAGGCATTGCGCTTGGAGCAATGGCTATTTCCGCCCGAATGTACCTGTGACACGTGCGCAGTTTGTGGCATTTTTACATCGTATTATGCAGTATCAAAAGCAGTAGTTTTGGCAAGCATATAATTTTACTAGGGGCTGTGAGGGAGGTATTTACTTACAAGCCTTTTATTTTGTGATGGTGGCTAGGAAGTCGTATTTGAAAGACCGTTTTCTCATAGGGAACCCTTGTTAAATGAATACTGCCATGATGCAAAACGACAATTTCCTGTACAATGAACAGCCCGATGTCAAGACCTTCATGGTGTACACGATAAAATTCTCTTCGCTCAATATTGAATTAAATAACAAAAAAGAAGAGATAAACGAAGAAATGTTTCAGTCTTTCATTGATTATCTCCAACGTGAATTAAATGTTGAACATGCAGATGTATGTAACTTTTATGTTTGAAACTGAACAATGGGTTAAAGAATTTTAATAAATAAAGCGTGAGGCTATATTTTTTCTCATGCTTTATTTTATTTAACCTAGTAGTTAAGAATATGAAGTTTTCACTATTAATTGTCGTTGTATAATTTATTTAATTACTAATGTTTACAATGACTTTAGATTCTATACATTTCGAGAAGGAAGTGAAGTAATGACTACATATCAAGCAGTAGATTCTTAATTTAGTAGGGCATAGAAAAGAAGAGCAAGTTTCTTATTTTTCTAATCCAGAATCGTATTACTTAATAGCCATCTCCATATAAGTTTCTCTATTCTTTGTAGTTCTTTGTGACATATACTTTTTAATAAAAAGAGGTTCTTCTTATAAGAACAGGGGCGTTAATCCAATTGGGATTACTGCTTTTTTTGTTGAACTAAGTGTCTATTTTTTTTTATGGAGTATCCATTCTCTTCTAAAGAAGCTCTAAGGTTAGGTAGAGATGTCGGTCTTATTCCATGAATTCGTAATATTTCTTTTTCACTAAACTTTGATAGTGTTGCAAAGTAGTGATTCGAGAAGGTATCTTAGCTGACAAAGGATAGTTTGTTATAGGATAATGGTGATATATTTGATGGGCAAAATAGTGGGGGATACTCCAAAATGAAGGAAGTGCAAACAATGAATTTTGAAATGGTGATGCAGGAGCTTGAAGCACTTGGCAAGGAACGAACTAAAAAAATTTACATGTCCAATGGGGCGCATGAGCCGCTTTTTGGCGTGGCTACAGGTGCGATGAAGCCAATAGCCAAGAAAATAAAAATCAATCAACCATTAGCTGAAGAGCTTTATGCTACAGGGAACTACGATGCAATGTACTTTGCAGGCATTATTGCCGATCCAAAAGCAATGACGGAGTCGGATTTTGATCGATGGATGGATTCGGCCTATTTTTATATGTTGTCTGATTATGTGGTAGCAGTAACTTTAGCGGAAGCGGATATTGCACAAGAAGTTGCTGATAAATGGATCGCAAGTGGTGAAGAGCTGAGAATGTCAGCGGGGTGGAGTTGCTACTGCTGGCTTTTAGGGAATCGCTCAGATGTTGAATTTTCCGAAAGCAAGATTGCCAATATGCTTGAAATTGTGAAAAATACGATTCACGATGCGCCTGAACGAACGAAATCTGCTATGAATAATTTCCTAAACACGGTGGGCGTTTCATATTTACCGCTTCACGACAAGGCGGTTGAAACTGCAAAAGAAGTAGGTCCAGTAGAACTCAAAAAGGACAATAAAAAAAGTAGTTTCCTTCACGCTTATGAAGGCATTCAAAAGGAAGTAGCTAAAGGAAGAATTGGCTTCAAACGCAAATATGTAAGATGTTAAACAATCGCCTCGTATCACGAATAATATTCAATTATCGAGGGCGTTGATTAAGTAGGATAAAAGTTGGAAGGAGGAAGCATAGTGATAAATCAAATAAATGAAAAAAAAGCGCGTTTAGATGCACTTCGACCACTTCCTAAATATACATTGAAAAGTTTGCGTGAAAAGTTATTATTAGAATGGACGTATAATTCAAATGCCATTGAAGGCAACACATTAACAATTCATGAAACAAAGGTTGTTCTTGAAGGAATCACAGTCGGCGGGAAGACGATGCGGGAGCATTTAGAAGTTATTAATCACCGTGATGCCATTTCGTATGTAGAAGAACTTGTTCACAAAAAAGAACCGTTATCTGAATGGCACATTAAGAATCTCCATCGTCTTGTCTTGAAGGGGATAGATGACGAGTGTGCGGGTGTATATCGGGACCAACAAGTGTTTATTTCAGGTGCAAAGCATACACCCTCAGCTCCTTTCCTCATTGTTGAAAAGATGGAGCAGCTAATGGATTGGTATAATACCGAGGGGATTCAATTACATCCTGCTGTAAGAGGTGCTATGCTGCATGTGATTTTCGTTGGCATTCATCCATTTATCGACGGCAATGGCCGAACATCAAGATTGTTATTGAACCTAGAGCTGATGAAAGATGGTTATCCACCTGTGGTGATTAAAGTGGAAAATCGTCTAGTTTATTATGAAGCGTTAGATAAAGCTCAGACAATGCAAGATGTCGATGATTTTATTCAGTTGGTTATAGCAGAAGTAAATGATTCGTTAGATCTTTATTTAAGTGTGATGAATGAATAAAAAATTTACTATATCATTAATTTAGTCACATAGAGGATGTGGATTTACGTCTTGGCATCCGTTTGTGTGGGATTTGTAAAGAGAAAGGACGGAGTACACGAGATGAATGATTTAATAGAAAAGGTTCGTGGCATTTATGAGCAATTTGATGCGAGTCACGACTTTCAACATATTGAGCGCGTTTATCACAATGCGTTAGCGATTTTACATACTGAGCCTGAGGCAGACGCAGAGGTTGTAAAAATGGCGGTGCTTTTACATGATGTGAGCGATAAAAAATATACCGATAGTAAAGAGCAGGAAGAGAAATTCATTACTGACTTACCAATGAGCGAGGCGAAAAAGCAACATATTCGTGATTGCATCGCACAAGTATCGTTTAATGGTGGCAATGAGCTAGAGGCGACTTCGATTGAAGCGAAAATTGTTCGTGATGCCGATCGTTTAGATGCCATTGGTGCGGTGGGGATTGCACGGACGTTTGCTTACGGTGGCGCGAAGGGACGTAAGCTGTACGATGAGGCAGAGGAAGCTCGCACGGTTATGACGGAGCAGGAGTATCGCAGTAAAAACACTTCGTCTGTGACACATTTTTACGAGAAGCTGTTATCGTTGAGGGATTTAATGACAACGGATAAAGGCAAGCAAATGGCTGAAGAACGCCATCAATTTATGGAAAGCTTTTTACAGCAATTACGAAATGAAATAGGTAAATAAAAACTAACATTCCTTAAAAGGCACTGGGAGTAGGTCACACTACATTCTAGTCGCAGTAACATTTGCACTACAAGAAAGCAGAGAGGTGGTCTTTTTGAAGGCTACCTCTCTGCTTTTCGCGCTGCAGAATTTTTCTTGTCCACTGCAAAGTCCTTTATTGGCCATCTAAACAACAATTGACCAGGGCTCAAATGTAGAGTACCTGGCTTTTTTGTGTATAAAATCAAGGTGTTTAATTTGTAAAAACAATATTTTTTTATCGATTTTCGATAAAATGATATTGACTATAATTATTTTTGTAGTTATTATCTGTATTATGAAAAATAGCAAATGCTAAAAGAGGAATATGATTTGAACGAGGGAGGAGTAAATGTCGGGTGGAGCCTTCCATTCGCAGATACCAATTTTACATTGTAATGATCCATTTTGTGGGGTCACCTATTGTTTCAAGCGTATTATTCCATAATCGGGATGTTTTATAAGATTTTTTAGTAGACACATTGTAATTTCGGAGGAAGTAAATGATTACAAAACTAAAAAGGGGTTTGTCGAGGTACAAAACTAAGCATGTCGATGCTTTCGGTATTACAATATGAAAACAATGAAAAATTTATTTTATTTTGCCTACCACCAATCTTTATCGTGTGTTTTTCCTGTGGTAATTTTTATAACACTCGCGCTGTCAAAAACTATTAATATACCTGGATTATCACGTTACGACATTATCCTAGTTATTTGTCTAATCGCTCAATTTTTAATGTATAAATTCAAAGTTGAAACAAAAGATGAGATGAAGGTTATATTACTATTTCATATTATTGGACTAGTGTTAGAAATATATAAAGTTCATTTCAATTCATGGGCATATCCAGAAGAAGCACTAACAAAAGTTTTTGGCGTGCCATTATATAGTGGTTTTATGTATGCAAGTGTTGCTAGTTATATTTGCCAAGCGTGGCGTAGATTTAACTTAAAGATGTATTGTTGGCCGCCAAATTATTTGACCATTCCACTAGGGTTGATGATTTATGGAAATTTTTTTACACATCATTTTATTTATGACTTTCGCTGGGTGTTAACTATTTTACTGTTCATTGTATTTGCACGCACTTCTGTAAAATTTTCAGTGCGAAAAACGATATATAAGATGCCAATTATTTTCTCTTTTTTCTTGATTGGCTTTTTTATATGGATTGCTGAAAATATTGCGACATTCTTTGGCGCATGGCAGTATCCAAATCAAGCTGTTTCTTGGAATCTTGTACATTTTAGTAAAATCAGTTCTTGGTTTTTGCTTGTAGTCATAAGCATCATAATTGTTGCACAACTCAAACAATTATATCGCAACACGTAAGGTATGTTTTTAGAGATACTGTTACTTCTACATCTATTATGAAATTACAATGGCTACCAATTTTCTGCTTTTTGTATTTTGAGCGATGTAGATGAAAGGAACAGGCATCTACATGTCAAAACAAGATGCTCATTGAAGTGAAACATAAAGGAAGGATTTAGTATGAATAAACGTCAAACAAAGAAACAAATAAAAAGGCGCAGACTGAAATGGCTGAACATGTTCAAAATAAAAGGCAGAATTCATATGGACAGAAGGGGATAAAGGTTATAAATTGAAGTCAATAAAGTATGAAACTTTCTTTAGTGTTAATCAGCTTGTAAGGGGTGAGTTCGGTATACTATCAGACTTTTTTTGCCTTAATTCGTTTGGCTGCCCTCATTGTAAAATAACAGACCTTTCTCTATCTTAGAATACTACCATCTTAAAGAAAATAAACTAAGGCTTAGCACACAAGCTCGTATAATTTCATTCTAATATAATACAATTATACCAATTTACAACAATTTGTGTATAATAATTTTGAAGGAGGAAAAATTATAAAAAAGTACGATCTATTTTGACTTGCTTTTGCTTTACCAGTTAAAACAGAGGCCGCACAAATATTTAGTTATGTGCCACACCACGTCCAAACTACAATGACATTACATATTTATTGAGCAAGAATGTCATCGGCAAAAGTAGTAAATATGGAGTGTCAGATATTGTCACTCGTGAAGAGGTTGCCGTAATGGGGCTAAAGCCGTTGGATTAAATGGTACGCAGCGTGCTACAAAATTTAGTGATGTTCCAGCAAGTAATGTGGATGCTAATGTTTTAGATACAAATGATGCATCTATTGTCTTAAAAGCTGGACATTATGGCTCGTATCTAGTAGCTCATTGAACTTCTTAAAAGCTGTTAAGCCCCTGAGACAACTATTTTAAGATATGGAAAAGAGAATAGCTATGGGCATCCACATGATGAGGTCATAGCTAACATGAAGGCTGTAGGCAGTAAGATTTATTCAACAGTACAGGATGGGACAATCGTTGTAACTACAAATGGAAGCACTTATTCAATAAATGCAAAGGAATTTATTCCACCTAAAGTTAATCCTGTTCCATCTGTTACTGAACCTGTAAAAGAAACAATACATCAGAGCCTTTCCCACAGCCAGAACTAACACCTACGAAAAAATATTTTAAAAATTGTACAGAATTAAATAAAGTTTATCCTAACGGTGTTGATTCATCACATCCAGCTTACGACAAGAAAATGGATGGAGATGGAGGGGCTTGCGAAAAATAAACAATAAAATGTTAAGGGAGACTTACACATGAAAATTAAAACACTAGTAATATTCATGACATTATTGTTAGCATTTACATTCAAATTTGATGTAGCTGACGCAAATACTTTTAAAGAAGTAAAAATTATAAATTCTTCAACTAAGGTATATGAAAAACCAGATTCTAATTCCAAAGTGCTAGGTACTGTAGAGAAAGGCACTTTTGTTACTTTAATTAGCGAGAATCATAACGTTTCATTTTCTCGTATAACATATCTAACTAGCGACGATAAAATCATAGATGGTTATATTAATGGTTCTGCACTTGAAGATGCTCAATATACTATTAAAATAGCTAGCTCTAAAAGTGGTTTAGTTGTAAAAGAAACTCCTTCATTAAAAGGGAAGACGGTTGCAACATTGCAACATAAGATGGTCGTAAAAGACTTTGGATCAGTAAGAGACGGATTGTCATTAGTACAGTATGGAAATGTGATTGGGTATGCAGCTACTAACTTTATGAGTAATACGAAACCAACAACTAAATACGTTGTATCGAGTAACCTTGTTGTGAGGAATATTGCAAGTCCTTCTGGAATTAATGTTGGAGAACTTTATAAAAATGAAGAAGTATCAGTTCATTCTACAATCGCTGGGTGGTCATACGTGACAACTTCTTCTTCTGAGGGTTATGTCGTAGATTCTAATTTAAGTTCAAAAAATCCGAATGCGACAACAAGTAGTAAACCAAGCAGCTCGTCAAATACTAATACTTCAAATGGAAGTAAATCAACATATAAAAATTGCACAGAACTTCGTAAGGATTATCCAAATGGAGTAGATTCTTCTCACCCAGCTTATGCTAAAAAACATGATCGTGATGGTGATGGTTGGGCATGTGAAAGATAAATGTGTCTGCTTATTGTGAAAAAAATTTTTATAGGAATGCTATTTAAAATGGATTTGAAGTAAATCAGCATATAAAAAAATTGTACAGAAAAAGGAGGGCATGAAAGCCCTCCTTTTGACATCGTTTCTTCCCTTTATAAAAAAATAACTATTAAGGCTTTGTTTGAAATATTTCATTGAAGAAGTTGCAAGATTCCTTCTGGCTGTTTACCCGGCCATATTCAGCCCACGTATTTGACTGCGCATTTTTTCAGAAATTGCTAAACCCGCCGCGTCGTCTCCAGCTTTATTGATTATAAATCCAGAAGACAGTTTTTCTAATACACTATCAGCCTTTTTCTTATGTTGTGTTAATCTATTATTTGTATTTAGAGATGAAATGTTATGCTTAATTATCACAAATATAACTCCTTTAAAAATTATTCTAAATTTCTAATTTAAGATAATATTACCATTTCACTATTATTTATGTAGTCATTGAGAATAAAATCCTTTTTAAACATACAAAATCACTCTAATGATACACGTTCAATCGTTTCTTTTCGACGTGCATAGATTCGTTTCATGTCACTTTGATGATGTAGAAATGATCGGCTTCTTCCACATGACGCGCCCAAATATGACGTTCAATGATTTTTCGATGATTCTTACTTGTCGTACATGGAGCCAATAACGGACAACTTGCGCATTGAAGTGGATTGGATTTATACTGTCTTCTGCCTTCTTTCGTTGTCGTTGAATAGGACACTAGTTGATTGGAGCGCAGGCGGCGACTTCTGCTAAGAACAGCTTGAGAGGAAGGCCCCGCAGGAGCGTAACGACGAGGTGACTGAAGCCATGCCCGTGAAAAGCGTCCGCCGCAGCGGAAAGCAACGGGTTTATAAGGTACTTCTACTTTACACGACAGGAAAAGTTTGTTGTCCTTTGTTTACCTTTTGTTTGATGTTATGATAAACAAGGATATCAATAAAAAGTATAGATAGAGATGTTTACATGTAAAAATAGTGTGGGCACTAACAACACCTAAAACGAAAGAGATGGAAAACGTAATGAGTCATTTAATCGTACAAAATTTAACGAAAACGGTGGGCGATAAAACGCTCTTTCAAAATATCGAATTTACCCTTTATGAAGGAGAGCGTGCAGGTTTAATCGGCATTAATGGTACTGGTAAATCAACGTTGCTTTCTATTTTAGCTGATCAAATCGAGGCAGATGCTATGGATATTGACCGCCCCAATAAATACCGCGTAGCCTATTTACCGCAAGAGCCGACTTTTAATGGCGGCGAAACTGTATTACAGGCCGTGTTTTCAGGTGATTCACCGATTTTAAAACTTAATCGTGAATATGAAGAGACCGTTGCAGCACTCGCTTTAAATCCAACATCTGAAAGTTTACAAAAAACGTTATTTAGCTTACAGCATCGTATGGATGAGGAGCAGGCGTGGGATGTCAATGCGCTTGCCAAAACAGCACTAACAAAGCTTGGCATTGAAATGTTTGATAAGGAAGTATTAACGCTATCAGGTGGTCAACAAAAACGTGTCGCTTTAGCGAAGGTATTAATAGAACCGGCCGATTTGTATTTACTGGACGAGCCGACCAACCATTTAGATGTCCAATCTACTGAATGGTTACAGGAAATGGTATTACGCTTAAAGGGTGCTGTGATTTTCATTACCCATGATCGTTATTTCTTAGATGAATTGTCCACACATATTTACGAGATAGCCAACCAAACCTTGTATCGTCATACGGGGAATTATGGTGACTTTTTAGAGGCCCGTGCTATTCGTGAAGAAATGGCTGCGGCATCTGCCCAAAAGGACCGCAACCGCTACCGCTCGGAATTAAAATGGATTCGTCGTGGGGCGAAGGCGCGCTCAACAAAGCAAAAGGCACGTATTCAACGATTCGAACAGTTAGAGGATAACTTAGAACGTAAGACAGATGACGTGTCCCTTGAATTGGGCCTAGCAACAACTCGTCTTGGCCGTAAAGTATTAGAGGCGGAAAGTATCTCAAAAGCGTTTGGTTCACAAAAGATTTTAGAGAACTTTGCCTTTTTACTACAACAAGGCGATCGTATCGGCATCATTGGTGCTAACGGTGTTGGTAAATCAACATTACTCAACATGCTGGCGGGTGAGATGATACCCGATGCAGGAGAGATTCATGTCGGCTCAACGGTGAAGATTGCCCATTTCAAACAAACCTTACCGAAAATGAATGAAAACGAGCGCATGATCGAATATATTCGTGAAGCTTCAAATGATATAACAGATGCAGAGGGCGTACGCTATTCGGCAGCTCAAATGCTTGAGCGTTTCTTATTCCCGCTGCATGCACATGGCACACCAATCGGTAAGCTATCCGGTGGGGAACGCAAACGTCTGCATCTATTAAAGTTATTGATGGAACAGCCGAACGTGCTTTTACTGGATGAGCCTACAAATGATTTAGATATTGAAACACTAGGGGTGTTAGAGGATTTCATCGAGCATTTCCCAGGCGTGGTTATCACCATTTCCCATGATCGCTTCTTCCTCGATCGGATTGCCAAGAAGTTATGGATTTTGGATGGTCAAGGTCATGTAGAAGAGTCACTCGATATTTATAGTGAATACTTACAGAAGCGTGAGCAGCAGGCAGCTGTCAAGGTGGATGCACAAAAAATAGAGAAACCGAAGGCGGATAAGCCAAAGGTAGAGAAGAAAAAATTATCATTTAAAGAGCAAAAAGAATGGGAAACCATTGCCGTGGATATTGAAAAAACAGAGACAGCAATTATGGAAGCAGAGGAAGGCATCGCAAACGCTGGTGCTGATTTTACGAAGCTGCAGGACTTAACGGCTAAACTAGAGGAGCTAAATGGACACTATGAGCATCTCATTGAAAGATGGTCGTACTTAGATGAAATCGTAAACGGATAAGGAGCGTACTACATGAAGATTATAACAATTGAACCGACACCAAGTCCTAACTCTATGAAAATTATCGTGGATACGGAGTTACCGTTTGGTAAAAGCTATAACTTTACAAAGGACAATAAAGATCAAGCTACTGGCGAGGCGGCAGCTATTTTAGCAATTGAAGGCGTTAAAGGTGTTTATCATGTAGCTGATTTCTTTGCGGTCGAACGTAATGCGAAGTACGCCTGGGAAGGTATTTTATCGAGCATTCGACAAGTGTTGGGTGAAGATGTACAGGAAGCTAATGACATACAGATGGCGAATGAATTTTATGGTGAAGTGTACGTCCATGTACAGTTTTACAAACAAGTGCCTCTACAAGTAAAGGTGTTTGATAATCAGCGAGAACATCGTGTAAGCTGTGGGGAGCGCTTTGTCGATACTTTTAATAAAATTATTGATACCGATGAAGATGAAAACTACATTTTCCAGCGTAAGTGGATTGACTATGGCGTACGTTATGGGGAGCTTGAGGAAATTGCCGAAGCGGTGAAGCAGGAAATCGATGTGACCTATTCAGCGGAGCGCTTAGCTGAAATTGTGGCAACGATAAATGATTCTGAGAAAATTAATCAAAAGCCTGCTAAGTTAAAAATTTCTGTGGAGCAGTTCCAACAACCTGAGTGGGAAAAACGATTCCAATTACTCGACCAAATGGCTGATCCTGAACTAGACGATTTACCACTTTTAGATTTAGCGTTGCAAGATGAACAAATGTCCATTCGACGCTTAGCTACGGTTTACTTAGGCATGATTGAAGATGTTGCGGTTGTGCCGTATTTGGAAAAAGCGTTGCAAGATAAAAGTGCTGCGGTGCGTCGTACGGCAGGGGATTGTATGAGTGACCTAGGTTTAGTTGAATTTGAAGAGGCGATTCAACAAGCATTACAGGACAAAAATAAACTCGTTCGTTGGCGCGCGGCTATGTATTTATATGAAGTGGGCACAGAGAAATCGTTACAAGCATTAAAAGCAGCGCAAGATGATAAGGAGTTTGAAGTTAAACTCCAAGTGAAGATGGCGATTGCCCGTATTGAACAGGGTGAGGAAGCAAAAGGCTCTGTATGGAAGCAAATGACGCAATCTCGTCAACAATAATCATTGAGGGAAAATCAGCACTCTAATCATGAGTCGCTGATTTTTTTATTGGGGGAATAAATAACTACTCGGGTAGGCAGCGCAATCGCTCAGGGTGAAGGAGGAACCGCTCAGGTAGGCACGACATCCGCTCAGGTGAAGGGAAGAACCGCTCAGGTAGTCACGACAAACGCTCGGGTCAGGATCAGCAACGCTCGGGTGGAGGGAAGAACCGCTCAGGTAGTCACGACAACCGCTCAGGTGAAGGGAAGAACCACTCAGTATCCTAAAGGATTTGAAAAAAAATTCGACGTAAGTAAAAGTTCTTTCTAAGTAAAATATATTATTTTATAGAAAATTTCGTCATAAACTAGCAAATGTCAGCTAAACAAAAAGTTAATATGATTCTATGATTTATTAACAAATTGTCTAATATATTGGTAAATATACAATGTTAAAATAAAGTAAATTCTGAATATTCTTTTAAATAAGGGGGCTTCTAAATGACAGCAACAAGCTTAAAGGCAACGGAATCCTATGTGCGTGATCGTGAAACGGTCATCGCACTGACACAGAAACTCGTAAGGATTGATAGTGTATTTCGAGAAAATGATCCAAATGGCAATGAGCAAGAAGTGGCCAATACTGTAGCACAGTATTTACGAGATATCGGTATTGAAACTCATGTGGAGGAAGTTGTACCTGGGAGACCGAATGTGATTGGCATTATTGATTCGGGTAAGCCAGGAAAGACCTTGTTATTTGAAGGACATACAGATGTTGTAACAGAAGGAAATCGGGAAGCATGGACCTATGATCCGTTTGGTGCGGAAATTATCGATGGTCGTATGTATGGACGCGGCACGAATGATACAAAAGGAAATCTTGCCTGTATGATTACAGCTTGTCAATCATTGTTACTGGATCAGGAAGAATTTACAGGCAAGATTATTTTATGTATACCTTGCGATGAAGAGGGGCTAATGCTCGGCATTAAAGATTTTATTAAAAAAGGCTGGGCAGATGGGGTAGACGGGGCCATCATTTGTGAGCCTCAAGAAAACAATGTCTGCATTGCACAACGTGGAGCGATTCGATTAAAAGTAGATATTTTTGGCAAAATGGCGCATGGAGCTATTTCTTGGAGTGGTATTAATCCTAACTGGCGAATGGCACGCTTTATCGTCGAACTTGAAAAATTAGAAAAAGAAGAGCAGACGCGTTTGGGACGAGATCCCATGTTAAACTGGCCGTCCATTACGCCGACGATTTTACGAGCGCCGGTTAAAGGTGACGCGCAAATTAATGTCATTCCAGATCACTGTATGACGACGCTTGATATTCGTACTGTGCCAGCGCAGGATCATGACGAGCTCCTTGGCAAGATTGAGGCGATTATTCAACGTTTGCAAGCAGATGACCCTGATTTTAAAGCGGAGCTCACAGTGCTCGATAATCGTCCAGCGACTGCAACGGCAAAAGAACAACCTGTCGTACAAGCCATTTACGAGGCAGTGGCAGCAGTGACGGATAAAGAACCGATTTATAACGGTGTCCCAGGGGCAACGGACGGCACTTTCCTCCATGTACATGGCGTACCTATCGTGACAGTTGGCGCTGGTGATCGTGAAATTCCACATCAAATAGATGAGTATGTCGATATTGAAGAACTGGCAGAAACAACGGCGATTTATCGTTTAGCGGCATTAAAATTTTTAGCAGGTGATGCGTGATGGTCAAAACAACAAGAATAGCGGTTATTCCAGGTGATGGCATTGGCAAGGAAGTAATGGAGGAAGCTTTGAAGGTTCTTGCAAAACTGCAGGAGCAAGACCCGTCATTACAAATAGCAACAACGATCTTCCCATGGAGCTCAGACTATTACCTTCAGCATGGTCGTATGATGCCCGCAGATGCTTTGGATATATTAAGGGGCTATGATGCGATTTTGTTCGGTGCAATTGGTGATGCGCGTGTCCCTGATGATGTCACGGTATGGGAATTAATCATGCCCATTCGCAAGCAATTTCAACAATACGTGAACTTCCGACCAATTAAATCGTTACCAGGTATTGCCTCACCGCTTGTAGATGGTAAGGACATAGACTTTGTTATTTTCCGAGAAAATGCGGAGGGTGAATATTCTAATAGTGGTGGCCGTATCTATCATAATCAACCGCAGGAAATGACCATTCAGAATACCATTATGACACGCATTGGCATTGAAAAAATTGTACAAGCAGCCTGTGATTATGCCCATAAATATGGCAAGTCCAAAATTACGAGTGCGACAAAATCGAATGCCATTATTCACTCCATGAAGTTTTGGGATGAGCATACGAAAAACATTCTTGCACAAACATCACCAGCGTTAACGTTGGAATCTATTTATATTGACGCTTTGGTGGCTTATTTCGTGGAGCGACCACGAGACTTTGAGGTTGTCGTAGCGTCGAATTTATTTGGCGATATTTTATCGGATTTAGGATCTGCGATTGTTGGAGGACTTGGGCTGTCACCATCCGCAAATTTGAATCCAGAAAAAGAATTTCCATCGATGTTTGAGCCTGTGCATGGCTCAGCACCGGATATTGCAGGAAAAGGAATCGCTAATCCAATCGCGCAAATTTGGTCACTTGCGTTATTGCTAGGGCATATTGGTAGATCGGACACAGAGGAGCTTATTGTAACAGCAATTGAAACGGTGTTAAGTGAAGGGGTTGTGAAAACAGCAGATATTGGTGGGCAAGCGACTACCGCTCAGATGGGCGATGCTATCTGTCAGGCAATTGTCAAAAAGAAACTAGCAGCAAGGGGTGTGTAGGATGGCAGTAGCGCAACAAGTTATGATTGTGACAGGTGCTGGAGGCGGTATGGGGAAAGCGATACTTCAGCACCAGCTTGCACAGGGCAATATTGTCGTGGGGCTTGATTTATCGGTAGCCTCACTTGCTGAACTTGCGCATGAAAATTTGCAAACATACGAGGCAAATGTCTTGCAGGAGGAGCATATTCAGACAGTTTTCAAGGAAGTGTATGAAAAATATGGAAGAATAGATGGACTCGTCAATGCACTAGGTATTGCACAGGCGGCGACACCGATTGAGCAAGTAACAATGGATGAATGGAATCGTTTAATGGATGTCAATGTGAAGAGTTTATTTATTACGACGAAAGCAATTGTACCTTACATGAAGGAACAGAAAAAGGGTTCGATTGTGACGATCGCGTCAATCTCTGCGGTGCGCCCCCGTCCAGGTTTGCAAGCGTATATTGCTTCGAAAGGGGCGGCGGAAAGTTTTACGCGCGGGATGGCCATTGAGTTAGCATCCCATCAAATTCGTGTCAATACAATTCATCCAGGACCAGCTGATACACAGATGCTGTCGCAATTTACAGCGCATGGCGCAGATGTGGAACAAACGAAGCACAATGTCTTTGTCCAATCGGTACCTCTTGGGCGCTTAGTCGATCCAACTGACATTGCAGGCGCGGTTAGTTACTTATTATCAGATGCAGCGAGCATGGTAACAGGGACAACTTTACATGTTGACGGTGGCCGTGGCTTATAGGAGGGGTAAAATGCAAAAGATTCCAATGTTTATAAATGGTGACTGGGTACACGCAGATGGGGAGGATTTACTAAATGTGACGAATCCGTCTACAGGTGAAGTACTCGCGCAAATCATCAATGCGAGTGAGGCACAGGTAAATGAAGCGGTACGAGCTGCACGTCTGGCATTTGAAAGTGAAGAGTGGCGCCAGACTAGGGCGTTTGAGCGTGGTCAACTGCTCGTCGAGTGCGCGCGTTATATTCGCATGCATGCAGAAGAATGGAGCCTGCTAGAATGCCGTGATGTTGGGAAACCATTGACGCAGGCCCGTGCAGATATTGAAGCGGCTGCCCGTTATTTTGAGTTTTACGGGGGAGCCGCGGATAAGGTTATGGGCGATACGATTCCGATTGAAGATGGACTTTTAAATGCGGTCGTATTAGAGCCGGTAGGGATTACTGTACATATCGTGCCGTGGAACTACCCAATTCAAATCACAGCAAGAAGTGTGGCAGCTGCCATTGCAATGGGCAATGCGGTCATTGTCAAAAGTGCAGAAGATACGCCTTTGACGACACACGCAATGACCGAATGGTTTGCCGATAAATTGCCAAAAGGTATTTTTCAACATATTACGGGATTAGGGCGTGATGTAGGTCCTTATTTAACGTCTCATCCTGATATTAATCATATTACATTTACAGGCTCTGTCCCGACAGGCATTGCCGTGATGAAGGCAGCAGCAGAAAATGTTGTCCCTGTGACCTTAGAATTGGGTGGGAAATCGCCGAATATTGTCTTTGCGGATGCACCAATGGAACAGGCAGTGGAGGGGGTACTTCGTGCTATCGTCCAAAATGCTGGGCAAACATGCTCGGCTGGCGCACGCTTGCTGATTGAAGAGCATGCCAAAGAGTCTTTTATCGCTCAATTAGTCGAAAGATTCCAAGCATTAACTGTCGGTCCGGGTGAAGCAGACGTCGATATGGGTCCATTATTAAATGAGCGCCAATACACGAAGATTTCAGCACTACTACAACAGGCGAAAGACGATGGCTATGTCATTACAGGGGGCGAAACACTGTCGATTGCGGGTTATGAAAACGGCTATTACATTCAGCCGACAATCCTAGATGGTGTAGATGAAAACCATGCGCTTGCACAAGAGGAAATTTTCGGACCAGTGCTAACCGTCTTAACTTTTACAACGGTCGATGAAGCGATTGCTTTAGCCAATAGCACGGATTATGGATTAGTGGCGGGTGTTTGGTCAAAGGATTTGGATACGGCACACTATGTGGCAAGTCGTGTCAAGGCTGGACAAGTGTTCGTCAATAATTATGGGGCTGCCGGTGGGATCCAAATGCCGTTTGGTGGCTATAAGAAGAGTGGCATAGGTCGTGAAAAGGGCTTTGTCGCATTAAGAAATTACACGCAAATGAAAAATATTGCGATACGCTATGCACCACCCAATCGTACGTGAGAAGGAGGGAAGCATGTGGAACGAGCACCACAAGAGAAGCCGGTACTGTTAGAAGTTGATCATTTAAAAATACAATTTCATTTAAAAAATGGCAAACAGGCAAAAGTAGTCGATGATGTTAGTTTTTTTATCCGTAAAGGTGAAACCGTCGCACTTGTAGGTGAATCTGGTAGTGGAAAAAGCATTACATCCTTGTCGATTATGCGCTTGCTTCCGATACCTCCTGGAGAAATCACAGCAGGCACCATTAAACTGAATGGCAACAATCTATTAGACTACAAAAGTAAAGCAATGAGTCATATAAGAGGTAATGAAATTAGCATGATTTTTCAAGAGCCGATGACTTCACTGGATCCTGTTTTTACGATTGGCAATCAAATGATTGAAGCCATTCGCAGGCATCAAAAGGTGGGCAAAAAAGAAGCGTGGGAAAAATCGCTCATGCTCTTAAAAGAAGTGGGCATTGCCAATGCAGAAAAGATTATTGCAGAATATCCCCATCAGCTATCAGGAGGGATGCGACAACGTGTCATGATTGCAATGGCAATGTCGAATAACCCTCAGCTATTGATTGCCGATGAGCCTACAACCGCACTGGATGTAACCGTGCAAGCACAAATTCTAAAGCTGATGATGAAAATGAAGAAAGAGCATCATTCCGCGATTTTGTTTATCACCCATGATATGAGTGTTGTGGCAGAAACAGCCGACCGCGTGATGGTGATGTATGCAGGACAGATCGTTGAAGAGGCGCCAGTACGAGAGTTGTTCCTGAATCCGAAGCACCCTTATACTAGCGCTTTATTAAAAACGATGCCAAGCCTTGAGACGGATGCAAAAAGATTACCTTCTATTCCAGGCACTGTGCCACCAGCTTATGCATTGCCAGATGGCTGTCGCTTTGCACCGCGCTGTCCGTTTAAAATGGAGCAATGCCAGCATATGCAGCCAGAGGTTTCTTATATCCAAGATGAGCATAAAGTTCGCTGTCATTTATTCACAGAGAAGGGGGAGCTTGCGCATGACGGAGAAAGAAGTCTTACTTGAAATCAATCATTTAAAAGCCTACTTTCCTGTGAAACGAAAGTCGATGAAGGAAGAGAAAAAAGTCGTTAAAGCCGTTGATGATATTTCTATTGAAATATTTCGTGGTGAGACACTCGGTATTGTAGGGGAATCCGGCTCTGGCAAATCGACGTTTGGGCGCACGATTTTACAGCTTGTTGAACCGACAGCGGGCGAAATTTTATATAAAGGGCAACCGATTCAGCATTTGAAGGGCAGTAAATTGCAAAAATATCGTAATCAAATGCAGATGATATTTCAGGACCCATTTGCCTCCCTAAATCCCCGCATGCGTATTGGCACCATTATTGAAGAACCGATGGCGTTACAATTGACGTTAACAAAAGAGCAACGGAAAGAACGAGTCAAGGGGCTTTTACAAAAGGTTGGCTTACCGGAAGATGCGATGCAAAAATTTCCACATGAATTCTCAGGTGGACAACGGCAACGAATCGGTATTGCGCGTGCACTTGCCATTAATCCTGAGTTTATCATTGCGGACGAGCCTGTATCAGCACTCGATGTGTCCGTGCAATCGCAAGTGTTGAACTTGATGATGGATTTACAGGATGAATTCCAGTTGACGTATTTATTTATTTCGCATGATTTAAGTGTCGTCAAGCATATTAGTGATCGTGTAGCGGTCTTATATTTGGGGCGAGTGGTGGAAATTGGCACGAAAAAAGAGTTATATGCTCAACCACTCCATCCCTATACGCAGGCATTATTATCCGCGATTCCTGTTGTGAATTTTGATGAGCCGAAACAGGTGATTCCCTTGCAAGGGGAGCTCCCGAGTCCGATGAATCCACCTGTTGGCTGTGTGTTCCATACGCGTTGTCCATTTGTGATGGAAAAATGTCATCAGGAGCGGCCTACACTTCAAGACATGAATGAACAGCAACGAGTAGCTTGCTTTTTACATGATAAATAATCTGAATTTTCAATATCGATTGGAAGTCTCTCATTGCTATAGGGAATGAGAGTGATTTAAACCGTAGCGTAAATTAATGAAAAACGAGGTGTTTACGATGTTTGGCAATATTACCGACGTGCCTGGTGTGAAAGTAGGGCATGAAGAAAATAGGGAAGGCATCACAGGCTGCACGGCGATTCTTGTGGAAAATGGTGCAATATGTGGGGTCGATGTGCGAGGCTCAGCACCAGGGACACGCGAAACAGATGCGCTTGACCCCATTAATGAAATTGAGCATGTACACGGCATTTGTTTATCGGGTGGCAGTGCATTTGGATTGGATGCGGCAACAGGTGTTATGCACTATTTGGAAGAACAAGGAGTAGGCGTTGACGCGGCTATCGCGAAAATTCCGATTGTACCAAGCGCGGTGCTGTTCGATTTATTTATCGGTGATCCACGTACAAGACCGACAGCGCAAATGGGCTATGAGGCGGCAAAAAATGCTGTCGTGGGTGCTTTTGCGAACGGCAATACAGGAGCAGGATATGGCGCTACAGTCGGCAAGCTAGCGGGCCCACAGTTTTGCATGAAAGGTGGGTTAGGTAGTACCTCTATGACTGGACAAGATGGTCTAGTAGTAGGCGCGATCGTCGCTGTCAATGCCGTCGGGGATGTAAAGGATCCAGATACGAGAGAAATCCTTGTAGGTGCACGTAACGCTGAGACAGCCCAATGGATTGATAGTTGTGCTTATTTAGAAGCGCATGCACAATCACAAGCATTGTCTGGAACGAATACGACGATTGGTGTGATAGCCGTGAACGCAAAATTAACAAAAGCGGAAGCGAAAAAAATAGCACAGCTCACACAAAATGCACTTGCACGTACGATTTATCCCGTTCACACGATGTTAGATGGCGATACGATTTTTGTGCTAGGCACAGGCGACCAAACGTATCCGGTTGACTATATTGGGCACTTAGCAACAAAGGTTATGGAAGAAGCTATTGTGGTTGGGGTTAAAGCCGCTGACAAATTAGGGGATGTTGAGAGCTATGTAAGTATACAAAGCACATAAGGCAAAGGGGGAGAAAAGTGATGAAGCAGAGCAAAAATTGGATTTTACTACTGTTGACATTGATAGTTGGTCTAATCATGAGTGCATGTTCGAGTGATGATGGTAAGGACACGAGCCAAGGCAGTACAGATGGTTCTACGACAGATGTTCCACAAGCAATCGTAGTACGTGTCAATGATGACCCAGACTTCTTAGATCCACATAAAGCAACAGCCTCAATTTCCTATCAAATGATCTTGAATATTTTTGAAGGGCTGATGGCGCCAGAAACGGATGGTTCGTTGAAGGAGGGCCTTGCAGAAAGTCATGAAATTTCTGAAGATGGATTAACCTATACATTTAAAATCCGCCCAGGTGTGAAATTCCACAATGGCGAGGATGTAACAGTGGAAGATATTCAATATTCATTTGATCGTTTAATGGGCAAGAATGGTGGCGAAAAAATGTCGAATAACTTCGATAATGTCGCGTCAACGGAAGCACCGGATGCCAGTACTTTTGTCATTACATTAAAAGTGCCAAATTCAAATTTCTTATATTCATTAACAGCACGACAATCGGCCATCATTCCAAAAAGTAATGATGGCAAGCATAATGAAAACCCAATCGGCACCGGGCCATTCGCTTATGTGAAATATTCTCCTGGTACTAATTTAGAGTTGACAAAGAATGAAAACTACTGGAAAGAGGGCTTACCTTATTTAGATAAAGTAACGTTCGCATTCCAATCAGACGACCAAGCAGCGATTATGAGCCTCATGGCCAATGAAGTGGACTTAACGAGTGTACCTTGGCAACGCGTAAGTGAAGTGGAGGGCAGTCATACTTTATCACATCAAAATAATAACTCATCGTTAATCGTGACATTTAACGAAACAAAAGCACCATTTGATAATGTCAAAGTACGTCAAGCTATGAACTATGCCATTAGTAAATCAGATATTATAGACTCCGTGTTTGCAGGTTATGCAGTACCACTTGGCTCGAATATGAGTCCAGCTATGGGTGACTACCAAAAAACAGGGTTAGAAAAAATGTATGCACAAGATGTGAAAAAAGCGAAAGCATTACTAGCAGAGGCTGGCTATCCTGACGGCTTCAAAACAAAAATTACCGTATCCTCGCACAATGATATGTATTCAAATATTGCACAAATCGTGGTGGCGAACTTAAAGGAAATTGGTGTAGATGTGGAAATTGAAGTCGTAGAATGGGGTATTTGGCTAGATCGCGTATACTTTGGTCGCGATTATCAAATGACGACGATCGATTTAACGGGTCGTGCGTCAGCCTATGAAATATTAAATGACTACATTTCAACGAATGACGGCGAAAACTTCCTCCTGTTTAAAAATGATGAGTATGACCAAATCATGATGGATGTCCTGAAAGAAACAAATCAGGCGAAACAGATTGCCTACTACCAACGTGCACAAGAAATCTTAGCTGAGCAATCAGCGGCAGTTTATATCGCGGATTATCAAATCGTTTGGGGTTCAGACAAGCAAGTAACGGGTCTGAAGAGCTATCCATTCTGGTTCCATGATATGTCTGAGGTAAAGTTCTCTAACTAGAAAGGGATGAGCGCAAATGATGTATATAATACGTCGATTCATCCTGTTAATAACAACCATCCTTCTAGTGTCGATGATTACATTCGGTGTTTTTCAAATTTTACCTGGTGATCCTGTTCGAACGATGTTAGGGACGGAAGCGGATCCCACACAAATTGAAAATTTGCGGTCTGAACTTGGCTTGGACCGCCCCCTTTATGAACAATATGGTGATTGGATGAAGGGATTATTGACAGGGGAATTAGGTAATTCAATTCGTTTCTCGATGCCTGTAAAAGATTTATTGTTTGATAGACTTCCTGTAACGATGTCGCTGGCGGGGCTCACCCTCATCATTGTATTAACGATTTCATTGCCGTTAGGAATGTTTGCGGCGCGCAGACAAAATAAGCTAAGTGACGTGTCGTTATCGACTGTGACGCAAATCGGCATGGCTGTTCCCTCATTTTGGCTTGGGATGATGCTCATTTTATATGTAGGAATGAAGTTTAGCTTCTTTAAAATTAGTGGCTATATTCCGTGGTCGCAAAGTGTCTCAGGAGCGCTCAGTACGCTCATTCTTCCGGCATTTACGATTGCTATCCCACAAATAGCGGTCAATTTCCGCTATGTACGAACAGCGATTTTAGAGCAAATTCAGCTTGATTACGTACGTACAATTCGGAGTAAGGGAATGTCTGAGCAAAATGTCATGTATAAGCACGTCTTAAAAAATTCAATGATTCCGATTTTGACGGTGTTCGGATTGATTATGGCAGAGGTTGTCGCAGGAACAATCATCGTGGAACAGGTATTTTCATTGCCAGGGATTGGTCAGCTGCTGATCACAGCCATTAGTAATCGTGACTTCCCATTAGTACAGGGGATTGTCATGTATATTACGGTCGCAGTAGTCGTTATTAACTTTATTGTAGATATTTTATATTCCGTATTAGATCCAAGAATTCGATTGCGATGAGAGGTGGATACGATGAAAACTATACAGAGATATACGAAAAACATAAACTTAATCATTGGTCTGCTTGTTATCGTCGGCTTCTTCTTGGTGATGATTGTCAGCTTCTTTTACACGCCACATGATGTGAATTCCATGAACATCCCTGATAAATTACGTGGTCCAAGTAGGTCGTATTTCTTTGGAACCGATGAATTTGGCCGTGATATTTTTAGTCGCATTATGCAAGGTACGCAAACGGCATTTGCGGTTGGGCTACTGACGGTCCTAATAGGTACGTCATTTGGTATTTTAATTGGTGGCATAGCTGGTTATGTGGGTGGTTGGATTGATGAGATTTTTATGCGTCTTATGGATGCATTAATGGCCTTCCCTGGCATTATTTTAGCACTAATGCTTGTGGCGATTTTTGGACCAGGGATTGTCAACACGGCTATTGCGCTAGGGATTATTGCGATACCGGCTATTGCTAGGATTTCTCGTAGTGGCTTTGTACAGCATCGCGATGCAGAATATGTGCTGGCCGCAAAATTGATTGGCGTGAAGCCCTATAAAATTATGTTCCGCCATATTTTACCGAATATCTCATCACAAATTATTGTAGCTGCTACCGTAACTTTTGCGACGGCGATGCTAGCTGAGGCGGCACTCAGTTACTTAGGGCTTGGGGTACAACCACCAAACCCAAGCTGGGGACGTATGCTTAAAGATTCGCAAGCGTATTTAGTAAAAGCACCGTGGTATACCTTTGCGCCAGGGGGGGCTATCACCGTATTAGTGCTAGGGTTGTATATGCTAAGCAATGCACTGCGCGATTATATGGACCCTCGTTCAAAGTCGTAGCAAATCAGGCGCTGTTTTGTTCAATAATTCGTAGGCCTTCATGGCCATTTCTAAATTAAGACGGTAGGGGGCTTGTAAAAAGTCAGTACCTAAAATACTTTCGAGCCGCTCAATGCGTTTATATAACGTTTGGCGTACGATAAATAATTGTTCCGCCGCATCATTTTTTGCACCATTACAGGCTAAATAGACACAAAGCGTTTGATAAAGGTCATTGCCATTTTTTTGATCGATCAGCAGTATTTCCTGTAAATAATCTTTCACGTACTGTAAAAGGGTGGCGTTATCTTGCTGTAATAAAAGTCGGTACACGCCTAAATCCTTAAAGTAAATTGAGGAAGCAAGCTGATTATGTTGCATTTGAATGACAGATTTTGCTTCCTTGTAGCCTCGAGGTACTGACTCAATCGTCTGATAGACATTACTAATACCGAAAGTGATGGCTAGTTGATTGAAAGGCTGTGGTGCTTTGCGAGAAACAATTTGTTGTATCGCTTGATCAAAGCTATCCTGACTTTCCTTCACAGAGTCAGCCGCAATATAAAACGCAAGGATAATAATTTCATGCTGACGCACAGAAACGGTCGGGAAAAAACCCAGCTTTTTTAAAATCGAGCGGACATACATGGCATTATGCAATTGTACTTCCTGCCAGTCTTCCTCCGAAACGATGTGAGCTTGATAATGAATATTCAGCACGACCACACGATGAAATAAGTTGCGGCTTTCAATCGGAAGATAGCTTTGATAATGTTGAATATCAACAGGTTGTCCTTGAATGAGGGCTAAGATAAATTCATCCTCCCGACTTTGTTGACGTTCCTGTAGCATACGGTTGCGCATTAAAATATGGGCAATAGACATCGTCGCACGTTCAAGGTTTAAAAGCATATAATTACTTGGCTTTGGCAGCTTTGTATGCATGCATAAATAGCCCCAAACTTGTCCAAGGCCGTTGACAGGGATTATGACGAAATGGTCACTTTGAATGGCTAGTAAATGGATCGGCTCTTGTACATCGTGCTGTTGGCAATGCGCTTCAATAAGACGTAAATGTTTTTTTGCTTCTACAGGATAATAAAAGCTTTTCGTATCTTCCGACACAAATAAAAAATGAGCATTGGTATCTTGATGGAGCACCTGTAAAATTTTTAGTATGCCATTAGGCATTAACGACAGCTCCATAAAAGTTTTGGAAATGGTATCAAGCTGCGTCAACGCTTGCTGATGTTGATTAATGATGTACGTATGTAAATCCTGCGTAATATCAATAAAACGTACAATCTTGTCGAAAATAATGATTGGAAAATGATGTTCATCTGCCAGGGCCACAAGTTCCTCGGGCACATGGTCAAAATAGTCACCAATTTCAATACAAAGGGCGGCAGCATCATTGCGAATCAAGTTTTGTAAATAGGCGATTTGCGTTGTGCGCTCTAATTGTAAACCGACACCAGTCGTTAAAATCAGCTCACCACCATTGATTAACGAATCGAAATCTTTAATTTCTAAAATATGTGTCCATAGCACTTGGCGATTTACGCCTTGATGACCTGCGATGAGCTTGGCAGATTCAAAATGTTTTCGCTTTAATACATCTCGCACGAGTAGAGGATATTTTGTCATAAATAAGCACCTGCCCTTCGAATATACAATAATACTTTATTATGTGAGAGAAATCAGAAAATTTCAATACATTAAAACTATCGTCATAAGGCAATGGATGTTAAAGGGGATATGGCTAGCCATTGTTATGAACGAACGGAGGTCATATATATGGAGCGAAACGACAATTTCACGAATACCTTACAGCAAAAAGACCGTGAAAACGTTTGGCATCACATCTCAATATATAACGAAAAAGCACCACCCATGATAGTAGAACACGGTGAAGGTGCATGGATCACGGATAGTGCTGGCAATCGTTTTTTAGATGGCATGTCCGGTTTATGGGCTGTCAATGTTGGCTACGGGCGAGAGCGTCTTGCACAAGTAGCGTATGAGCAGCTGAAAAAACTGTGCTATGCACCGATGACACAAAGTCATCAACCTGCCATTCAGTTGGCGGAAAAAGTGAATAGTTTGTTAGAAGATGACTATATGATTTTTTACTCAAATAGTGGCTCTGATGCAAATGAGGTTGCTTTCAAAATGGCACGTCAATACCATGATCAAAACGGTGAAGGCGAGCGCTTTAAAATTATCTCACGCTATCGTGCGTACCATGGCAGCTCTCTTGGAGCATTGGCCGCAACAGGGCAGGCGCTACGAAAGTACAAATATGAACCGTTAGCACCAGGATTTTTGCACGTTGCACCGCCAGATAATTATCGTCGTCCAAAGGGGCAATCCATTGAGCTGTATAATCTAGAACGTGCACGAGAAATCGAAGAAAAAATTATTTGGGAGCAACAAGAAACGATTGCCGCTGTTATTATGGAGCCGATTATTACAGGCGGTGGCGTACTGATTCCACATCCTTCCTATGTCAAGGAAGTAGAACGTATTTGTCAGAAGTATGGCGTGCTCCTCATTATTGATGAGGTAATCTGTGGTTTTGGTCGAACTGGTCAGTTGTTTGGACATCAGCATTTTGCTATTAAACCTGATATCATCACGATGGCCAAAGGGCTAACAAGTGCCTATTTACCATTATCCATTACCGCTATACGAAAAGATATTTATGAAAAATTTAAAGAAACGGATGGCTATAGCCATTTCCGACATGTCAATACATTCGGTGGGAACCCGGCAGCCTGTGCTGTCGCCCTCGAAAATATTAAAATTCTAGAAGAAGAAAAGCTAGTACAGCGTTCCAAGGATTTAGGCGAACAACTTTTACATGACTTGCAAGACTTATTGGAGTTGCCGTTTGTAGGGGATATTCGTGGCTTAGGATTCCTCGTAGGTATTGAACTCGTAGAAGATAAGCTAACCCTAGTGCCAGCAAAACCTGAACGGCTAGCAAAAATTATCGCAGATTGTAAAGCTAACGGACTGATTATTGGCAAAAACGGCGATACGGTAGAGGGCTACAACAATATCCTGACATTAAGCCCACCACTGTGCTGTACGGATGAGGACTTAGAATTTATTAGCGCAGTACTGAAAAAAGTATTTGCCGCAAATGCATAAGCAATAGGCGATTCCCAGTGTTTTTCTACACAAGGAGTCGCCTTTTTAATAGTGTCGTTTATGCCCTTTTTTTACATAGTCCCAATCGACTTCAATGTTTTGGCGGACGCGTCCTAATAAATGATGAATGCAGTCGATTTCCTCATCCGAAAAACCATCCAATGCCCGGGCATTCGAATAATCGCCTTCACGTTTTAGAAAGGGATATAACGCTAAGCTTTTCTCTGTTGGAAATAAATGCTTATTTTTCTTGTTGTGTGCATCATAGCGCTTCTCTATAAAACCCTTCGTGACAAGCTTTTGAATAGCACGAGAAGCAGTTGTGCGATCCACCTTTAATAGTTCCGCCACCTTTTCTTGAATCATACCAGGGTTTTCACAGATGCGAATGACATATAAATACTGTCCTTTTGTTAAATCTAGTTCTTTAAATTCAATATTACTTATCGAATCAAGTGCCCGTGCAATCGCGCCAATATCCCGTAAAACCTCTTTCATAAGTACTCCCCCTGAAATTTTTGTTGTATTTGCAATAAAAATAGGTCTATACTATATAGTATCATCCGTGATGAATAAATTCACTGCATATTATTAGTAAAATTGAAGCGAAGTTGCGGGTTCTATCATCGATAAAAGTGATGTTATCATCGAAGTTGCGGGTTCTATCATCGATAAAAGTGATGTTATCATCGAAGTTGCGGGTTCTATCATCGATAAAAGTGATGTTATCAGCGAAGTTGCAGGTTCTATCATCGATAAAAGTGATGTTATCAGCGAAGTTGCGAGTTCTATCATCGATAAAAGAGATTCTATCAGCGAAGTTGCAGGTTCTATCATCGATAAAAGTGATGTTATCAGCGAAGTTGCGAGTTCTATCATCGATAAAAGAGATTCTATCAGCGATGTTCCGATTTTATCCACAGTTAAGTTATACGTACAGGAGGTTCATATTGATGGACGCAAAAATAATTACAACAGAACTGGATTTACAAACGGCATTTGCCATTCGTAGAAAAGTGTTTATAGAGGAACAACAAATACCAAAAGACGAAGAATATGATGAATTTGACGCACTCGGTGCTGCCTGTGAACATATTCTTGTGTATTTCAATGGTCAGCCTATTGGCACAGGCCGTTTACGGGTCGTAGATGGTTACGGTAAGCTCGAACGCATATGTATTCTGCAAGCATTCCGTAAGTACGGGCTCGGTAAAGTCATCATTCAAAAATTGGAGGAGATGACACGTGAAAAAGGCTTAATGAAATCCAAACTTAACGCGCAAGTATATGCAGAGGGCTTTTATGAAAAATACGGTTATAAGCGCACGGGTGAGGAATTTATGGATGGTGGCATTCCACATATTTTAATGAAAAAGCAGTTTAGCGAGGCGTAGGATGTTCTTGTCAAGAAAATGGAAGTATACGCTATATGTGATTGGCATAGGTATTTTAACGCTCGGAGTATGTTTCACGATGCAGTCCAGACTTGGTACATCACCATTCGATGCTCTATTAGTCGGACTGTCGAAGGAAATCGGCTTAACAGTAGGTAGCTGGGAAATCATTACGTCTTTTATCATCATTTTTTGCAATGCCTGCCTTGCACGTAAACGACCCGCATTTTTAGGATTATTAACCGCTTTCGTGACAGGGGTTTGTATTGATGCCTGGCTATTTTTACTTGGCGATATTATGCATCCGACACATTTCGTAAGCAAAGTGATTTGTCTGGCGATTGGATTACTGATTATCGGTCTTGGTTCGGCCATTTATTTGCAAGCCAAATTTGCACCCAATCCAATCGATTTTTCCATGCTCATTATTCGTGACTTAACGGGGAAAAGCATCATGTTTTCCAAAACGCTTATCTATATTATTTTCTTAGCATTAGCCTTCGTTTTTAGCGGTCCGATAGGTGTCGGCACTGTGCTAACCGTTTTCTTAGGCGGCCCTATCCTAAATTACTGTATGCCGCTAATTGAGAACATACTAGTAAATGCGCAGCAACCACATTATCGTCATTCTTAATAAAACACATCGAAAAAGCAGTCTGTGAAAAATTCACAGACTGCTTATTATCTAATGACGCTCCATCATAATATCTGTTGGTTGAGAAATACCCGCGGAAGGAGAGGGAATACCCGCGATAGCAGCTGAAATACCCGCGGAAGAAGAGGAAATACCCGCGAAAAGAATTGGAATATCCGCGGAAGCGAAGGATACCCGCGAAAAGAACCTGAATACCCGCGGAAGAAGAGGGTATACCCGCGAAATGAATTGGAATATCCGCGGAAGCGAAGGATACTCGCGAAAAGAACTTGAATACCCGTGGAAGAAGCAGAAATACCCCGAGATGAATCGGAATATCCGAAAATAGAGGCTAGACTCGGGGAAGCATCAGAGATACTCGCGAAAAAAAAATCTAAATCCTTGCGAAATACAGATAGCCATCACTCTCAAATTATGTCACTTTTTACAGGGGGCGAAGTCTACTAAGTAAATGGGGGGAATGCGATGAAAAAATGGATGATGCTAGTTTTCTAGTTGTTTTGTTAGCCGGTTGTCAACCCGCGATATTCGGTGGGAGCCAGACCATTATTGATTGGGGCGATTTTATCAATTGGGATGGGGAAGACTATACTGCACTCTATTCGGGCGTATTAGCGGATGAACAATATATCAGTAAAGAAATCGGCACGGTCAATTTTAAAGTGGCAGACAATGTGACGAATACATCGTATAAAACAAAGGATGGAGATGCCGCATTTCACGAAAAGGGCACGAAACTTTTTTCGATTGAAGGGCAAGAGGATTTATTAGCGGTAAAAGATGAAAGTGTGGCCAATGGGTATCGGATATATTTTGCTCGAGAAGGTTCAGAAAATAAATGGGATTTTAACAAGCTGCCATTGGATAAAGTGCAGCACATTGAAATTTATTTAGCCTATACACAAGAGGGGCCAAAACAGCTAGCAAATATAAAAGATGACGAGGATATTGCTCGTTTTTTGGAACTATTAAATTCGAGTGAAGAGAATCTAGCATTTCAACCAAATACGACGAATGGAGATCCGATCTATTATGAGGTTGTTTGATGAACCCATTGCTTATCTATATGGCGTGCAATTTGACGGAACTCCATATTATTGGTACCCATGGGAAACAGCTATTATAGCAGAAGACATAAGCCAATTTATTCCCAAAACGCCTTGATTCTTTATGAAATAGGAGCTGTCCTAAAAAGACAGCTCCCTAATACTCTTTATAAACGTCATTTAGTTGTAGGTTGCCAAATGCCTTGCTCATTTTTAATCATTCTTATTAACATCCAAACATCCCCATACGTTGGGGTGAATTTAATAGTTCCTTCGATTTCACTACTTTGTTCAAATTGAGCATCCTCAATACCGTTATAGTTGTATGCACTTACTAGCCTTTGAATTTTCTTTGTAGAATAATAGCTCCTGATTTTTTGTTTGTCCTGTATATACTTTACGATTTCCAATCGCGTAAGACGTTCAGGCGTGGGTTTGAACGCAAATTTTGTTTCATAATCTCCTTCAGATTCTGCTAGCACATACATTTTCGCAATGGTTAAAGGTTCAGTCCCTACAAGTACAGACAAATCATAATTTTCTTTAAAAGCATCATAAAGTGTTTGTTCATCAGTTGTTAACGTAAAGGTTGGCTCAAGATTTTTCAGTCCTATGACTTTCCCAGCAATCTGGGCATCATTAATGACTGATACTGTCTGACCGACCTCATTCTTATAAACGGCATACTCATCTTCATGCAATGGGTCAAGGTCTACATCAATATATCTCATTTTTGTTTTATGGTAATTTGCCAGGTCCCTAAAATAAAACTTAAAAATGGTCTCTTGTTCGGCATCCTCGAATACGATGGGCGCAACTGCGCCGGGCAGAGCTAGAAAGTTACCGTTTAACGTCACTTGTCCATGTGATGTTTGTATTTTATCTCCCGCAACTCCGAATACAGGAGCAACAATAATATCGTTCTTATGATAGTAGGCAATATAATCTCCTATTTTTATTTCTGCATCGGGTTCAATCACCATTGGAATACTGCTCAATCCAAATTGCTTCCCCATTAAATATCCGATAGTCGGTTGGACAACTAATTGCCCATTTGGCTCGATAATGGGTAGCACCGTTTCATTTTGTTGTAGTAAATCAAAAAGCTCATTTTGGTCTGTGGGCAAGGTTGCCACCGTTTTTGACGCTGTCACGCCGTTCGGCTGGTCTGTGGGTAAGGTTTCCACCGTTTTTGACGCTGTCACTCCGTTCGGCTGGTCTGTGGGTAAGGTTTCCACTGTTTTTGACGCCGTCGCTCCGTTTGGCGTAACTTGCAGCATTACGACAAAACCTAAAATTAGCACAAAGGCCAGTGAAATAATGGACACTTGCCAATTAAATTTTTTAGCATGTGCTGTTTTTGGTTGTTTATTGACAATGCGTTGCTTCATATCCGCAGTAAAGGGTGCGTCAGTACGAAGCTCCTGTTTTAGTTGCTCTTTAAAATTATTCATGAATAAATACCTCCGCCTGTGTCGATAATTTTGATTTTAGTAAGTCCTTTCCTCTACGTAATCGTGTGCGCACTGTATTTTGAGAAATACCTAGCAAATCGGCAATTTCCCATGCTTCAAAGTCCTCATAATAAAACAAAATAATGACTTCTAGGTAGTGGATTGGTAGCCTCATTACTTCCTGCTTTAATGTTTGAAATTGTTGTTGCTTCATTACTTCCTGCTCTGCAGATTTTTCGTTTGTCCAAAACGGCGTTAAAAATTGCAGGACATTTTTTCGCTTCGTTTTCCGTAATTCATCATGGCATCGATTAATTAATATTCTCGTTAAATATGTTTTCAGTGCAGCCTCACCACGAAACGCATCCTTCTTTGTGGCATACGTAAAAAACACATCTTGTGTAATTTCCTCTGCTAGTTGCTTGTCCTTCACATATAAATAGCTGAGATGGAATAGGTATTCTCCATATTCCTCTACAAGCTGTTCCATAGTATCATCACCTTACTGGTCTTTTAATAATTAGACGTAAACAATTACGAATATTGTTCAAAAAATGAAAAATATAAATATTTTTACAATATAGAGATTGTCTATCCATCCATTAACGATACACATAATAATGCCTGTGCTTAAATATTCGCTGGACGCGAGCAGAATAATGAAGCGAGGACTTACAGAAAAGGGCGTACCAAATAAACAGTTATTTTATAAAAAAATTAAAATTTGCTAATAAAGTAGAGTCAATCTTATCATGGTACATGGCATGATTTAATAGTCATATATGGTATAATTTAGTTTATTTTGTAATTTTATTATATATAGATGGTGGTTTGGATTAAAGGGGGACTTGCATTGAATGATTTTCAAGAATCGCTAAAAGATATTAGGGGTTTTAAAGGGACAGAAAAAATCAACAAATGGTCATTTTTCTCGGCGCTCATCTGTATTCTATTATATTTTATCGTTCCTTCTATTAGTGGGGGAGATCATGCTATTTTGGGATTGCATCCTTTCACGATTGTTTTATGTATAACTTCAGTAACCTTCTTCTTTGGATTACTTGGTTTTTCAGGGGTTACGGACCGGCAAGGCATGTTACGCAGTGTTACGACGATAATTATTACTTTAGGATTATCAGTTTTTTTAATGTTCATTCTATTAGTAGGAAAACTACTAGAATAGGTTGTTGACTGATCTATGCATTATGGGTAGCACTGGATAACAGCTATTATTACAGACAAAAACACAATTTATTTCAATTAGGGAGGGGCTGACCTAAAAAGGTGGCCCCCTTAGCTTTTCGATGGAGGATGAAAAACCCCCCACTGATTGAAGCTTCCCTTTATAATTCTTTTACGACTGTATCTGCAAAGCGGTCGTGGGGAAGAATTTCTCCATGTTGTTTTTCAAATGCTTTACGATTCTTCAAATAATCGAAAGTGCTTACTGTATCTCGGTAAGCCATGCGTTTAAGTATTTGATCAGTAGATAGCTTTGAACCGTCTTCATTTTCAAGAGCTAGTCCCATTTTCTTGTAACCAATCGTTTGTCCATTTTGGCGCAGCTGCGCGTATTCAAGGGACCACATGACTACCATTGGTGTGACCAGGGCATGCACCGCTTCATTTTTCACTTTTTTTCGCAGGACATATTCAACACCAGCTGTCACCGCGGTAGAAACGGCCAAGTCAATCAAAAATGCCTTCGTTCGTTTTTTCGTAATCGCTTTCACCTAAATTCCTCCTCTTATTGCATTCGTCTCTAATAATACGGATAACAAAGCAAGAAGTTCCAACATATTGCTAGCAACTGAATATGCTATGTCAGCGCAAATTTAATAGTTGAGTGATGCCAGTTGCTATGTTACTTTTGTATAAAGTACTGAAAATTACAATAATTACCCCGGGAAGGCTGATATAAATGATTAGACATATAGTTATGTGGAACCATAAAGAAGATTTTAATGATGAAGAGAAGGCCATTCATGCGCAAAGGATAAAAAATGAATTGGAAAGCCTGTCACAGATAATTGATGGTATCCTCTCGTTAAATGTCATGATAAATCCTTTAGCATCTAGTAATCGAGAAATCATATTAGATAGTCTATTTGAGAGTGAAGTTCACTTGCAAAAATATCCAGTTCATCCTGAACATGAACGCGTAAGACAATTTGTAGTTTCAGTCGTGAAAGACAGAGTTTGTATTGACTTTCAGGTAGAGGAGTAACTTTGAACCTCTCACGACTGAAGTCACGAGTGTTCTCGTCGAATCCTTAAAATATCCTGTAAAGTGCATATTCATTAGGGTTGTACCTAGCGATATTGCGATATTTATATTTTTTAATAACATTGAAACATCTTTTATGATCATTATTTTGTACATCGCAACAGAATTGATTACTTTAGGAGATATGTTTCCATGGCCGCATATGATTGACTTTGACTTCACTTTAAGAGAAATGGTAGTTTATGAAATCTACAGCATAGTACTTGTAACAGAACGTCTCTATTTTTCCTATGTGAATGTTCGTACTATCGAAAGAAAAAAGAAAAAGAGTTTGGTATTTTATCAAACTCTTTTACGTGTAAGCAATAACCCTTTGAACAAAAAATGATACCGTTTTAAAAAAATAGTCCGCCAGAAATTAATCCGAAAAATGCACCTCTAAAACCACTTTCTACAATAGAACCAAATATAGAGCCCGCCATATAGAACACTAGAGGGGAACATATTATAACGATAACACCCGATACAGTCCATTTATTCACTGAATTTTTAGATAGTGGTATTACAATGCAATTTAATATGATTAATGCTATGAATAATAAAAAGAACTCCATTCCCATTAACTTCTTTCACATGAGGAACTATTGGCTGTCTTTAGGTCTTCATCATAGTCTTACCAGATACTGATTTGGACAGACTTTCTTTTAGCTTAAATTCACCGCGTGAACCAATGTTTATTACTAGCTTTCCTTCTGTGCTTTTTCTTAGAAATAATATATGTTCATCTTAAAAAACCAGTGGGCATGGTGGTAGCTAAAAAGTGAATGGCATTTCATGTTTAGTAGGGTAGGAAGCAATGGCCCCATGTTTTTCAGTTGATGTTGCGGCATAGCGGTTGGCGAATGTGAGAAGCGTGCTAGCAAATTGCTCACAAAAGGCTTGGAGTGTCCCTACTGTTATATGCTTATCAAGCAAAATCGCTAAAACTGCTCCGATAAAGGCGTCTCCCGCACCGGTTGTATCAATGGCATGCACGAATTCAGCCGCTACTTTGACATGTTGCTGTTTCGTATAAAGGGTAGCACCGTCTGCACCATGCGTAACGAAAATGACTTGTATCTTTCCATGAAATAATGCATGAACAGCTTGTTGTTCATCTTCTATATGTGTTAAGAACAATAGCTCTTCATTTGAAAGCTTGACGATATGGGCTTTCGGTAAAAATTCTACGACCGTTTTCCGACAGGCTTCGGCGTCATGCCAAAGAGCAAGACGTATGTTTGGATCAAAAGACACAAGACAGCCAGTAAGATGAGCTTGCTCAATCAATGCTTCATGTGTTCGCTTCATCGGACTTTCCACTAAATTGACCGAGCAAAAATGTAGGATATCGTGCGCTGTCAGCAAATTAGACGGCAATTGCTCATGGCGATACAATAAATCCGCTGCATGTCGGCGGTAAAACAAAAAGTCGCGGTCTCCTTTGTCTGTCAAAGAAACAAAGGCAAGGCTTGTTTCACCTTCAGTCGTTTGCGCAATATAAGCTGTTTCCACACCTGCACGCTTCACAGTTTCGATTAAAAAGTCACCAAATGCATCTTGTCCTACTTGAGAGAGTAGGGCAGCCTGTTGGCCAAGCTTGGCACAAACAGCTGCAACATTCGCAGGGGCGCCACCTGCATGTTTCGTAAAATGCTCGACTGAAGCAAGGGAACCGCTTTGTTTTGTTGGTGTGAAATCAATTAATAACTCACCGATGGTATAAAGCTTGCTCATGGATAACCTCCTCATTCACGACTTGTCACTCTCGGTTTTGGTATATAAACGGTGTAAATAATACCACCAAAAACAAGCAAAATGCCAACTGTTTGTAAAAGGCTCGGCATAAAATCAAGGAACAGCATATCTAGTAAAATAGCGACAACTGGATCTACAAATACTAAGACCGACACCAAAATCGTGGAGAGGCTACGAATACTATCAAAAAATAAATAATAGACAAATCCTGTATGGATAAAGCCAGTGCCTAATATATAGAGCCAGTTTGTTGTAGTTAAACCCTCAAATAATGAAAAATCCACAAAAGGTAGCAGCATGACGATTCCAACAGCCGTTTGTACATACGTTAATGCATAGGAGCTAAGATTTGAAATGGTTCTGCTTGTGAGCATTGTAAACGCATAAAATAATGCAGACAGTAGCGCCCAAACAAAACCGGACTGCATAAACTCAGACAGCGATATAAAATTATTTAAACCAATGATGAAAATACTGCCGATAAAACATGTCAACGTTGCGAGAAGGGCCCGTACAGTCATCTTTTCCTTTAAGAACAATGCCCCGAAAATTAACACAAAAATCGGCGCTATATTATAGATGGAGATGGCAATAGAAATGGACATCTCTTCAAATGCTTTAAATAAGAATACCCAGTTTAAGACGATAAAGACGCCACATATAAGCGTGCGCACTACCTCTTTTTTCTCCCATTTTTCGGTTTTATGGCCACCGGTTGCGAGCCACATCCCTCCGATAAAGAGGGTCGCGCAAATACATCGGATAAAGACGAGCTCCAATGCAGGAACCCCTGTATGTATTGTGAAAAAACCAATAGAACCGAAAATGGCCATCGATACTGTCAATTTGATGATTGCTGAAACGTTCATATTCAACCTTCTTTCTGTAAAAAAGTAATAATTCTAACTATTGATTTGACATTTGCACCACACATTTGGCTTGTGCAAATGATTACCTGGGTAAGGCGTAGTAGAGTCGCTAATCGCTCGTGTGCTCGGGTACACCGTGTTCCCGCTCAGGTAAAGTCGTTTAACGCTCGGGTACACCGTGTTCCCGCTCAGGTAAACCCATTTATCGCGCAGGTGTCACATGTTATCGCTCTTGTCACCTGCACATTTAGTATGGTTCTTGCCAAAAAAAGAGAAAGCCGACAGCGTATGCCAACTGTCAGCTTCACATAAAATATGGTTCTTTTATTCTCGAATTTGTCCGTCGCCGTGAATGAAATATTTTGTAGAGGTTAACGCAGGTAATCCCATTGGTCCGCGTGCGTGTAATTTTTGCGTACTAATCCCGATTTCAGCCCCGTAGCCGAATTCAAAGCCGTCGGTGAAGCGGGTAGAGGCATTGTGATAGACAGCAGCCGCATCCACACTATTTAAAAAGGTATCGGCTACTAATTGCTCTTCTGTAATGATAGCTTCAGAGTGATTCGTCCCGTATTTATTAATATGCTCAATTGCCTCATAAACGTTTTCAACGAGTTTCACACTTATTGTTAAATCTAAATATTCAGTTCCATAATCTTCTTCTGTCGCTTGTTGTACGAAATCAACAGCTTGACAAACGGTTGCATCGCCAATGATGGTTACACCTGCATGATGAAGGGCATTTAGTAACTGCGTACCGTGCTCGTTAAACCAATCTGGATGAATCAGTAAACTTTCTGCGGCATTACAAACAGAAGGGCGTTGCGTTTTCGCATTGATACAAATTTTTTCTGTTTTTATGTAATCGGCCGTTCGATCTACATAAATATGGCAATTACCAGCCCCTGTTTCGAGCACCGGTACGGATGCCTCATTTACCACTAAATCAATGAGTGCCTTTCCTCCACGAGGGATTAACACATCTAAGTATTGTTTTAAATGGAACAATTCCTTCACGGTTTCCCGGTTCGTATCCTCGATTAGTTGCACTGCATCAACAGGGATTGATATTTTTTCAAGGGCACGATGAATACTTGCCACGAGCGCCACATTCGAAAATTTAGCAGAGGAACTACCACGTAAAATGACTGCATTACCAGTTTTCAATGATAACGTAGCAGCATCAACGGTAACATTCGGACGTGCCTCATAAATCATCCCGATAACACCAAGTGGGACCATGCGCTTTTCGATGACAAGACCATTTTCTTTGTCTATGCGTTCAAGAAGTTTACCAACTGGATCATCTAATTTTACGAGCAAGTCAATTGCACTTGCCATTGCCTCAATACGTTCTTTATTCAGCATAATGCGGTCCAGTGTAGAAGAGGGCATGCCATTTTCTTTGCCAATTGCTAGGTCCTTTACATTTTCAGCGATTAAATCTTCCTGATCAAGCACCAATTGCTCAGCAATTTTTGTCAGCGCCTCATTTTTTTCGCACGTTGTTTTAATATTTAATATATAGCTTGCGGCTTTTGCCAGCTTGCCTTTTTGCTGTACTTCACTTGTCATCAAAATTCCTCCCTAATTGGTTTGTATTTTTAGCCATTTGTCTCGGTGGATCACTTCAATTGGGTATTTCGTTAACTCATCTGTACGTTTACCCATCGCATGTGCTAGCTCGAGGGATGAATACAAGACCTCGCCACGTCCAAGTAAGCCATTTTCACTGTACACCTCAACCACGTCTCCATATTCGAAATCACCTTCGACGCGAAATACTCCTGCTGGTAACAAGCTTTTGCCGTTAGCTAACAGTGCATGTTCGGCACCGCTATCTATAAAAATTTTACCAGAAACTTCCGTAAGTGCAATCCACTGTTTATTATTCGTTAATACAGCTAGTGCATCATGCTCCACATACGTTCCATCTCCGCGGCCATCCAAGATATCGACAAGTTTACGCGCACCATGACCAGTACCTATAAACACCTTGACGCCCGCATTTAAGGCTGAACGAGCTGCCAGTAATTTAGATTCCATACCACCAGTACCGACCTTAGAGCCCGCACCGTCTGCAAAGCCTAGCATTTCATCGGTTACCTCTGTCAATCGATCAATGCGCTGCGCATGTGGGTTTTTATTTGGATTCGCATTATATAAACCATTAATATCAGTCAGGATAATGAGTTGGTCTGCATGGACAAGTCCACTAACAAGAGCAGAGAGCATATCATTATCACCGAACGTTAATTCACTGACCGACACCGTATCATTTTCGTTAATGATTGGGAGCATAGAGCGCTCTAATAGTTCCTCAAATGTGGCATAGGCATTTTTATAGCGTTCCTTTTTTGAAAAATCAGTACGTGTCAATAAAATTTGAGCAGGCACGATATCATAAATGCTAAATAACGCATGATAGGTTTGAATAAGAAGGCTTTGTCCCACAGCAGCTGCAGCCTGTTTGCCCTTTACGGTCACGGGACGAGAGGGGTAGCCAAGCTGTTTAAAGCCGGCCGCCACTGCACCAGATGACACAAGTAGTACTTCGTGACCGTATTTTTTTAACTCTGCAATCGCCTGGACATGATCCATTAAACGCACCTTATCAATCTCACCTTTTGCATTTGTTAAGGAGCTGCTGCCAATTTTTACAACGATTCTCTTTCTTTCCATCACAATTCCTCCTGTTCGCCAATTACGAGATAAAGTGAAACTTCAATCAGTGGGGTTTCTTCATCCTCACAATAAATAGAGGAACACAAGCTAAAACCTTCACATCCTGTGAAAAAGCTTGTGTGACCAACATCCTGTCGCTGCCGCTTCGCTTTCGCACATAAAACATCTGTTGCCCCGAACCAATCGGGCATTTACGGTCAGTTGATTGCCCACTTAACTCGTTAGCAGCATTCCACTATAGAGATGGCAACTTACTGACCGTTAATACGGGATAAAATAAAAAAACCCTTCCGTCCTAGAAATTAGGACGAAAAGGTTTGCTTTCCGTGGTACCACCTACATTGAATGCCCATAGACATTCCACTTTCCTCATAACGCTTGAGACTGCGCCTAGTTTGGCTAGGACGTTTTACGAAGTAGGTTCTTTAGTCTTACTTGTGCAATACCTTGCAGCCGATGGGCATCGCTCTCTTATCAAGCAGTATCTAATTACTAATCTTCGTACGCTTTTTATAGTAATTGAATAAAGAATGCACTACTTCTGGATGTCTGTCAAGCTGAAAAGGAAAGTTAATAGAAAGTTGTGAATAAATAACAAGGTTCAAGACTATTTATACCACCAAATTGCGATGAACAAAGGGAGCATTGCCAAAATCATCACAAAGAAACTCCATAAAAGATGCTTTCCCGTCGTCATATTTTTCGGTTTGATGCTAAGTCGTTCGTATAATTGGTTGATCGCACGTTGTTCTTTCGCATATAACATGGATTGAAATTCGTCGTAATCCTGAATATAGGTAGATGGGGGTCTTGGACTGAAACGCAATTTCCGAATGTCCTCGGTAATTTCTTTGTCGCCCATCCAATAAGTAATAACAGGTGCTAAACCAGAAGTTTGAACGGCCCGAACATCGATTTCGTGTGACTTCATTTTATAACAGAAGTCACCATGTTCGTTTTCATATTCTTTTACAATATCACTTACTGCCACTGACGATCACCTCTTTCTAAAAACAACGCAGCTAAATACATGTCGTTAGTATCTATTATAATGTATCGAAAGAGAAAAGTGTTGCGTAAACGAGCATAATTGTATGAGCGGATAGGGTAGTAATTTACTGAGAGAAATTTTATCGACGCTACAATCTTAAAACATAAAAGATTTGTGCCTACATCGCACATATTTCATACGTACCTGACATTATCCTTCGCGTATACAAAAAAATTGTTAAAAAGGACGAAAAGTTCTTATACAAAGTCATAAACTTACATATTAAGGAGACAAGCTCATGTAGTATAATTAAAATTAAACTATTATAATAATGGTTCTTTTATTGAAATTGAAAGAAGGGGAAATTTTGGATTTTTCAACGTTATTTGCGTTTTTAGGTGCAGCAATCATTCTAACTTTAATGCCTGGACCTGATAATTTATTTGTCCTTGCGCAAAGTATTGCACAAGATAAAAAAGCAGGAATTGCGACTTCTCTGGGCTTATGTACAGGTCTACTTGTGCACATAGGCGCGGCAGTTCTCGGGATTTCGGCCATTATTTATCAATCGACGGTGATTTTTTCAATTGTTAAATTTGCAGGTGCGGCATATTTATTGTATTTAGCGTGGCAGTCATTCCGTGCGAAAGGTGATCCATTTACTTTAGAGCAACAAAATGCCCAAGCCTACATGACGTTATATAGAAAAGGGATTTTGATGAATATTTTAAACCCTAAAGTATCATTGTTTTTCTTAGCACTATTGCCACAGTTTGTAAATCCAATACAGGGTCATGTAGCTTTACAAATGTTTATTTTGGGTATTGTATTTTTAGTACAGGCACTTTTATTATTTTCGTTATTTAGTATTTTTGCAGGGAAAGTACGAAAAATCATTATCGGTAAACCAGCCATTGCAAAACGTTTGAACGTAGTACAAGGGGTACTATTCACCTTTATCGGGATACAAATTGCACTGAGCAAACAATAAAAGGAGGAAATTTTCATGGCAATCTTACATATTACCTTTAGCTTATCTACACACGGTTCAATTAAACATGCAATCCGTCAAAATCATTTACAACGAGATGAGTCGGTGATTTGTGTCGATGATATTTTCTCAATTGGACCACTAACGGGAACGGAAGAGCGAAAAAAATGGTTAGAGACCTTTATTTTAAAGGATGAAGAAGAACGTGAATTATACGATGACATTCAAAAAGAGTGGGCAAAAAAAATAGCCGGTTTACCTTGTGATGTGGATGTCTGGATTTGGTATTGTCAAAATGCTCATGAAGAAATAGGTCTCCGCTATGTGATGAGCGAATTTATGAATAAATGCAGTATGTTGTACGGCATTGACGTGACAGAAGGGTTAAAGCGAATACAGCCGAACAGGTCAATCCGTGAAACAGGCCAACTTCCCTCACATATGTTCATGAAACTCCGTCCAGATGCAAAGCGTTTTTCAATTGATGCGTGTCAGCGTCTTGCAAAGGACTGGAATGAGCTCAAGCAGAATTCAAGTACGCTGCGAATTTGGGGAAATGGCATTGAACATGTAGCGGAAGATACATATGATTCTATATTAATAGAAGCTACAAAACATAATCATGCAGTCCGAGGGGAAGAATGGCTCTCACCTGTGCTTGTCATTAGCGAAACTATTAGTAAAATAGATGATTACATCGGTGATGCGTTTATGGAATACCGAATTTTTTCATTAGCGAAACAAGGACTTTTTGAGATTGACGGTGACACAACAGATATATATTCTTACCAACTAAAATATATAGGAAAATAATAAAAAGCGGTAGAGTGCCATTGCGCACCCTACCGCTTATTTCTTTGAGATGTCTTGATTTTCATGCATACTCTTGAGGTCGATTTAGTAGCTAAGATGAAAGTGATGAAGTGTTTACTGCCGCTTTTGGGCTATTCAGCGCTTGTCGTGTCCGCATGTTATGTACGCACGAAAAGCGATAGCCGTCAGTCCCGAACGGATGCAGATGCACTTTTTTCATAAAAATCGAACACAAATTGCTGAAATTGCCGTGCAGAGGGGGAGATGTAACGATTGTCAATCCAGGCCATGCCAATGATGCGTTCACATACCATATCCTCCACATGAATTTTGACAACTTTGTTAGGATTTAAGTCTTCGTCATCAGGAAGTAAAGAAACACCGAGACCAGCTCCTACAAAACCAGCAACGGTTGATACTTCATCGCCTTCAAAAGTAATTTTCGGTTTGATGCCTGCTGCATTTAATAATCGATCAGCAGTACGGCGTAGAGCATAACCCTTTTTCATGAGTATAAATGTTTCCTGTTCAAGTTCCTTCATTTTAATGCTTTTACGATTGGCGAGGTGATGGTCGATGGGCACCATAATATACAGCTCATCACGCCACAGCTCCTTCCAGCAAACGGGAGGTTCCGTGTCAATCGCTGCGAGTAAGCACAGGTCTAACTCACCCGCGAGTAATTGCTTTAACTGTGAGTGCGAGTAGTTTTGTGTAAAGTGAAAGCGGATATGTGGATGCTGTTGGCGAAAAGCACGGATCAAATCAGGCACGATACTTGTCCCTAAGGTATGTAAAAAGCCGAGCGACACATCCCCAAGTTCAGGGTTATTGAGCTCCTGTAATTCAAGTACTGCCTTTTCATATTCCTTACGCATGCGTTGAACACGATACAAGAATAGTTCACCATAACGATTGAGCATGATAGAACGTCCTTGACGGTCAAATAAGGGTACGCCCAATTCCTCCTCTAGCTTAGAGATAGAACGACTAAGTGCTGGCTGTGATATGGCTAATACATCAGCAGCTCGTGTCATATGCTCCAATTTTGCTACTGTTGCAAAATACTCTAATTGTTGCCACTCCATCTTTTTCACCTCCATCAATAGTATTACTGTGAGTTAACTGCATTATAACGGTAAAAGATTAGGAAGTATAGGTAACGTGAAAAAAATTTAGCAGGTGTTACCAAGTAAATTTCTATTAAATAAATTTGTGCACTTTTTAAACAGGTTCAAGTGGTTGTTTTATAAGGATTCAACCTAACATCATTCATGCACGAAATGCATTGAAACGATAAAAACTATAAATTGTACATTATGAATAAAGGGTGTTAAGATAGACACAGAAATTACACAAATACAAATTTCCGTGAAGGGGATATTTTAAAATGAAGTTATCGAAGCCAGAACCTCTAACTATTGAGGGGGGCAAAAAAGCCGTACTATTACTGCATGGATTCACTGGTAGCACAAAAGATGTGAAAAAGCTAGGAGAATTTTTATCCAAACGTGGTTATACCGTTCATGCACCAATTTATAGTGGGCACGGGGTAGAACCTGAAGCATTACTTGAAACAAAACCAGAGGATTGGTGGAACGATGTTGTGGAAGGCTACAACTTCTTGAAAAATAAAGGCTATGAAGAAATCGCAGTAGTAGGGATTTCACTTGGCGGCGTATTCTCGTTAAAAGTAGCAGAGACGTTTCCAGTAAAAGCATGTGTTGCTATGTGTGCACCAATTACGCGCGATAACTCAAAAGGCTTATTTACACGTTTATACCATTACGCTCGTTTATATAAACATTTTGAAAACAAATCAAAAGATCAAATCATTTCAGAATTACATGAACTACGTATTACGCCAAAAGATTCATTAGATGGTGTAACACGTTTAACTATTGAAACACGCGAAGAATTACCAACAATTAAAGCACCGACGTTAGTATTACAAGGTTCATTGGATGATGAGCTTTATCAAGAAAGCGCGCCGTTCATTCTGAACACAGTTGAAACAAATGATAAAGAAATCATTTGGTATGAAAATTCAGGCCATATCATTACATTAGGTAAAGAACGTGACAAAGTATATGAAGACGTCTACAATTTCTTAGATCATATCGAGTGGTCTGTTGCAAACTAAAATAAATCAGTAGATGGATTATGAATTTTTTCATAATCCATCTTTTTTTATTTGTAAGACTATATTTAATAATACGGGTGATAGTTGGTGGAGCGAGCAATGGATACATGAACTGTAGAGTTAGCATATTTCATTGATCCTTCATCAGGAACGATTTCATTAAAGGGAAATGGGGGCGATGCCCCTTGTAGGTACGTATGCATTTGAAGATTCGGAGATTGACATCAGAAACCTATGCTACTTATTTGATAAAGAGCAACTATCAAGTGAAACAAAAACTAATTCAAAAACCATGACCGCTATTTTCATGTCTGTTTTATAAGCCTTCAATTATGCCGAAAAGGTTTTAATCCATATGAAGTTGTTTCCACACTAGCTAATGGTGATATTTTTTACTATCTGATATGACGTAAAATTCGATTAATAAAGTCATATTTTTGTAATCGTTGTTGTTTTATCGATATATTATTTTTACATTCTATTTTCGGTGTTAATGGATATATATAGAACAGTTGGATATTCATAAGATAAGCTGCGAATGGATGTTGTACAACTGCATCCAACAAGGTAATCGCTTCATTATTTTGCCTGATTTTTCCGATATTTAAGGAATTGAATCGTTTATCCGTTCGTATTTGTACAATTAGCAATAATCTAAGAAAAAACTATTGTTTTTATAATAAATGCCTGATACCATTGTGGAATTGTAGTGAAGAATCGTTCTAATTTAATCATTTGCTATAGTCAACACATCTAAGGAGAGCATCAATTATGCAAAATAAAATACCTTTTTCTACCTATGCAGTCATCGGCACGATGCTATTTGGGCTGTTTTTCGGAGCGGGGAATCTCATTTTTCCAATCCAGCTTGGGCAGTTAGCGGGGACAAACTTTTGGTTCGCTCTCATTGGTTTTCTCGTAACAGCCATTGGTTTACCGTTTTTGGGGATTCTAGCAATTGGTTTATCGGGAAGTAACGGTCTACGAGATTTAGCGAGCCGTATCCATCCAGTATTTGGCGTTATTTTTTCATTGGCGCTGTATCTAACAATTGGTCCATTCTTTGCAATTCCGCGTACAGCGACAGTACCGTTCGTTGTCGGTTTTGAGCCATTTATTCAAGCGGAGCATACAACGCTTCTACTGGCCATCTTTAGCTTTGTATTTTTTGCAATTGTCTATTATTTCTCGTTAAATCCTGCGAAAATTATGGATTACATCGGAAGATATTTAACACCCGCCTTTTTAATCTTCTTATTCCTGTTAATCATTACAAGTATTCTCTCACCAATGGGTCATTTCAAACAGCCAATGGGCGAATATATCGATGCAGCATTTATGACCGGCTTTAAAGAGGGCTATAACACAATGGATGCGCTTGCCTCGTTAGCATTCGGCATTGTCGTTATCAATGCCATAAAAAGTTCAGGCATTACAGATCGCAAAGAAATTGCCAAGGCAACTTGGAAATCTGGTATTTTTGCGATGGCGTTAATGATGCTGATTTATGGTTTAATTACGTATATGGGCGCATCGAGTATTGAAGCAGTCGGCACTTTTGATAATGGTGGTTTAATATTTGCAGCGGTTGCTAAACATTATTTTGGTTCATTCGGCGCTATTTTGTTGGCGATTATTATCGTTCTTGCCTGTTTGAAAACGAGTATTGGACTCATCACTTCATGTAGTGAATTTTTCCACGAGGTATTTCCGAAGGTCAGCTATAAATGGTTTGTCTTCATTTTGTGTCTCGTGTCATTTACGATCGCAAACTTTGGTCTAAATAATATTATTAAATTTGCGATTCCAGTGCTTATGTTCTTATATCCACTTGCGATCGTACTCATATTACTAGCATTAAGTTCCTCATTATTTAAAAATAAGCAGTCGGTTTATGCTACTGCCATGTTCTTTACCATTTTCATTAGTGTAATCGATGGCTATAGCGCGTTAGTGGCAAGTGTTCCTGCCGCAAAATTCGGCTTATTTGAGGCAGTAGAGCAGTTATACGCTGATTTTTTACCATTTTATGATATAGGCTTAGGGTGGATCTTACCGGCGCTACTAGGTGTGCTAATTGGGTGCCTGGCACGCACACAATTCACACACAATTAATAAACAAGCACGCACATCATCAATTCAATGTGCGTGCTTGTTAAATTACTAATAAGCTGTCCAACCGCCATCCACGGCAATAACTTGGCCGTTCACAAAGCTTGCTTCATCGGATCCTAAGAAAATGGCAAGTTGTGCAATTTCCTCTGGCTGTCCAGCACGTGGATTAATGCCTAAACCAAGTGATTGACGAGCCGCACCGACTTCACTCACATTTGTCATTGTTGAGGCAATGTTTGTGATAACCGCACCTGGTGCTATACCATTACTACGAATGTTTTTATCTGCATACATAAAGGCTGTGTTTTTTGTTAGACCTACAACGGCATGTTTGGAAGCTGTGTAGGCAGCTCCTGCACGTGCACCGTAAAGACCCCCAGCAGAAATATTATTGACAAAAACGCCGTGACCTTGCGCTAAGAAAATATCTGTTGCTAAACGCATGGAGCGCATAACTGCTGTAGTGTTTACAGCAAACACTTTGTCCCAACGTTCGTCAGAAATTTCACCTACAGGCTCCATCCCGTCCATAATGCCCGCATTATTTACTAAAATATCTAATTGACCATAAGTATTTTTTGTTTCATCAAATAAGCGTTGTAAGTCTTCTGTTGAAGCTACATTTGTTTGGATCGCAATAGCTGTGCCGCCAGCTGCTTGAATGCCATCAACAACTGCCTGAGCACCGTCTAAATTCAAATCAGAAACAACGACTTTTGCGCCTTCTTTGGCATACCCTTCTGCAATTGCTTTTCCCATACCTGAAGCTGCACCTGTAACGATTGCTACTTTACCTTCTAATCTCATTTCAAAAGACCTCCTATTATTTTCATTTTAACCTCCATGCTGTCAAGATATACACGAAAGTTTAATCTGACTCATTGAATGCTTGGGGGCACTCAACAATCAGATTATGTATTGAACATGTGTTTATTAAAATAATATAATAGAGTTGTAAGCGATTTCAATATGCAGAAATCTAAGAACTGTTCAGTAATCAACACATCTAGAAAATCTGTTTAATAGGAGATGGGAAATTTGAATAGGAACGATTTACGCGTAGTAAAAACGAAGCAAGCTCTTCATAACGCATTGCTCACTTTGTTAAGCGAAAAGCCTTTGGAAAACATTTCGATTGCTGAAATATGCCGCGAAGCAAACGTGAATAGAGGTACATTTTACTTACATTATGAACAAAAAGAAAAGCTGTTTGAGGAATACTTTCAGGAAATTATGGAGGATTTAAATAATTCTTATGAAGAGCCATACCGTGCCGTCACAACCTTAAATAAAAACGAACTCGATCCAAATACTGTACGGATTTTTCACCATATTGAGCGATTTAAGATGTTTTATCGCATTGTTTTTTCAAAAAATGTGCCACTCACTTACTATTACATGTTATTTGATGAAATCCAAGCGCTGCTAAAAAGAGACTTAGCTCAAAGTAAAAATCGTGAAATTTCTATCGATTTTTATAGTGCCTATCAGACGAACGCCATTATTGGCATAATCCTTGAATGGTATCGCCATGATTTTGCGGAAAGTGTGAGCACTTTAAACGAGCAGCTAGTCACTATTTTGAAATTTCAACAGTAGACCATGAGCGTTCAGATTAGGCATTGTTAGTACATACACATGAGGAGCAATGTGGACCGTATTTTTACAACATACATGAATAATAGCCATATCATTAGCTGTCCATTATAAGAGAATGGATGGCTATTTTTATGATAGGGAAGAGCTTCCGGTGATAAAGGAGAAATTAGCACGTAGGAATTTTGGTAAAATCAGTAGAGAATTGTCCTTTATTCCTTTATGAATCTGTATATAGTTCATAAACATGGAAGGATGATTGTGATGATTACCATTAGTCCTGCGCATTGGTGGGTAGGTTCGGGCGCAAAAGATTTGATTGATGAGGTAGTGGAAGCCAGAAGGGTCGTTGCACGCGTTGTAGAAATATTGAAGATTCAGGGTGTGTCCGTAACAAAAGTACAAGATGATGTGTCTACAAATCAGCTTGAAAATCTAAGCTTTTTAGTGCACCAACATAATAAAACGAAACGTAAAGTAGACGTCAGTGTCCATTTTAATGCAATCAGCGGCCGTATCCAACAGGGCATTGGAACAGAGGTGCTCTTTTATGATGCGGTGACATTGGCTACTGCAATGAGTAAAGCTATTTCACATGCTTCGGGTCTGAAAAATCGCGGAGCGAAACAAAGAAAAGAACTCACTTTTTTAAACGCGACGACGATGCCTGCTATCTTGATAGAACTATGCTTTGTTAATTCGGTAGAAGATGTAAACTGTTACAAACGGCATTTTGAAGCCATTTGTAGGGCAATTGCTGCGACGCTGGCTGATTTTATTGGATGAAGGAGGGTGAAACGGATAGAATCAGTAAAGTGACGGATAGCTTTGAAAGTTTATACAATAAAAAACAGCGATGGCCTAATTTCTAATTAGGCCATCGCTGTTTTTTATCAGTTATTGGGCAGTAGCGGGAACGATTTGCTCGCTGCTGTGTATACTTTTTGATCTTTTTAACGCAACTGCGACGATTGAAATGGTAAGTGTTATGGCAATGATGATTGCTAACGAACGACTATTAGCGCTTAGGCTATCTGCGTTTCCTCCAAAAATAATTGTATAGTAACCGTCTGCACCATACGTCGCTGGCAGTAGAGAGGCTAGTCGAATGTAAAAATCAGATAACATGACTTTTGGGACGAGAACACCTGATGAAACAAGTTGCAGTGAAAGTGCGCAAATATTAAAGACCATACCTATATTTCCAAAAATTAAGACAAATACTTGTACTAAACATAGAAAAGCCCAAAACAGTAATGACTGGAATAGATAAATTGTTAAAAAGCCTTCTTCACTGGAAATATGAAAAAGATGCATCAAGCCAATTGTTAGTAATGGAAGCATGAAAGCTACGCCAAAATTTATAAGTTGTCTTGCCCAAAATAATGACCATTTTGATACGCTATCTTGAACAATCTGTGCTGCCTGCTGATGTTGCATAATCATCACCATTGCGCCGACAAATGAAGAGATAATCACCATGAACGGGACGAAATTTGCAGCAAATCCGTCTACATCATTCGTTTTGATAATAGACGATTCCACTGCGCGATCCTGTAAACGCATCATTGTGGAAGTAACTGTATCTTTCATCAGTAACGCAGTATTTTGATCAAGTGGAAGCTGTGTAAATTGTTGTGAAAATGCTTGGATGATTTCTCCTTGCTGTAAAGGATATAGCTTATGATTTACTTCCGCTGTGACTTGTTTCGCTACGTTTTCCATCATCGTTTTTGATAGGCTGGCATTCGCTTGATTAATAGAATAAGTGATTTTAGCGTCATGGCCCTCCTGTAAAAGGGCAGTGAAATCAGCTGGAATATGAATAATCATATTAATGTTACGTTTTTCTAATTCCTTTTCTGCCTGGCCCGTAGATACGAAGTCCTTTGTTGTAAACGGCATTGAAGCCTTTATTTCATTTGTCAGTTGTTGCCCAATGTCTTTATCTTCATTTATAAAGCCAATCGTTAAATTTTCGGCTCTGTCATTTACACCATCATAGGCAGTCATCCAGACAGAAAAGAAAATTATTTGAAATGCAATCGCAGCGATAATTCCAATATAAGTTTCGCGAATACGAAATAGTGCTTGTAATCCTTTCATTATTAACCTCCTAAATAAGTAAGTACTTGCTTGCATTGAACGGAAAAATTTTTTCTAGGAAACTAATCCCCTAGAAAAAATGGCAATACTTGTTTTGATCAGCTCTTCTGATGGTATGTCTGAAACAATGGCTCCTAAGCGTGCGCGCGAAATAAAGTGTCCAAAGTTAATAGCAATCAGCGATAGTGCAGCCGCTTCAAAATTTACTTCTCGAATTTTGCCTCTACTATGCATTTCCTTGAAATAAAGAACCAGTTCTTGTTTGATGAGAAGCGGAACATTGCCGATTTCTTCATTTATTTCGGGAAAGTGCATCGCCTCTTTAAAGCCAATCATAACGAAATCCTTAATGGACATCATATAATCAAAATATTTTAGCGAAAATTTCAATAAATCGGTTTCTAAATCCCATGTAGCGTTTTCTCGCATTGTCCCCTTCAAAATAGGATTGTAGGAAAACTGATTGACAAGCGCTTTTAAAATCCCTTGTTTATTGCCAAAGTGGCGGAAAATCGTTACCTCATTGACGCCTGCTAACTCAGCGATAGCTTTCGTTGTTGCCGCGGTATAGCCCTTTTCACTGATTAATTGTAATGCTGCATCAATGATTCGTTCTGCTGTTCCTTTCGTTGCCAAAACAATACGTCCCTTCATGCAAGTGATTACTTACATGCTAACATGGCGTAAAGGTATTTGCAATATAAATTAAGACATCTTTGAATCCATCGACTGTCACACTGCTCAGGGTAGCGCATGTCCCGCTCGGCTGTAGTGTAGTGCTCACATCACTTGGTGTAGCACTCGGATCAGTGGTCACAACCCAGTGGCAGTTGCCAAAACGCGTAGATTGCTGGCGGCAACGCTCAACTACCTTCAGTGAAATTTGATTTGTCGTTGACAACTATATCGGCTGCTGATATATTTTAGTTATATCGTCAGCCGATATATTGTTTGACGATATAGAGGGGGTTTTTTTATGACGCAGGAACATCCGCCGTTAACAGAGGGCGTTTATTATATTTTATTGGCATTATTTGAAGCGCGTCACGGCTATGGCATTATGCAACTGGTCGAGGAGATGAGTAAAGGTCGTGTCCGGCTCGGGGCTGGTACGATTTATGGAGCTATTAAAACATTGTTGGAACGAGAGTGGATTGAAGCGTTAGACGGGGATGGTCGTAAGAAGGAATATATCATTACTGCAAGTGGAAAAAAAGTTGTGGAATACGAAATTTTGAGATTGAGGGAACTTTTTGACAATGGTATCCGTATAACGAGAGGAGATGGGTAATATGCATAAATATCGATGGGTCGTTAATCCATACGATATAGAGAAGTGGATCAATGAGATGGCTATGCAAGGGTGGCATTTGCAAAAGTTCACATGGACTCGTTTTACATTTGAGCGTGGCGAGCCAGGTAGCTATATTTATCGACATGATGAAAAAGATAGGTTTGCTACACCGTATGAAGACGATTACCTCGAATTACTACAAGCCTCTGGCATAGAGCTTGTTGATCGCTCAGGCAATATCGTATTTTTTAGAAAATCTGCAAGTGAAGGGCCATTTGAATTATACACGGACAAGAAAACCAAGATCAGTAACCTGTCTAAGAAAGTGACGCTGCTATTGTCGCTGCTGCTACTTAATTTCGTATTTGGCATCACGGGGCTAAGTAGAGATTTTTCAGGACTGGCTACAGAATGGTTTGGACTCGCAATCAATATAGGCAACGTTCTCGTAGTGTTGTTACTTACTATACCTTTATTCAGGTTAGTTCGATTGCGCAAACAATTGAAAAAGGATCTTGATGTGTATACAGACTAGATTGAGGTGATTCTTGTGAAACTGAAAAAATTTCGCTTTTATATTGATCATGAACATGAGGAAACATGGGTCAATTCTATGGCGGAAAGCGGCTGGCATTTAAAAAAATTTTGGCCATGCGTTTATATATTTGAAAAGGGAAATCCAAGTGAATACATTTATCGCAGTGAAATGGTGATAAAACGGAAGAAAGATTATTATGAGTTTCTAGAGTCCATGGGGGTAGAATGTATTCATTCTTTTGGCGTATGGGCGTACTTTCGGAAAAGACGTGAGGATGGACCATTTGAAATATTTTCCGGGAAATTAGAAAAAATCAAATATCTGTCACGTTTAAATACACTGTTTCTGTTCGCTGCTCTAGTGAATATATTTGTGATGCTAAATAATATTGTGCTACCACTTCTTCGTCATGAAATTCACCAAGAAATCCTATGGGTGAGCTCTTTAAATGTCTTGATGGTGGCTTTACTTTATGTAGAAATTCATAGAAATAATAAACGAAAAAAGAAATTGCAAATGCATGCTCATATATTTGAAGCGTAAGTGAGGGATTATATGTAAAGAACAAGCTGACATAGCGGGCAGGGCTAGCATCTGTAGACACATTTTTGGATTATTTTGTTTTTGAACAAGGGAAACCAGGTCAATACACACTACCGCTATTCTTGTAGGCATTTTGAAAAATGTAAAACGTAAAAAAAATTGGAGCAAGCATTACATATATTTGAAAGGTAGGGAGGAAATAAGATGTCATTACAATTACAACATGTTATGAAGAAATATAAGGACTTTACAGCAGTCGATGATTTGAATTTCACAATAGAAAAAGGTGAAATTTTTGGACTGATTGGACAAAATGGGGCGGGTAAAACCACGACATTTCGTATGATACTAGATTTGCAGGAAACAACAGCCGGTACGATTACATGGAATGGTCAACCTGTTAATAACATCAACCGTGATGTCCTTGGTTATTTACCGGAGGAACGTGGGATTTTCCCAACGATGAAGGTTGAAGATCAATTATACTTTTTCGGCGAGCTTCGTGGTATGAAGAAGGCAGAGCTGAAAAAAGATATCGATTTTTGGATTAGTCGATTTGAGCTGGAAGAAAAACGCAAAGATAAGGCCGAGACATTGTCCAAAGGGAATCAACAAAAAGTACAATTAATTGCAAGCTTTATCCATAAACCACAGTTTTTAATTTTAGATGAACCATTTAGTGGTCTTGATCCGGTGAATAAGGACTTGCTGAAGGACGCAATTCTACTGTTAAAGGAACAAGGAACGACGATTTTATTCTCCAGTCATCAAATGGATAATGTGGAGGAATTGTGTGATCACCTTTGTCTATTAAAACGTGGCGTTTCCCTCTTTACAGGTAGCTTATTAGATTTAAAGAAACAGTATGGTAAAACAAAGTTATCAGTGCGTACAAATTGGTCTACTACACAGTTACTAGCACTTGAAGGTGTCAAAGACGTGCGTGTGGAAAAAGAGCAAACGGTGCTCACACTAGAGGATGAACATTTTGCACAAAGCATATTCGACCAGCTATCAAACGGAAAGTATATCGAAAAATTTAGCTTAGATTATTTAACATTAGATGAAATCTTTAAGGATAAGGTAGGTGGCAGTGTTGTCGAAGTTTAATTTATTGATGAAACAGTTATATATGTCAAAATTGAAATCCAAATCGTTTATTTTGATGACGCTATTATACGTTGTTGGTATGTCAGTAGCTATTTTTTGGTCAGATATTAAAGAGCTCTTTACAGGAAATGATGAGGCGCAACAAATTGCCATTATCAATGATACGACTGCGGATTTAAGTGGCATCTTTGTTTCAAATGCTGATATGGAGTTTATACAAGACGAAACGAACTTAACCAAATTAGAACAAAAGGTAAAGGACGAGAAAATAGCCGCAATTGTTGAAATCAGTGATAAAGACGGACAATTACAGGCTGAAATTTCAACCTTTACGCCATTAAAATTAAACGATCAATCAACGATTTCATCGTTATTACAGTATGCGGGTCAGCATTATGCCGTACAGCAATTATCGCTTTCACCAGAGCAGGCAGCGCAAATTATGGCGGCAAACACGATTATTACCAATAAAAATTTAAATGAAGAAACATCGGGTGGTAAAAGTGAGGAAGAGAAGCAATCAGGGTTATGGGTTTCCTATGCAGTGGGTATCTTAATTTACTTCTTTATTTCTACATTCTTATCAATGATTACAACTGAAATTGCTTCTGAAAAGGGCTCACGTGCAATGGAAATGCTATTAGTAAGCGTGAAACCTGCTACCCATTTTAAAGCAAAAATTGCTGGCGTACTGCTACTAGCATTAACACAGATGGCTATTATTGCTGGTGTGTTCCTCATTTACGCGAAATTCCTTAAGGGTGGCGTAATTTGGGATATGGCGGGAGGCATTGTGAAGGAATTATCTGTGAGCTATGTGTTATATGCAATCTTGTTCCTATTATTAACAATTATACTCTATTTAATTGTTGGCGCATTATTCGGTTCTTTAGTTTCCAAAGTAGAAGAAGCTGGCCAAGTGCTCATGCCAGCAATGATGATTACGTTAATTGGCTTCTATGTCATGTTATCAGGAATTGGTAATCCAGATACAATTGTTATTAAAATTTTCTCTTATATTCCATTTACTTCTGGAATGATCATGCCGATGCGTATCGGTGCGACAGATATTGGTGTTATGCAACCCTTTTTATCGCTCACTATCCTCGTGGTCACGATTATTGTGACGTATTTATTTAGCTTATCGTTCTACAAACGCAGTGTGCTGACATATAGCACTGGTGGCGTTATTCAAAAAATTAAAACCGTGTTAAAAGTCACAACATGATGTTGAAGAGCAGCTACTTTATGTGGCTGCTCTTTGGTGTATTGTCCAGGGCATTCGCACCAAACACTGGAGGATTCGAAGGCTATGTAAGGTATTTCGACAATTCAGTCGTATTTCATTTTCAAACAAGCTATAATTTATAAAAAGGGGATGATCAGATGCTCTCAAGAGAGGAAATTGAAGCTTTACTCAAACAGCCACAAACGAAACGTCCAGCGACACAAATGGAGAAAGAACAGTTCTTTGTGAAGCTTGCACAACAATTACTCAAGAGTGAAGAATTAGCAAAAATTTTGACAAATCGTGAACTACTACAACTTTTTGTCGATGTAGAAAACGATAATCATTACAGCTTTCAATTGAAATGTCTTGATGATCCCTATACAGTAAATGACTCATATTTTTTAAGGCTTGAATAAATGAAACTTTTTCATCTTTTATTCGTATTAAAAAGTAGAGATTAATCGCAGGGGGTATTACTAATGTCTGAATTCAACAACGATTTGTTAAAATCTAAAGATCCATTTGCTACAGAGAATCCATTATTACAGCCAAATCCATTATTGCATGCTACACCAGCACAAGCTACACCAGCACCTACGCTTATTTCACAACAAGAGCTTTCGCAAATTGCGCAAAATCAGCTTGCGTTAAAACAAGATCCAGAGGTGCATTCACTCGCACAGAAAATTGATGTGAAAGACCAAATTGCGATGTTGGAGTTAGGAAAAGAAACAGCTACGGGTATTTCTACATTTTCAGATAAAATGCTAGCAACGATGAAAGCAAGTAAGCTTGAGGAATCGAGTGTGTTGCTAAACAATTTAAATAAAGTTATGGATAAATTTGATCCGCAAGATTTTACAGACGAGAAAAAAGGTGGTTTCCTCACAAAGCTGTTCAATAAAGGTAAGGAACAATTAGAACGTATTCTTTCTAAATATGACAGCATGAATAAGGAAATTGACGTGATTTATCGTGAAATTCAAAAATACGAGGTCGAGATGAAACGCAATACCGTAGACCTTGAAACGTTATATGACCAAAACTTAAATTACTTCCAAACATTAAGTAAATTTGTAGCGGCCATTGAAGTGAAGGCAGATGAAGTGCGTTCGACGTTACCAATGCTGGAGCAAAAAGCGCAAACAGGTGACCAGTTAGCGTCAATGGAATATGAAACGATGCAACGGGCAGTAGATTTGCTTGAGCAACGACGCTATGATTTAGAAATGGCGCAGCAAGTATCATTCCAATCTGCTCCACAAATTCGTTTAATGCAACAAGGCAATAATCATTTAATCGGTAAAATCAACTCAGCATTTGTCACAACAATCCCAATTTTTAAGCAAGGACTTATTCACGCAGTCACATTAAAGCGTCAAAAACTGATTTCAGATTCAATGACTGAGCTTGACCGTCGTACGAATGAAATGCTTGTACGAAATGCCGAGAATATCAGTAAGAACAGTGTCAATATCGCACGTGCTGCAGGTAGCCCGAGCATAAAAATCGAAACGATTGAAACAACATGGCAAACGATTATGGCAGGTATTCAAGAAACGAAGCAAATTCAAGCAGAAACAACGAAAAACCGTGAGGAAGGCCGTAAGCGTATCGAAAAACTACAGCTTGAATATGAAAAACTGAAAAAAATGTAACAAGAAAGCTTCTTGCATGATGTCAATGCAAGGAGTTTTTTATTTTGACAAAATGACATTAACTTATTATGATAATATAAATGAGAATGATTATCAAAATCGAAGGAAGCTGAAAGATGTTAAATAAAGTAATACCATTCCATGGATTATTTAGTAATGGAGTGACTACAGAATGATGAACAAAATAGATCCCTTTGCATTGTCTTATGAAACTTTGCAGGATGGCACGGTTGCCGTCAAAACGGCAGATACTTTGATGCTGTTAGCACAAAACCGCTACAAAGAATTAGCGCATATCGAGCAATTATTTAATGCTATGGATGTAGATTTAGATGAAAAGCATCAGATTTTGGAGCAGAATCGGAGAACTTTAAAAAAACAAAATGCACAGCTGACAGAAGAACTGCAAAAGATTGCACAGCAAAATGCAGTGTTGAAAAAAAAACTAATAGAATATAATTGTATTGTGGAGGAATTCAAAGAGCTGCGTAGCCAAAATACGGAACTCCTTATTGAGTTAAGTAAATATACTGCATTGACGAGAGAAACACTCTCGGGACCACTAAAGTCTATGATTCGAGATTTACGTGAGCAAGGTGTGGGCATAAAAGAAATTCATATTCGTATTAAACGCCAGATTAATCCAGACATCAGTTATAGTATGGTACGAAAATATATTTCTGAAATCGAAAGTGAATCCGATTAAGTACCCATTCCGTGTTTATCGGCAACATTTAGTGATTTATCGAAAACTTTTTAGAATTTAGCGCCTAATTGAGCCTTTTTATCGATAACCAATACGTTCATAGTGAAAATGTGCATTTACAGTTTCCAAACAAAGTCCTATAATGAGTCTATTCTTTCACTTTATCTCGCATGAACGGTCAGGAAGGCGCTACCTCTAGTGGAAAGATGAAAATGGCTAGACGAAGTGGGCGATCAACTGATTGCAGTTTAACTTTATTCATCAAACGCCTACTGAACTAAGTTGTGCTTACAGACATTTACGCTGAGTCGTAAATGATTTATACATCTAGATTAGGAGAATTATAGACAATGTCGAACGAAAAAAAAGGGATTTTGGCAGCATTTTTTGCCTATGTCATTTGGGGCGCATTCCCGCTTTATTGGAAAATGCTTGAGCATGTGCCAAGTATGGAAATTTTATTGGGACGAGTTATTTGGTCCTTTGTATTTACGGTGATAGCTGTGCTACTCATCGGTATGCGTAAGGAACTGCTAGCAGATTTAAAATATTTATGGACACATCAGAAGCTTTTTTGGCTACTAGCGGGGGCCTCTTTTGTGATTTCAATGAATTGGTATTTATATATTTGGGCTGTAACGCATGAGCATTTAGTTGAGACAAGCCTGGGCTACTATATTAATCCATTGCTGTCGGTCATTTTTGGCGTTGTTTTCTTTAAAGAGAGACTTAGCCGTGCACAGTGGGTTGCCACAGGTATTGCCTTTATCGCTGTCATTATTTTGACGATCAACTATGGTTCTGTGCCATGGGTAGCGTTACTTATCGCATTAACCTTTGCTGTTTATGGTGTGCTGAAAAAGAAAATTACCATTGATGCAACGAGAGGACTAGCGATTGAAACATTGTTTATCCTACCATTTGCTCTTGGGTATTACATTTATCTATTTACAACGAGCCAAGCTTCTTTCTTACATGTCAATGTACAAACAGATATATTAATGATTGTCAGTGGAATCGTCACAGCGGTGCCTTTAATTTTATTTGCAAAAGGTGCGCAAAATATCCCACTCTATTTATTGGGCTTTATACAATACGTAGCGCCAACAATTGTCTTGATTTTAGGGGTGGTCCTTTATAAGGAACCATTTAGCCAAGTTGAATTAACGGCGTTTAGTATTATTTGGATGGCCTTATTATTATTCTCTGGTTCGAAAATCATCGAAATAAGAAAAGCTCATCATAAATCTGCGTGAAAAAAGGACTTGTAGAAATTTTCTACAGGTCCTTTTTATATGTATGGCATGTGCACCAAATAGGTGATAAAGTGAAACTTCATGTCATTCGAGGTGGAATGACAGCCCACTATTTGCTCTATTTCCATATAAGTTTCGATACCACAAGATATTCAAAAAAAGATAAATTATAATAGTAATAAGATAGTATAGAGGTAAAGTATAAAATTGGGAGAATGAAGAATGATTGAAACTATAAGAAAACAACTTGCGGTCTGGAAAAAGAAAACGATTTCGTTAAGCGAGTTAGAAAAAATATTTAATAACGAAATTCAATCTTATGAGGAATTAACTCAAATCGTCTTGCGGCTAGAAGGCGAACAAGTACTTAATATGGTGAAGGCAAAAGGGCGTACAGGAAGAGTTCCATCGCTTGCCTATCAATATAGAATTGATAAAAGTTTACTTAACGCAGAGTATCATCTTGAATTGCAACGTTACCGCTTGCAGTTACATTCACAAATTTATCTCGATCGGTATTTTCTTTTGGAACCAGCAGTTTGGGAAAACGACCTTCCGTATATATTGAAAATCGATCAATTTTTAAAGAGCAATCAGCTACCAAATGAACAAGTTCCAGCTCCTGAAAGAAGCTTTGAATTAGTCGGTGATGAAAAGTGGATTGTTGAAAAGGGGGGCAAAGAGCTTTTAGAACGTACTCAATTGTGGGATGTTATGAAAATTACGCCAGTATCAGACCCTTTGATGTTTGCTGTGAATCCAAACAAATTAATGACAGCACAGCAGCTCCATTTAATCGTAGAAAATAAAACTACTTACCAAGGATTGTTACCAAGTTTACAACATAGTGAATTTACTACTTTAATATACGGTTGTGGTAATAAAATTACAAGCAGCATAGAGCAGTTTTCCTCTCAATATCCAGTACAAGCTAGTCATCTTTTTTTCTATTTTGGTGATATTGATAGAGCTGGTATTGCTATATGGTACTCTTTGAATAAGGGGAGAAAAGTATATTTAGCTATTCCATTTTATAGAGCATGTTTACAGAAGATTTCAGTTAGTGGTAAGGACTATCAAAGAGAAAATAAAGATGCTATTGATTGCTTTTCGTCTAATTTTTCTCTAGAAGAACAATATCAAATTCGCAATATGTTTGAAAACGGACAATACTATCCACAAGAAGTTTTGAAGACGCGAGAGCTTCAACGTATATGGAGGGAATTCGATTGGATAACTTTGATTTTAAAGAAATAACAAGTGGATACAGGGAAAGAATGAGAAGACTTGCTTTATTTGAACCTTTATTAGAATTAGACCGTAAGCAAAAGCAGGACGACATGGGAACTTCCATTGATATGAAGGGGTTAGGATTATTAGCACTGTTGTTTTTTTTCGAACAAAAACTAATTCGTCAATACAGAACGGATGTTAAGCACTTGGCGACTTTTTTAAGAATAATGACAGAGCAACACTATGTTTTGGAAGAAAGTGAGTATGAAAGGTTAGCTCGTTTAATCGTTCAAACTTTTCGACCGACAACTGGTAAAAAGCGTAGTTATTCATTTTTTAATTGGGAAACAAATAAAGATGAGGCAATTGAGTATTCTATTTTAAGAGCAAATGATTTTGATGTGAAAACAAATACACAGTTTTATACACTCGATGAAGACGGACTGGAGCTATTATTTGCAACAAAAGAGTTTTACAGTGAGTTTCAATTATCTATTAATCAACTTTTGTTGCGTAAACAAATAGACAAAGGTGAGTTTCAGGGTGCGTTACGACAAATAAATGAAATGCGTATAGATGTTGAAACTTTAGAAGAAAGAATGGATCGGCTAAAACATGAAATTCAAAGAAGTATTGTATCAGAAGAAACGTTTGAACGATATAAACAATTACTTACCGACATTTACGAGCGCTTTGCACGAGAAGACGAGGAATTTAAAGAATTACGCACTTTTGTCAAAGAGACGCGAGAACGACTTTTCTCAAAGGATATCCATCTGAAGGAGAAAACAACTTACGATAAGGTTTTAAGGATAATAAGAGAGTTAGAAACTGTTCATAGCGAGCACTCAAAATTGCTACAAAAGACTGCTGAGTTACAAAATACGACACTTGTTATTGCACAGGAGTCTTTATATTATACAGGAATGCAGTCGCTTAATTTTGACCAAGACATTGTCTCTACAATTATTTCATCTCCTTTAAATGTCAATGTGATGAAAGGTGTTTTACATCCTTTCTTAAAAATTGAAGAGAATTTGTCATGGTCACCATTCACTGTTTTCGCCGAACAGAATATTACTGAAGGGCGAGAGGAAAAAGAGCTAGCTAGCTTTGAAGAAATCGAAAAAAGTGAAAATGAACAAGTATATAGCAAATGGTTGTCCTCTCGTTATAAAGAATTAATGGAAAAGTTACTTGCAGCATATGAACGAGGACAAGCTGAAAAATTAAGTCGTTTTGCGAACTATGTAATAGAACACGAAAATGAACAATTATTAGAACAACGATATTTTTACGATTTCTTTCTACTGCTGCATCAACAATCACCTATTACAAACGGAGAGGTTGGAGAAGAACGTGCAGTCCTTTTAGGAGAAGTACTTAAAGTATTGGGGAATCGAAAGTTGACCATTGTTGAAGGGGAAGAAATTTTGCAATACTGTCCAAGATATTCTATACAAGAAATGCATGTCGCATTAGAGGAGGTTTAATATGTTCTACCAAGAAGAAAAAGTGATGAAAGCATTTCAGTTGTATACGTCATTAGCTCGCCAAGGTGTTTTAAATGCTGAAGCTGTACAGCTGTATAAAGCAGATGACGAAATACGGGGATTACTTGATCGCTTTAGTCAAGAAGTAGATTGTGTCATTATCCGAACGAGTGAGCAGTTGTTTTTAGTACCTCAAACAAAACTTTCCCCTTTTCATATTAGTAATGAGTGGATTAAACGTCACTACTTAAAAAGTGGTGCGACAAATGGCGATATTTATCTATTATATTTTGCAATCATTGTGTTATTCGGAAATTTTTATGATACATATCAAAGTAATGAACCAACGAGAGATTTTATCAGAATAGATGAGTGGGCTCAGTATATCAATGAACGAATACTTCATCTTCAAAGTCATGATGAAGAAGAGCTTAAGAAATCAGAAAAAGAATTTTCATATAATTGGCGCTTGATTATTGAAAAGTGGGAGAACATGGACGACATTAAGGAGACAGCGAAAAAACAAAGTGGCAATACGATTAGTCGCCTTAGTTTTATTGATACAGTTAGACGATTTCTTGTAGACGAAGATCTTATTAAAGATATAGGGAACGAAGAAATAACATTAACTGAAAAATCCAAGATGATTATTCAACGCTTTTTTATGGAGGTTGAATATAACAAAGGAATCCTTGAGTTTATCTACGATTTCGAAGGGACTGAGCAATAATGCCAGCAATAAGTAAAATAAGGTTAACAAATATTGTATTTGAAGAAGGACAAAAACGTTATAACGATGAGACATTTTTGTTTGATGGACATAATGGAGCTATCTTACTTGAGAATGGTGGAGGAAAGACCGTTTTCATCCAAACTGTTTTGCAAGCAATACTACCTCATACACCTTTAGCTCAACGGAAGATTAAAGACACGTTACAATTAGAAAACGCCCCAGCCCATATTGCCATTGAATGGATATTAAACGAGCAGCCGCGAAGGTATATGACGACTTGTGTATCGTTATTCTTAACAAAAAATAGCGTAGATTCATTACGTTACGTATATGAGTACGAAGGAAAAGACGAGCATTCTATTGACAATATTCCTTTCGTACGTATTACAAATGGGAAGAAAAGACCTGCTGACCGTGGTGAAATATTAGATTATTACAGTACTATGCGAGAAAAGTCTGTTCGAGCTCAAACCTTTCAAACAAAAAAGGAATATCAGGCGTATATAGAAGAGCAATATCAAATTATTGAAAGCGAATGGGAAAGTATTGTGAAGATTAATAGTACAGAAGGTGGCGTCGAGGCATTTTTTGATGAATGTAAAAGCACAAGCCAGCTGTTTGATCGACTTTTAATCCCTACTGTAGAAGACTCAATCGCAGGACATAATAAAAATAGTTTTGCCGACTTATTTGAAAAACAAAGAGAAAGCTTTCATTCGTATAAAAAGTTGAAAGAAAGTATCGAGGAAAATAAACAAATTCAACTGGAATTAGAGAGGTATGTACAACTTTTTGAAAAGTTGCATAGTAGACAAATTGAATATATTCATGTGAAAGAGCAGGCAAAAGGAACATGGAATAGTATAAACAATCAAAAAAGCGCAACGTTAAACGAACAGGATATCGTGCAAAAGCATAAGCTTCAATGGGACTTGGACCAACAACAATATGAACGTAAGCAAGCCTCCTATAAAATTTTGCTAGAGGAACAATTGCTTCAAGAAAAAGAGCAAGCGTTCCAGCAAATCGTGTTAGAGCATGAGGAATTACAAGAAAAATATGAGAAAAAGAAAATATATTACTATTCTTTAAAGCTGGCAGAACTAAAAGCAACGCTAAAAAACAATAAAGAAAAGCTTCAATATTTAGAAAACGAATTGCGACAGTTTGAAAAAACAGAAGAGATAATCGATTTTGAGGAACAACTTAATGAAACAAAACGTATGCTCTTAGGTTCTTATCGTGAAGAAATGGAGCAGCTAACAAAAGAGATGCAACGAATTGTATATGAAATAAACCCTTTAATGGAGCAACTTGAGAAAAATACGAAGCAATATGAAGAACAGGTTGCCAACAAGCAAGAAAATGAAAAGCAACAAGCAAAGTTAAAAGGGCAAGGGGAAGGAATTAAAAGGCATTTAGAAAAATTAACTCAACAACTACTTGCAAATCCAGAACAAGAAAGGGTTGTGGATTTATTACCTGATTGGAACGACCGTATTCAATTCTTAGATGAGGAAATTATTAGGCTAGAGCAGCTGATAAAACAGTTGAACAATCAATTAAGTGAATCAGAAGAGAAAAAAGAATTTTACAATGAAGAACGTAATAGAAACATTACTTTGAAAACGGCAAATCGCGCAAAGCAAGAGCAGTTACAAAAAGCTCATCAACAACTTATTGAAAATCTGAAAGCAGTGCGTCCACAATGGGCTAATATTGAATCCATCTATTTACAGCAAGAAACAGTGGAAGCCAGGTTAAAAGAAGATATCAGTCAAACCAATAGATTACGGGAAGATTGGTTATATCGTGAAAGGCTTGCCTATCGTTTTGTCGACGATTATGAAAATCAAGAAAACTTTTTTGCAGATTCGTTTTTTGCTGAGCAGCTAAAACTATGGAGAAATCAGTTTGATTATGTTACGACGGGTGTTGAATTTTTACAACAAATGGACGAAGATGCTCGTATCGTAAAACAACAATATTTATTGTGGCCGCTGTCAATTATTACAACTTCTAATTCAAAAGAAAAGCTGATTCAAAAAGTTCAACAAGTTTCAGACCGCCTTGCTTTTCCGATTGCTATCTTAACGATTGAAGAGGCTTCGAATATTGAATCGGAATCAGGAAAAGAAGCATGGATTTCACCACAACATTGGCATGAAAATGTCAACCCTGTGAATTTTGTGCAATGGAAGAAGCAAATAGGCGATAAAGCGCATAACATTACCCATTCACGTAAAGAAACTGAGGAACTATTATCGTTCAAAGAGCAAGCGTTAAATAAATTACAGCACTATTTACTGGAATTTCCGCATGATGTTTATGAAGATTTAAAAAGTGAAGAAAATAGGTTGCAGCATGAGGAAGAAACCATACTTTTAAATCTGAAAAGAGAAGATGCCTATAGTCGTGAATGTAAAAAAGAACTCGAAACAATAGCGGCAAATGTAAAGCGGTATAAAGAAGAAAAAAGCGGATTAGAAAATAAAGTTGTAAAGGCTTCTGAGTATTTGCAATATGATAAGGAGCTAATCGCTTTAACCCAAAAAGAGCGGCAGTACGATCTTTTAAATAAAGAGCTTGACCAAAAAGTAGCACAAATCGCACATCAATTAGAACGTTTAAATGATGAAATTCAAGAGCGTAATGATCGGAAAAATGAAATAAACTTCAATTTGCGCAATAAGGAAGAAAATCATGAATATAAGTCTGTCAAGTATTTGGAACCGATTTACTCAGGTCAAAGCACAACCATAATTTTAACTACCATTAAAGACTTGGAATTTAAAATTAGGAAAATTACTACAACTCGTGAAGCGTTAGTAGCAAGACATGAAGCAGCTTTAAATGCGTTGCAATTGTCAGAACAACAAATAAACGATTTACGACTGGAGCATAGAAATTTATTAGAAGACCTGCAGTATCCTGTTGAAGGCTTGCAGCACATAAACGCACTTCTTGAAAAATTACCACAATTAGAAAACGAAATGCTTATTAAAGGCAAAGAGCGAACAGAGAAACAATCAGAACGTGATATTCAAAGTGGTAAAGTAGAACGAATGCTTGAACATTTTCAGGAAATATTTCAACAGGAAAGACTACAATTCAGCGAGAATATTTTTGACATACAAGTCAGCTTACAAGCAGAACAAATGCGCCTTGCAAAGCACAATGATTATTTAAAACAAACGCATTTGAAGGTCGAACAACAATTAGAAGACATAGAATTTGCAGAGCGAGAGCTTGAGAAATTTGAGGAAAGTCACCATTTTACAGCCCCTGATATTGTTGGTGTTACATTCACTGAAGATGTGATTACAGAATTTACTTATAATCGAAAAGCTTTTGTTCAGAAAATAACAGAGCTATTAAAACAAAAACAGCAGGATTTAGCTTGTGAAGCGAAACAAGTAGAACATGCGAAGCGTGCTTTTCGAGCATTTTGTCATACTGTAATCACGGACGTCAAAATGCGCAATATGGCACTAAATGGGATCGAATATAAACAAAGCTATGAAGATATCATTGCATTTCGCAACAATATGATGATAAGTGTTGAAAGAGCAACACATTATGCGAACGAACACATACGCCAAAAAGATGCTGAAATGCAAGCATTTATCAATCAAATTCACAATCACTTACAAACAGTTGTAGAAGAATTACGTCATATTCCAAGTACAACAAAGGTAAAAGTAGGAGACACATGGAAACAAATTTTTAACTTTATTATTCCTGATTGGCAAGAAAATGAAGGGAAAAATCGTATTCGTGATCATATAGATTGGATTTTATCGCAATTAGAGTCTGACCGTTTTCTTAACGATCAAGGAATGGAAGACAGTGGGAAGGTACGAAAAGAAATCGAAACCTGGCTACAGTCAAAACAGCTGCTACAAATTGTTATGAACAATGAAGTGATGAAGGTTAGCTGCCGTAAAGTAACGAATGATGGGAATGTCTCTACACGTTCATATTCTTGGGAGCAAAGTAATATTTGGTCTGGAGGAGAAAAATGGAGCAAAAATATGACGCTATTTCTGGGCATTCTAAAATATGTTTCTGAGAAAAGACATCATGCCCAAACAAAAATGAAGCGTTACCGCACTGTTATTTTAGACAATCCATTTGGAAAGGCATCGAGTGACCATGTACTCAACCCAGTCTTTTTCGTAGCCGAACAATTAGGCTTCCAAATGATTGCACTAACTGCTCACGCAGAAGGGAAATTTCTACAAGACTATTTTCCCATCATTTATAGCTGCCGACTACGCGCATCCAAAGATTCAAACAAAAATATCATGACAAAAGAAAAATGGCTACATCATGCGTACTTCCAAGACCACGAACCACTAGCTATCGACCGCCTAGGTGAAAAAGAGCAAATGATGTTGTTTGAATAATAGGGAACTTACGATTAAAAAGTATTGTAGCAAAATACATTAAAAAGAATTAGTAATTTATTTGAATTATTAAAGGTAATACGGATGAGCCAATAAAAATTAGATGATTTTTTGATAAGATAGAAACAGACTCTTAAGAAATTGTTGGAGCTTAATCAGAAAATCAACAACTATGAGTGACACCTTATGGGGGGGTGGCTGGTGGTATGACAACACCAAACTGGACAACTTATATAAGGACTGCTGTATTGAATTCAACCGGTGTTAAATAACCCAATGTTCCATGAATTCGGATATGATACGAGTCAAGTCCTTAATCTTGTGTAAAAGTAATTCTCCTAGTTCTGTCGAGTACTTGTCCGGAATAACAGTTGAATAGAAGCTAGCTTCTATTCAACTGTTATTCCGCGTTGGAGCGCATACTCCTCGTCTTTATCCATTAAGATTGCTCCAATTAACCGTGTTGCCGAACGATGATTTGGAAAAATTCGAATCACTCGTTCACGTCGACGTACTTCTTGATTCAAGCGTTCTAAAGCATTTGTACTGTGAATAAAGGAATGCATTTTTTCAGGGCACTGTAGATATTGAATGGTATCTTCAAAGCCATTTTCTAGGATGACCAGAGCTTTCTCATACTTTCCTTGTCCCTCGAATTCCTCCACTAGTTCTTCGTATCTTTCGCGTGCCTCTGCTTCCGTTAAAGACTGAAAAATTCGCTTTATTCCTGTTCGAAATTCCTTGGTATCTTTTTTGGGCAAGGACTGAATAAGATTGCGTTTAAAGTGAACGGTACAACGCTGCCACGCTGTTCCTTGAAATTCAGCTTGAATGGCTTTTCTTAATCCTTCATGCGCATCGGAAATGACTAATGTAGGCAGGGTAAGCCCGCGCACTTTGAGGGACTGAAAGAAATGTTTCCATGCCTCAAAGCTCTCTACATCGGACACCTGATAACCAATGATTTCACGTCGTTGACGTAAGGTAAGTGCCGTCGCAATATAGACAGCTTTTGAAAGGACACGTCCATTTTCACGTACTTTAATATACATGGCATCTAGAAATAGGTAGGGACACTTCAAGTCTACTAGTGACCGATTTGTCCATTTTTGAATAGCTGGATCTAATTTTTCCATTAGCGATGATACAAAAGATTTCGATACTTTCTGTCCACATAGCTGCTCCACAACATGGGTGACTTTCCGCGTAGAAACGCCCTGCACTACCATCTCGATCAACGTCAACACCAGTGCCTGATCCATGCGACTGTATTTTTCAAACAGGGTTGTACTAAATTCACCATCTCGTGTGCGTGGGACACGTAATGTAACCCGCCCAATCGTTAAGGTTAGATCACGCTCATAATAGCCATTTCGCTGTCCTTTACGCGCATCAATTCGTTCATATGCCTTTGCCTGTATATAATCGTCTCTCTCTTTTTCCATAAATTCATTGAGAATTAACACCACTGTCGACTTCACAATCGCTTCCATATCTGAATCCATAACGGATTCTTTTAAAAAATCCATGTTTAGAGTAATATTAAATTGAGTCATTTTTTTCCTCCTCAATGTTTTGGTCGTACTTAACATTTACCCAGGAGGAATAAAAATGACTCTTTTTTCTTTTACACAATTATATGGACTTTATCATGATACGTACTACTTCTGTCAATTTAAAAGAATGCCATCTATTTTGAACAAAGATTAGTCATAATAGATGGCATTTATAGTGATTAAATGGATAATATAGCGGAAAAAAATAATGTTTATATCGGATAGAATAATATTTAAAAATCGCCCATCATTTAATAAATTTTACAAATCGTTTCTTGCCAATTTGTAACACGTCATTGTTCATTAACGTATGATCTAAATCATCAAGAAGGATTTTTTTACCATTTAATGATACGCCATTTTGTTTGATTAACCTTACAAATTCGCTTTTACTTTGAACAAAATTCATATTAATAAGCTCAGAGATGATGTCCGCAATTTTTTCGTGTCCGATTTCGATTAAAAGGCTAGGAATATTTTCTGGAATTTTCCGTTTTTGAAAGGCGGTTTCAAAATAGACTTTGGCTTCCTTCATCGCATTTTCACCATGATATAACGAGGTAATTATTTCTGCTAATTCTAATTTCACATCACGGGGATTTTCGTCGTTTGCTATACGCTCTTGAATCATTTTGATTAACTGAGGGTGCTCATCTGTTGCCAATTCAAAATATTTAATGATCAAATTATCTGGCACTTCCATCACTTTTTTAAACATCGTTTCTGGTGCCTCATTGACACCGATATAATTCCCTAGACTTTTACTCATTTTTTCAACCCCATCTAACCCTTCTAGCAGAGGCATAAAAATGGCGATTTGTTTTTCTAACCCTAAATGCTTTTGTAGTGTTCGTCCCATTAAAATATTAAAGGTTTGGTCTGTGCCGCCTAACTCAATGTCTGCGGAAATTTCTACTGAATCATACGCTTGCATTAAGGGGTAGAAAAATTCGTGAATCCCAATAGGCACTTGATTTTTATAACGTTTTTGAAAATCATCTCGTTCTAAAATTCGCGCTACCGAAGTCGTTGCAGCTAATTGAATGACTTCTTCAAACGTTAATTTTGATAACCATTCACTATTAAAACGGACAGTTGTTTTATCTTTATCTAATACTTTAAAGATTTGCTCGCAATAGGTGTTGGCGTTTTCCTTAACCACTTCATCACTCAGTGCCACACGACCTTTTGATTTACCTGTTGGGTCACCAATGCGACCAGTAAAGTCCCCAATCAAAATGACTACCTGATGCCCTAAATCTTGCATTTGCTTAATTTTGCGTAGAACAACGGCATGACCTAAATGAATATCCGGTGCTGAAGGATCAAGACCTAATTTAATTGTCAGCGGCTCTTTCTTCTCGAATGAACGCGTTAATTTTGCCAGTAATTCTTCTTCATGAACAATTGATTCTGTCCCTTTTTTAATGATTGCTAATTGCTCTTGTGGTTCTAACAACATCTATAACAACTCCTTCAAATGTTAATCTGGCAGATTCTATAAGAGAAAAACAAAAAAACGCCCTTTAGGAATAAACCTAAAGGACGTGTATGAACGTGTTACCACCTTTATTTGAGAGCTATTCACATAACTCCCCTCGATAAGTACGGCTATATGCGATACCCATGCATTGATTACGGATGCAACCCCGTCGTAGCCTACTATAATTTCGGTACGCAGCTCCAAGATGTATTCACCTTAACTTTCCTTGCGCCTCTCAACAACCGGCTACTTTCTGTAAGTTCCATTAAAGCTACTCGTTCTCTTCAACGCTTTTACTCTTATACTCCGAAATGCATAAAACAAATCTTCGTTTTGCAGATATTGATATTTATTATAACCATACATCTTTAATTGTCAACCAATTTTGAGTATTCATTATTTGATAGTTGTATTCGCACACTATAAAAAATGTAAGATGGTATCGTGTGGAAATCCAATAATAACTTTCACTTTGCGGCAGCGCTATATCGTGAGAAATTATATGCAAACAGCATTTAGAAAAGAAAAGTTACTTATGCTAGTTTTTGTGTTTAGTGAACCACTAGACACTTTAAGTCCAATGTATTATCTAGGTCTACTAGGTTTAGCAGCAGGGTTATTTATTTTTTAGCGGCATTTTGTATATCGATTTCAAAGGAATGAAAACCGTTTTCTGCTGCAACAGTAGTAATTAAATTTTGTATGTCAGTTATTCTTTCTGTATGCATGGACTCGACATCGTTCACGAACAGTGCGATTATTTGTTTATCTGGGTATATTGTGTATCCAATACCTCCTGCCAGCGTATAGCCATGTTCGTTTAGCTTACGAATAATTTTGTTCGAAAGTTCAGTCTCGGTTATTTGAGCATCAATCTTCGCAACTTCTTCTAACAATTTTTGATGATTAGCAAAAGAAACAACATCATTTGATTGGTTGAAAAAATGATCAAGAATTACGAAAGATCCACATATCAACATGATAGTTGCCACAATAAAGATGCCCTTTCTACAGATCGGGTATCATCCTTTCTCACTGCTATATAAATGTTATAAAGTATGCGACAGTAAAAGTATTATGTATAGTTTCTTTCGTTCAACCATTTTAGGGAGGATAAGTAATAACGTTTTTTAAAAAATGAAATGACTAGTTTCATCCATGCTTTTTGAAGTTCTTCAAACGTTTCTTAGTGACATAGATAATACTTTTCGTTACTGCGTTCCAAAAATACGCCCATTCGCTAAACAGATTTTATTGTTAATCTGTCTAACGAATGGGGGAATTCAATTTCTCGACTGCGCTTTTATTTTCGAGTAGTGATAGCAGAAAAAATGCCACCAATTTTAAAAGAAGAATTTATAGACAATATAGCCAACTATAAGGACTAATATTAATACACCTGTCTCTTTCCATCCCATACCAGTTAAATTCGGTGAACTCCCTCTATTAAATCCATCATTTAGAGAACCAGTGGGATTATTTTTTAATTCCTCTTGGCGTAATCGTTCTCGCTGTTCTTCTGGGGCTTCTCTTTTAGTAGGCATAAACAACACCTCCATTGCCAGCAATTTCATAAATAAGGGTACTTATTTTTCTTTTATTATATTGTATTTTTAGAAAATTACAAAAATGATTTTTGCACTCGCATTGTTCTTGATGGAATCGTTGCGTTCGTGTCATATATCGGATATAAGCAACTTTCAACCGTATAATGATTGATTTCAAAAGTAAGCAACTTTACTTTTCATTTCGCATATAGTATGATGAGTTCAATCAATTAGATGATTATGAAACTAACTATAAATTAATGCGAGGTGCTTTTTGTGAGTGCGGTAGGTTCTAAATAGGCAAAACTAAATGAAGTAAATTTGATGACGTGACTGGGGATTTGTTTATCAAGAGCACCCTGAGTTTGTCATGGATTTATTTCGAAACCTATGAAGATACCTACAATACTTTATAAAGCATGTAATTTTGAATTGGCTGCATTTGATGTTGGCTTGATTCGGTTTACCTATGCCTTGTAAATGTAAAGGAAGCTGTGGTATCCCCACAGCTTTTTTGTGTTTATTTTTATCTTCTTTCAGTAAATATTTTTTGTACAGAAAGCGTAACGACAGCTACAGAAGTCTCCCACCTTTATAGGTGTAGAGATGAATGTAGGTTAAAGTTACTTTTCAGCGGGTGTCCAAACACCTGTGGCTGCCGCAATGCTTTCGTACATAAAAAACCTGTTGCTGCCCCTACGCTTTCGCACATAAAACACCTGCTGATATAGAGGAACTCGGTCTATGAACGCCACGTCCTGTGGCAATTTATCTGTGCGACAGCAACACACGACTGAGTGACCAACATCATGTTGGCCTAAAGCCTCCGGACGCAATTATGCCGAGGCATAATAGATACTGAATAAAAGAAAAACAACCCAATTTTATCCCGCATTAACGGTCAGTAAGACGCCTACCTCAAGTGGAGAAGAGAACGAGTCAACTAGGTGGACGATCAACTGACCGTAAATGCCCGATTGGTTCAACTAGCAATCAGTGGGGGATGAAGAAAACCCCCACTGATTGAAGTTTCACTTTATAGTTGAAAGTTCATCGACATCTAATGGGTAGGTATCTTCATTATGACTTGAAAAATCATCGTGAGGAGAAATGAAAATGAATCATACAACTTTTGAGAAGTTACAATATAACGAGTTAAAACAACTGGTAAAATCGTATTGTGTCAGTGGATTAGGGCAGCAATTATTGGATAAGTTGACACCCAGCTCCAATATAAATGTCGTGAAAAATCGCTTAAACGAAACAACAGAGGCACGAACAATCTTAGATGCAGAAGGGCATGTCCCATTTTTAGGCGTATCCAATATTGACCATACCCTCAAAAACCTTGAAAAAGGTATCATACTAGACCCAAGTGAGCTCATCAGTATTTCAGACTTTTTAAGAGGATGCAGGAAAATTAAAAAGTTTATGCTGGATAAAGAATTTTTTGCTCCAGTACTAGCATCTTACGCAAGTTCGATGTCCGAATTTAAAAGTGTGGAGGAAGAAATCAATTTTTCGATTAAAGCCAATCGTGTGGATTCAGCGGCAAGCAGAGACTTAAAACGTATTCGAAGCAGTATCGAAACGACGGAAGAAAAAATTAAGGAACGCTTAACGAAATTTTTAAACAATAGTGTCAATAAAACGTATATTCAAGATTTCTTTATAAGTAAAAAAGATGATCGTTATACCATTCCGATAAAAGCGTCCTTTAAAAATCAAGTGCCTGGAACAGTCATTGAAATTTCCTCTAAAGGGTCGACGGTCTTTATAGAGCCCAATACAGTGGCAAAATTAAATGGGGAACTTGCGAGTCTCAAAGTGGAAGAAGCGATGGAAGAATATCAAATATTAGCTACATTATCGGGATTGCTGCTTGAGAATATCCATGCCATCAACATCAACTTGGAGTTGATTAGCCAATACGATATGGTGTTTGCCAAAGCAAAATTTAGTAAACAAATTGGCGGAGTCGAACCACAATTCAATGATCATGGCTATATAAAATTAGTCAATTGTAAACATCCACTTTTAACGAGTGAGGCTGTGCCACTTCATTTTGAAATTGGCAAAGATTATCGTAGCTTAATTATTACAGGACCAAATGCCGGAGGGAAAACGGTCGTTCTGAAAACAATCGGCTTATTAACCTTGGCGGCCATGTCCGGCTTTCATATTAGTGCAGATCAGACAACTGAATTGGCAGTGTTCGAACATATCTTTGTAGACATTGGCGACAATCAAAGCTTGGAAAATGCGCTTAGTACGTTTTCATCGCATATGAAAAATCTTGCTGCAATTATGCGCGCATCCAATAATAATACGCTTTTACTATTTGATGAAATCGGAAGTGGTACGGAACCGAATGAAGGGGCTGCGCTGGCGATTTCCATTTTAGAGGAATTTTATCAGATGGGCTGTATCACAGTGGCAACTACGCACTATGGCGAAATTAAACGTTTTTCAGAAATGCATGATGATTTTATGAATGCAGCCATGCGCTTTAATAGCGAAACATTAGAGCCCATGTATAAGCTGATGATAGGCACATCGGGGGACAGTAATGCCCTGTGGATTTCTAGAAAAATGAATGTCCGAGAAACTGTGCTACAAAGAGCGAAAGAATATATGGAAAATAAAGATTATCACTTACAACGAGTACATGAGGATAAAATAAGAAAGCCGAAAATTGTCAAAGAGCAAAAACAAGAGAAATATGCATTTGAAAAAGGGGACCGGGTGAAATTATTAGATCATAATGACTTTGGCATCGTCTATAAAGAAATGGACAATACCTATACTGTTGTCGTGTTCTATCAAGGTAGTTTCATGGAAGTCAATAGCAAACGGCTCGTCTTAGAGGTGCAAGCAAAAGAATTATACCCAGAGGGCTATGATGTAGATACATTGTTTGTGGATTATAAGGACCGAAAGTTACAGCATGATATCGAGCGTGGTTCCAAAAAAGCACTGCGTAAAATTCACAAAGAAATGAGACGAGATAGAGGTTGAGAAGTGTGAATACGGCAATGTTCATCTAGCCACTTTCAATGATTTAATAGGAAACAGGTAGGAAAACAATTTATTTTTCCCTACCTGTTTTTTCTTATTTATTCATGTCCTTAACTTTTTTATATAGATTTTGACACTGTTCCGCTTTAAAAGCTAAATCTAAAAAATAGAAGAAATCAATTATTTTTTCGACTTCAATTTGGCTCTTTTTATGTAAATCATCGTTTGCTATGTCAACAATAGCTGAGAAAAACTTTATCATCGCTTGCACATACATATTATCTATAACAGTAATCTTTAATTCATTTAATTCTTTTAAGTAAAAAGTAGCACCGTCAATATCACCATCTGAAATTTTCTTTTCCATAATGTTAAAAAGCATTAGTGAAACTTCATTTCGGTATCTTTTAAAAGTCTGGAAATCCAATAAAGTTTTCTTAGCTCTTTTATAGACGATATTAATAAATTCGTTAGAATAAAAATTCAATGAATTAGAAAAAAGAGTTATTTCATAATAGCCCCAATTTTCACATGTACCTAAGTATGTTTGTAATATTTCTACCTCACTAATATATAACTTGGTATTTTGGATATCATCAATTAATAAATGAATAATAGCTCTATAATGAAGAAATTTTATATTGAGATTATTTCTTTTATAATCATGATCGGCCATATTGGCTAATTCATTTAATTTATCAATATCTTTTAAATAGAATGCCTCTATGTATTCTTTCGTATAAAAGAAATCTTTATTTTCTCTAGAATTCAAATGTTGTTCAAATTCCTCTAACGTAATATTCAGCCTTTCAAGCAGAGCAAAAAATTTCATTGTCCCTGTATCGCTATCTCCCTTTTCAAAGCGCGCTATTGCAGGTCTACTCAACAAATCTTTGTATAGGACTTTTGAAGGGATTTTTTTAGCGATTCTAATTTCCTTAATAGATTCTCCAATATTCAATATTTCCACCTCTTAGTTAACAATTGTTTACATTTTAACAATTATATTGTCTTTAATCTAATAATTAGATTATTGAATAATAAAGGGAGGGTTAAATTATGAATATTATCGCTTTAATTTGGGATCTAATCGGTCGTTAATCTCTTCTAAATATTCAAAGTCTAAGGAGGAGTTTATGTGCTAATTAAGCAAGAGAAAATGAATACTAAATTTCCGTCGGATTATGAATGGTTAACTTCAGAAACAATAAAGGCTCAAAAAATTGTGGAAGCTAAAGATTTTCCTTGTGTATTTGGTACCCAAGGTTTCAAAAAGAAAGCCCATTATATTGCAGCTTTAAATTATCCGTATGATCCTAGAGAATTAGAACAGGATATAGATAATTATCTAACAGAGATTAGTCAATTAGAAGTAGATAAAGCTGGTTTGTCAGGTTTATTGGTCTTCTTTCAACCAATAGGTGAAATGAGTCTCCAATCTAAACAATTTTTAGCCTGGGATTTGCTAAAAAAGATGAAAAATATATTTGAACCAAATGAACCTTTTAATCCATTAGATGATGATTTTTCATTTAGATTTAAACAGGAGTTGTGGTTTATTAACTTTAGCAGTAACAGTTATAAAAATCGCAAATCACGTAATTTAAATAGCTTTTTAATATTGGCATTACAAACATTTAATCGCTCTAATGAATTTTTTAAAGAAAATAATACAATTAAAGCCAATGCTCAACGTAAAGTTAGAAACTTAGCATTAAAATTTGACGGTTGTCCAGTGCATCCAGGATTAGGTCCTATAATTGGAACTGAAGATGAACCTACACCTATGAAACTTTCTTATTTTATTGGGGATACAAATGACAAGCCATCCTATCAACCTTGGCTATTTGAACCCTATTTACCAGAAAGAGTGTTTCTAGATGTTAATTTTGATGATTTACAAAACCTACAAAATTTCATTCATTTAGAAAAGAATTTTGAATTGATCCTATTCAATGAGTCGGCACATTTACCTACGTTATTGAAGGTTGACGTTAAAAGGATAATTACCAATAAAGACCTGCATATCAGTAAGTCACCAGATATTATACAAGAATTTGAAAACGTCCAAACTTGCTGTAAAGTCGGAACTATAGCTAATTTTGATGGATTTGAAATAGAGCATTTAAATGATTTATTGGCATTACATGTGTTAACCGCTAAGCATATAATGCAATTTACTTAATGAATCGAATTGAAACTTTAAATGATTTTAATAGAATAATGAATTCAGATATTTTTTCAAAATTGCAAGATAAAACGCAGTTAATTTTATTTAATAAGGATGTCACTAACCGCTTTGATCATAGTCACCAAGTTGTTAAAGCAGCTCTTATATTAGCTGATAATCTTCAATATACAAAAAATTTGAGTAAAGTACACATTATTAGCGGGGCTATTGCACATGATATAGGTCATCCACCATTTGGTCATGATGGAGAGAAAATATTGAATTTCTTAATGAAATCACACGGTGGATTTGAATCTAATGCTCAAGCACTTCATATTCTTTCAAAAGATTTAAAAGTTACAAATGAAACAATAGCTGTTGTATTTAAACATACCAAGGAAATTCCAGAAAAATCAGATGGACAGCGTATAACTAAAGGTTATTACTCTACTATGCGAGCATATTTAGAACCATTATCGGCGATTATGACTGACGAAAGAAGCATAATTGATTTTGCAGATGAAATTTGTTATACATACAGTGATTTTAGAGATTTGTTTTTTATAACCAAACTCTATGATTATCATTTATTTTCAAAATCAACGTTGAAAGATGAGATTCTACGCATCATATATAAGAAATTTAAGCATCATATTTCATGGAATGAGTTTAAATACTTTATTGATAAAATGGAAAATATTTTACAAATAAATAACTTGCATCAATATGTGTATACAATGTGTAGTTTTATATTCATGAATGATAAACAAGTACTAGAGGCAAATATTTTTTATAAGATTATAACGAGTTATGTAAAACTTTTAATTCAAGACACTTATTTTAAATCTGAAGAATTTTTGACTTCGATTTGCGATATTCATAAAATTATGACAAAAGTATTCTATTGTCTATTAAATGACAATTATTCCAAATGTTCGTATCATTATAGAAGCGTCTGTGATAATATTTGTAAAATGAATGAATTAGAAATTATAGAACTATATAGACAGGTGAATAAATAATATGAAATCATATATATTTGATTTTGATGGGACGTTAGCAGACTCAAAACAATGTAGCGTACTTGCTACGCAAGAAGCATTTCGATTACTAGAGCTTGAAACGCCAAGTGTGGAGATAATTGAATATTACATGGGCATTCCTATCGAACAATCATTTAAAGAAATGGCATCCATACAGTTAGAAGAGTCTTTATTTGAGGAGTTACTTGCTATTTTCCGCAGGGAATATAAAAAATTTGAAAATGAATCGCTCTCTCTTTTTCCAAAAATGATGGATGTGTTAGAGGAGCTAAACAAACAAGGAAAACAGTGTTTTGTTGTTTCGAGCAAAAAAACCGATGTGCTTCTACGAAATTTACAGGCACTTCAAATTAACCGATTTTTTGAAGATTATATTGGCTCTGACCAAGTTAAGCATTATAAACCTCATCCAGAGGGGATTTTTAAACTAGTCGAACGCCATCAACTAGATTTACAAGCATGCGTAATGATTGGTGATGCCATTTTCGATATACAAATGGGTAAAGCAGCTGGATGTAAGACGTGTGCAGTGACTTGGGGTAGTCATTCTGAAGAACAACTACAAAAAGAACAACCAAACTATTGTATTAGTGACGTCTTGGACCTGCTGCTATTGAAGAGTTAAACTATGAGTAAAGAAACCAAAATAACCATTATTGGATTTCTGACAATGTTTATTGTTGGGGTATCGGATTTAATAGTGGTGGGCATTCTTTTGCCTATGAGTAAGGCATTTCATGTATCGCCAGCTTTAATGGGACAACTTGTGACAATTTATGCTTGTGCCTTTGCGGTCCTCAGTCCACTTTTAACGAAATGGACAAGAAAATGGGCGGATAAGTATACGTTAGTCGGAAGTATCCTCATATTTATTTTAGTAACGTTTCTCACAATATGGGTCCGATCATTTGCAATGCTTTGTGTACTAAGAGTGATTCTTGCTGGAAGTGCTTCACTTATTACGGTGAAATTAATGGCAATTGGTGCAAAAATATGTGTACCAGAAAAAAAAGCAAAGGTAGTTGCTAATATCTATGTTGGCTTTAGCGCAGCTAATATTTTAGGTATACCACTTGGTATGCTGCTAGCGAATTACTTTGATTGGTCAGTTCCTTTTTATCTTATTTGCTGCATTGCACTTTTGTGCTTAGCAATGATTCACTTTGGTATCAATAAGATGGCATTTGAAACTGTGCAAAACAATCAAGGCGACTATCATGTACTTTCGAAAAAAGGGGTCATCATTATTTTACTGTTTTTGTTTTTAATGATGGTTTCAACTAGTTTGTTATTTACATATGTGGAACCATTGATTCGCCAAGGTGGGCATTCACTTTCAGTAGTTAGTATTGCTTTATTTATATCAGGTGTAGCGGGCGTAATCGGTTCTAAGTTAGGGAACCTGCTTGCTGAAAAATATGGATATGTCTTAAGTGGCACGATAATAACTGTCGTTTATAGTGTATCATTGCTCGGTTTATTGTTAGGGTCCGGTAATGTAACGATAGTGCTTTTATGTATTTTACTGTGGAATTTGTTCCATTGGGGAACGAATCCTACGGTTCAGTATGCATTACTGCAATTTGTCAAAGGTGATCCAAGCCAATTATTTAGTTATAATATTGCCATTTTGAATTTAGGTATTGGCATAGGCTCTCTCTTGGGAGGAATGCTCTTTGCTATGGACAATGAATTTACGTACTCATTGTTAGTTGCGATTGGACTTAGTGGTATTTCTTTCATTTTATTACAAAGTTTAAGGCGAATAGAAGTGCATTAATCGTTTGTTTTGGCATTAAGTTTGGCTGGGAAGTAGTAGTATCTATAAACAACTATAAAAAGGAATTCACCAAGAAGGTGAATTCCTTTATCGTTGGTCCTAATTTTTTTACTTGCATCATACTAAACCAAATCAATCTGTGCTTTGATCGAAAAATAAACTTCCTTAATCTTTTCTTTATAGGGGAGGTCGATCAGCTCTTGCGAATCCATGTAGGCTTTTTTGGCGATGTCGTAAGCCGTTGTTAACTCGCCAAGCTGTGCGTAGTTAAGCGCTTTATAGGAGAAGCATTCATTCATACTCAACAAATCATACGGATGTGAAGTGTACATAGGGATTTCTTTATAGTGTTCAAATGCTTCCTTTGCCTCCGTATGCTGACCAAGCAAATAGTAGGATTTCCCTTTTTCTGCGTAATAAAAGTTTTCATCCAATTTTTCTTTATCTCCATGTACGAGGGCTTTAAAACGTTCAATTTCAATCAAAGCCTGCTGATAATCGCCTGTATAATTGTTATAATAATGCGCTCTTAATACGAAGATAAATGCGTCCACATCCACCTGTTCTACAAAAATACGATACTGCTCAAGCTTCATCATCATATGCTCTGCTTGTACGAAATCACCATCAATCATGGCACAATAAGCTGCGATACGATACATATCATCTATATGATAGTACAGTTGGTTTTTGTGGGCATTTGTAATGGTTTCATTTATCAGTTGTTTACCTGCTTCATGCTCACCAATTGCCAGCTGAAGGATGCTAATGTAATAAGCCAATTTGCCCGAATCTCGTGAATCTAGCTGATAATTTTCATGCGCAATTTTCTCTTTTGCCTGCATGATACAGGCATAAGCCTCATCATATTGACGGTTTTCCGCTAAAATGGTCAGCTGTAACATATATGTTTTAAACCAATGGCTCAGTAAATTGATTTCTTTAAATATTTGCCGTGCTTGTTGCAATGGTGACGCCCATGTCGATAAACCTGCTTCATATTGTGCATCTGCATATATATAAAGCAAACGCCCAGCCTCATAGCTTAAAGGGAGATCTTCCGCGTAAGACTCAATCATCTCAACGATTTGCTGATGGTTGTCCGCATCTCCACGCTTTACCTCAGCAAACAAGATTTCCACTTGCTCTAAAAGGTGACGAATTGTAGCGGGCGTTACCTGTTCAAGTAGCTCACTTGCTTTTACGCCAAGACGTTCCGCTATATAATCCAAGCTCTCCATGGATGGCTTGGCTTTGTCATTTTCAATTTGGCTTAGCATACCCTTGGTTAGACGGTCGGCGGCAAGTGCCTCTAATGTTAATTTTCGTTCCTTCCGTAATTTGCGAATCCGAGTGCCTAAAGAGTTCACTGCCTCGCCTCCTTTCTCGCATAATAACAATAATACTTCATGTACTCAATGTCTAGGCATTCATACTATAAAACTGAGCTTGCTGTTGATTTGAATGCACATATCTTTTGTTTAATTATATTAAACTTTTGCTTGCGTGAAAAGGCACAACTATGCTATATTTTGTTTAATTAAATTAAACATTTAAAATTAATTGAACAATTGGAGGGATTTTAGATGAATGAAGCGGAAAAATATAAAAAGGCGACTTATCATTTGTGGACTTTTACCGCTAGTAAAATGATTGCCTTGTTAGGGTCGCATGTCCTGTCATTTGGTATTAGTTTGTATATTTTAGCAATGACAGGTTCTGCCATGAGCTTTGCGACGAATATGATTTGTTCCATATTACCGCGCGCTCTCGTAGCGCCACTTGCGGGTTATGTAGCCGATAATTTTTCAAAGAAACGCACCATTTTATTGGCACAGGCGGGAACGGTTTTGACGATGGGTGGTTTACTACTTTATACGGAGACAGTAGGTATGTCAGTCAATGCGATTTATGTGACGACCGTATTCTATACGCTGTGCTCAGCGTTTTCGGGTGTAACGTTTAGCTCGGCAATCGCTACACTTGTGAATCCGGAGCGTTTACAGCGTGCGATGTCGTTCAATCAAATGTCGATGTCAGTAGCTGCTATTGGTGGACCCGTTATCGGCGGGATGATGTACGGCTTTTTTTCGATGGAAGTATTTTTATTGGTGCATATGGTTGCCTATGTGATTGCCTTTTGTTTAGAGGCAACGATGAACTTCAATTTATATAGTACACGAGGGGAAGATGTAGAGAAGGAAAAAATGTGGGCAGGTTTGGCAAGTGGCTTTCGCTATATCAAACAGCAAAAAGTCATTAAAGTGGTGATGTGGCTGTCATTATGGATTAATTTATTTTTCTCAGCCATCGTTGTTGGCGGAACCTATATTATTATTGAAGTACTGAAAGTAAAGTCAACACATTTTGGCTTTATTCAAGCGTCAGGCGCAATTGGTATGTTGGTAGCTTCTCTCTATTTTGCAACACAGGCAGAAGTTAAAGTACCGTTGCGGTTCTCTAAGATTAGTATATTGCTCCTGTCTAGTAGTCTAGGGCTAGCGGTAATACCATTAGTGACAAATCTTTCGTATATTACGATTTTTATCTTTTACATCGTTCTCTATTTTATTTTCGCTATTTTTGAAATGGGTATTAATATGCCACTTGGCGTCTTTATGCAAAAGCTCATTTCTGAGGAATATCGTGGACGCGTGTTCGGGCTTATGGAAACAATGTCGATGTCGATGATGCCGCTTGGAATGCTGGTGTACGGCGTATTATATGATACGTTACCAGCGACGGGGATTCTGCTTGTTACGAGTGTCATTATTGTTACCATTACGCTTGTACTACTAAGACCAGCTGTGTTAAAAGAAGCACATCCTGAATTGATGGAGCCAACTATGGAAAGCGTTCAATCTTAGTTAAAATGCAAATTTCTAAGAGGCTCTTTAAAGTGCTTTGAATAACGAATATAAAAAGCAAGTCGTCGATTGAAAGGGGTGGAGGCACTTAATTTGCTTGAAACCTTGAACGAGGAACTGTCTGATCGTGAATCAGCTTTACAGGTAACTAAAGCCGTTTGAAAAGTCTGGTACTTAAAAAAGTATCAGGCTTTTTAAATGGGCTGTCCAAAAAGTAAAATTGTAGATAGGAGTATTGTGCGGAAAGCAACGATTGTTATTGTTTGAAGGACTTTTGGGACAGTGCCTCTGTATTTTCATTACTAGGTAAAAGTAAAATGTTTGGAGGATTCTAGAAAATTGTTTAAGAAAAAAAGTAGATTCTACAAGCCATGTTCATAAAAAAGAGTATAATAAATTGTATATTCTGAAAATTAGGATAATTAGTAATGTAAAAAGAATAGGGGGATTTAGATGTCGTTAAAAGTAGGGGATAGCATTACCTTTGAAAGAACTTTTACAGAAACAGATGTTGAATTATTTACAACAATTTCATGTGATCAAGGCATCCATCATATAACGCCAGATGAACGAGGGAAACTGGTTGTGCAAGGCTTATTAACAGCAACTCTGCCCACAAAAGTGGGGGGAGATCATAATGTATTAGCTCGTACGATGAATTTTGAATTTTTACGACCTGTATTTACAAGTGATACGATTATTTGTGAAGTGAAAATTGAAAAATACGAGAAGCAAGAAAATAATAGAACAGCTATAAGTACCACGTTTTTATGTAAAAATCAGCATGAGAAAGAAGTATTAACAGGAAACTTTGCAGGAATAATCCTCTAGGTTGTAAAGACATTCTTTAAAAAGTTTTTGGACAAGGCAGATATTTCATGGCGTGTTTGAGAGATTTATTTACTGTATGCACAACATTATGTTGAATAACATAAGCTTTGCATAAAAAGTAGTTCGAATGTGATCACAGTACTTTATCATGTTAAATTAAAGGAGAATAGCTGATGAATAAATCCACTATTACGTTCTTTGAGAGAAAATTTCCAAGTGCAAATATGATTCTGATTAAGGATCAACTTCCGATTCTTGTAGACAGTGGTTTTGGCAGTGATGTAAAAGACACAGAACAACTAATAACAGACGCCGGTGTTTTACCTAAAGAATTGCATCTTATTGTGAACACCCACTATCATAGTGACCATGTAGGTGGCAATTTCCATTTGCAAAAAAACTATAGTTTACCCATTGCCGCTCATAAATGGGAGGCGGATTTAATAAATGTTGGTGATGCTGAAGCTTGTAGTGCAGAATGGTTAGATCAGCCAGTAGAACCCTACAGCGTAGATAAAATGCTCTCCGATAACGATGAAATTGATACGGGGAGTAGTATTTTGCAAGTTTTCCATACACCTGGACATACATTAGGACATATTTCTTTATATGAACCTGCTAAAGAGCTATTAATTTGTGGGGATCTTTTTCATAAAAATGATATTGGATGGCTGAATATCTTTAGAGAAGGGGTGAACGCCATTCAACGCTCAATAGAAAGTTTGGACAGGTTAGCCAAACTTCGAATACAAACAGCATATCCAGGGCACGGACCTCAGATAGAAAACCCATTAGACACTATTGATATGGCAAGGAAGCGACTTGAAAAGTGGATGGGTAAGCCTGAGAAAGTTTCATGGCATGCGTGTAAGCGAATTTTTTCTTTCACATTAATCATTAATAATGGATTAGCAAGAGAAGAATTGGATAACTACTTATTAAAATGTGGATGGTTCCAAGATTTTGCGCGTCATGCTTTTCAAACGCCACCCAAAGATTTTGTTCAAATTTTGCTCGATGAAATGATTCGCTCTGGAGCGGCAAGTTGGCACAATAATTGTTTAATGGCCAATACGCCATATCAAGCACCTGAACAGCAATGGCTAAAGAACAATATAAAGCCAAGAGACTGGAAAACTCAAAATCTGCTCATTTAAAAATAGAACCGGGTCACGATAACAATGCTTCAAATAGGCTATTCATTTTAACAATCACGGACTAGCTAAACACTTTGTCAAGCAACTTAAAAGGATTGAGTTGGATGTTGTACCAAACTTAATCCTTTTCATTTTGCCTTAAATTCTTTGGTTAGTCAGTAAGACCCCCACCTCAAGTGGAAAGAGGAAACGAGTACACAATTTGTGCGAACAACTGACCGTAGACGCCCGATTGGTTCAACGTACAATACCGTGAGGGTAGAAGAAGACCCCCACGGTTTGAAGTTTTACTTTATTGATCTTCGATGACAATATAAGTGGCTTTAATAGGTCCATGTACGCCAACGACGAGTATCATTTCGATATCCGCAGAGTTACTTGGCCCTGTGATGAAATTGACGCACGAAGCCACTTTTTCACCACTTTTTATTTTTTCTCGTATCCAGCGAGCCGCTTGCGTCATGCGTGGCACGATTGTGCTTTTGGGAATCAAAATAATAGATTTTTCAGGTAAAAAGCTGACAGATCTGCCTTTATCTTTATCGCTAAATAACACAGCCGTTCCTGACTCGGCTAGTGTGATTTCACTTATGGTAATACCGATATTTGCTTTTTCCGCTTGTCGGATGTTTTCCTCAGGTTGTTCATAGTTCCAAACGTGAAGCTCGATGTCTGCTTGTGGCCATTGTTCGTTCATTAAATTAGACAGTCCGTACTTATGAAAGCGATCGTCTTTCCACGTTACGACTGAACGGCCACCAAAACTTTCGACAACTGTTTGGAGGGCATCCGCAAGATTTGCGGTAGTTGTGATGACTAAATTTGTATGAATGTTTTGGCATTGTTCTTGTAGCACAGTCACTAATTCGTCTTGTGTTGCATCTTGTAGGACGCGGTCTTGTGGTTGATATTGCCAAGTTGGTTGTTCAATTTCTCTTTTCGGTGCACGCTTTAGTTGATTGGCAATTTTATTTAAAAATGTATCTCGGTTTTGAATGTTACCACTCATTATTCTTCGCCTCCTTGTGGGCGTTTTTTGAACCAATCACGGAAGTTTTCTTTGTTTGGTGCTGGAAAATCCCTTTCTTCTGTCCATGCTTTCAATGGTCCTGGACCGTTTGAAATCTTATTATCTTTGGTAAATGGAGACATGATTGGTGATGCCATTTTTGTCGCCATTTTAAATAAGGAAGGGGAGGAAGCGCCAAAACCAAATGCTTTCATTAAAAGCTTTTCAGAAACAGGTGCTTTTCCTTCGTTTTCAACAATAACTTGGCGATGCTTATGAATAAGTTGGTGCAAGGGAATTTTCACTGGACAAGCGTCGGTACAAGCACCGCATAATGTGGAAGCGTAAGGTAATTCTTTGAAATCATCATAACCTCCTAATAATGGTGATAGCACGACACCGACTGGTCCAGAGTAAATAGAACCATACGTATGACCACCGACATGACGGTAAACGGGGCAAGCATTGACACATGCTGCGCAGCGAATACATTGTAGGATTGGTTGGAATTCTCCACCCAGGATGTCTGACCTTCCGTTATCAACAATGACTAAATGGAATTCCTCTGGGCCGTCCGTATCGCCTTCATCTTTTACGCCTGTTAGTGTCGTAATATAACTTGTAAGCTTTTGACCAACCGCACTTCTTGTTAACAGACTTACGAGCACTTCCATCTCTTCAAAGGTAGGGACAATTCTTTCCATGCCCATAACTGTAATTTGCGTTTTCGGTAAGGCTGTTACTAAATCCGCATTTCCTTCGTTTGTTACAAGAGTAATGGAGCCACTTTCTGCGATGGCGAAGTTACAGCCTGTAATGCCAATGTCTGCGGTTAAGTACTCGTTACGCAATTTTTCGCGCACATAAAGTGCGAGTTCTTCTGGTTTTTCGGTTTTATCGTAGCCCTGCTTTTCTTTAAAGACATCACGAATTTGCTCTTTGTTTTTATGCAGGGCAGGGACAACGATATGGGAGGGTGGCTCATGGTCGTCTACCTGTAAAATGTATTCACCAAGGTCAGTCTCAATAACCTCACAGCCAAGTTGCTCAAGTGCTGCGTTTAAATGAATTTCTTCCGTTACCATCGATTTGGATTTAACGATTTTTTTCGCTTGTTTGTCTTTGGCGATGTTTTGAATATAGGCTGTCGCTTCTTCAGCTGTTTGAGCGAAGAAGACGTGTCCACCTCTTTTTGACACGTTTTCGCTTAGTTCGTATAAGTAGTAATCTAAGTTTGCCAGCACATGTTGGCGAATTTCTTCACCGTGCGAGCGCCATTCTTCCCAATTGCCCAGTTCGTCCGCTTGCATGAGGCGGCGTGTTTGGAACCGCTCCTGAGCACTTGATACGGCACCTCGCATAAACGTATTGGTTAATTCTTTTGAAACCCGATTTTTAAACGGATCATCACTGGTTTTCATTGACATCTGTACCCCTCCTTGGAGATGATTGATTGCTGAATAAGAAAGTATAAGTATTTTTAGCAGTGTCTTGCTTCATCGCCCAGTCCCTTCGCGTCACACTCTGCTCCTTCGGTCGAAAGTGGTGGAGCGTTTATTTTCTCTATGGACTCTCCAGGGCGCCTTTAGCTTTTCTTATTTAACCTGCATTAACTGCCCGTAAAAGTCCGATTGGTTCAACTAGCAAGCAGTGGGGGATAAAGCCCTCAACTGATTGAAGTTTCACTCTATCCCGCATTAACGGTCAGTAAGACGCCAACCTTGAGTTGAAAGACGAGGTGGTCAAACAACTGACCGTAAATGCCCGATTGGTTCAACTAACAATCAGTGGGGATGAAGAACCCCCACTGATTGAAGTTTCACTTTATCGACAGTTTAGAACTTCTGCAATATGCATGACTTTGATCGGTTTCCCTTGTCGATCAATTCGACCGCCGATATTGATTAAACAACCGGCATCCGCACCGATTAAAATGTCTGCGCCTGTTTCTTCTACATTTTGTACTTTTTCACTTACCATTTGTCCTGAAATATTGCCCATCTTTACTGAGAATGTACCACCAAATCCACAGCATCGATCTTTTCCTGGAAGCTCTACATACTGTAAGCCCTTCACATGGCTTAACAATTTCATGGGCGCTTCTTGCACACCAAGTAATCTCGTCATATGGCAGGAAGTATGATAAGTAGCCTTGCCTTCTAAATGAGCACCAACATCTTCAATTTTTAATACATCTACAATAAATTCAGTGAATTCATATGTTTTTGTTGCTAATGCTTGAGCTTTTGGCGCCCAAACAGCATCACCTTTAAACACTTCTGGATATTCTTTAAACATATAGGCACATGAACCAGAAGGGGAGACTACATATTCAGCATGTTCGAAAGCAAGGATCATTTTTTTTATCGCATTTTTCGATTCTTGCACATAACCGCTATTGTAAGCTGGCTGTCCACAGCAAATTTGATTTTCTGGAAAGTCAATGTCGCAGCCAAGTCTTTCTAATACTTCCACGACTGCTTTTCCTACATCACCTTGAAACATATCGACTAAACAAGTCGCAAAAAGTGTTACTTTCATGTTCATCGCTCCTTCATTACTCCTTTTTCCCCTCAAAAACACCTAATCAACTGGTCATCAGATGACTAGGGTGGTGAATATATTGTTTTTATAATACTACACCTTTTCAGATGAAATAAAGTGTTAATATTAAATTTTCTAAAAAATAAAGAGCTGCCCATGTAAAATAGGCAACCAGACTGTAGACAAAATCCCCCGACAGTATCCATCTCAGGGGATTTTGTCGTTTTTGAAGGTAGTAGAATTCAAATTTTTCCCCCTGAATTTTATGTATGACATATTTGTACTTGCGGAAAAACCATCTCTTGTTTTTGGGCGAGTATATGGCAATACAGGTAACCCTCAAGTATTTTTAACAGGTTAAAAGAGCAGAATAGCATATCGTAGGTGATACAAGTTGATTGGAGTGGAAGGTGCGCCACTCCTGCAGGAACAGCACGTGCGGAAAATCCATTTTTGTGGCGATCCGCCGCAAAGATTAGTTGAAGCCGTGCCTGCGGAAAGGGAGCGCCTGGAATGGAAATCAACGGTTTCTTACTATTTATGCTAAAAAGAAAAAGACTGTAGACAAACTCAAAGAAATTTGAGTTTGCCTACAGTCCGAGCTCCCCATCGTAGAAGAGGCAGCCTTTATTAGTTGATGGACTCTGTCCGTTCAAAGTATTGCATGAGTACTTTCTCCACATTACTTAGATGCGAAGCCATAGTTTGTTTCGCTAATTCTTCATTTTGATGTTTAATAGCAAGGAAAATTTGCATATGTTCATCATATAATTTCTCGCTCGTCGTTTTTTTAGAGAACAACCATAGACGTCTTGTTTCTCTCATAGTTTCAATCATTAAACCAGAAACTTGATTTAATAAAGTTGCTAGAAGGGGATTTTGAGAGGCTGTAGAAATTGCTGAATGGAACTGAAAATCTACTTTTTCTCCAAGTTCACCATCACCTTGTACACGTTTCATTTCGTCCAAAATTTGCATCATGGCTTGCAAATCTTCTTCTGTTCGATGCATCGCAGCACTAGCAGCAGCGCCAACTTCAATAATTTTGCGGATTTCTAGCAGGTGGGAGACATCTTGTTTATTAGTTAACATAGCTGTTGATAAGGGGAAATCAAGTTGGTTGGCCTGAATACTTTTGACAAAGGTGCCCGAACCCTGTTTAATTTCGATTAAGCCCATCGCTTTTAAAGCAGATAGTGCCTCTCTGATAGCAGACCTGCTTACTTGTAACTGTTCGGCTAATTGTTCTACCGAATCTAGTCGATCTCCGGGCTTTAATTCGCCAGCTCGAATTTTTTCATAGAGGATTTCTGCGACTTCTTCATATATTTTTTTTGGTTTAATTTTCTTTAATTCCAAGGAACTACACCTCATTTGTTTCTGTCAATTGCAGTAATGGTAGTTTTATTATACATGAAGGTTTGTAAATTACTCACTGATAAATGTCATGCGCGTGAATTTAAGAAGTATAAAAATTAGTAACTATAATCGTAACATACATTCATCAGATGACCTAATCTCCTGTTGATGATTGAAATATGTGGATAAAATGAAAGGATTGTCCCATCGTTTCTCCACCTATTTTGTACCGAAAGGGAAGTGTCAGCCATAGGTATTTTTTGCGTGGATGTAACGTCACAATAGCTGCTAAATATGATGACAACAGAGCGTTAACCATTGATGCAACTACATAAAGACGAATTTAATGTGGAGATAAATTAAATTTGGGAGTATGAAAATTGACGTTCACACAAGATTTTACAGGCGGTCGGTGGCAGTTTAGCTTGGGTATACCCACTGCAGGTGATGCGATTTTAACGGGAGATTTATTGATTGAATTGACTTGCATTATAATAGAAGGAACGAAGCAGATTTTAATGTGATGCAAAAGCACTGTTAACGATGCGCTATACCTTGCAGGGTTATGACGAGATCGTCTCGGGATTTATTGAGGCGCTCTCGTCTTTTGTCATGATGCTGTGAACGTTGACAGAAAAGGGGCTAGAAGTGCATAATGCAAAAGGACCTTCCGAAGTGTTGCGGCACTTCACTGTTTCAACATTATTCCGCCATGAAACGTTCACAAACAGGAAGGGCGCAATTTACAGTGATTTTTGGTACGATGGATGCAGTAACTGTAAGGAGCGAATGAAAAATATGGAAACTGATATTAACGTATTTTTAGCCTTTGGTGCTGGATTTTTAAGCTTTATCTCGCCATGTACACTCCCACTGTATCCTGCGTTTTTATCATACATAACGGGCATGACGTTAGATGAGCTAAAATCTGAGCGAGGCATGATGCAAAAGCGCGCTATTTTGCATACACTATTCTTTTTACTTGGATTCTCGATCATTTTCATCATGATTGGACTTGGTGCGTCCTTTGCTAAAGAGTTTTTCCTCAATTATCAAACGTTATTGCGTCAAGTTGGCGCTATTTTAATCGTTGTTTTTGGATTAATGATTGTCGGATTACTGCAGGTCGATTTCTTAATGAGGGATCGTAAATTCCAATTTAAGAGCCGACCATCTGGCTATTTTGGTTCTGTTTTAATCGGTTTAGCCTTTGCGGCTGGTTGGACACCGTGTACAGGTCCAATTTTAATGTCAATTATTTCACTGGCTGGCGCAAATCCAGGCTCAGGCTTTAGTTATATGTTTGCCTATTATTTAGGCTTTGCGATACCATTCTTCGTGTTGTCTTTCTTTATTTCACGTATGGCTTGGATTCGAACACACAGTCAAAAAATCGTGAAAATTGGCGGATATATTATGATTGCCGTGGGGATTTTATTATTCTTTGACGGTTTAACGTATATCACGCGCTTATTAGAGCCTATTTTTGGTGGATTTACAGGCTTCTAATCTGCTAAACTAAAGTGGCATACTGTACTTTAACGTGGAGGGAGATGAACACGTGCCTACAGTTTTAGTAGTGGATGATACGCTATTTATGCGTGTTGCAATAAGTAATATGTTTAGTGAATGGGGTTATGAGGTTGTCGGCAAGGCGGTCAATGGTAAAGAAGCTGTAGCGATGTATCGCGAGTTACAACCAGACCTTGTAACAATGGATGTAACGATGCCCGTTATGACAGGTATTGCGGCTGTAAAGAAAATCATTCCTGAATTTCCAAATGCAAAAATTGTTATGATTACGGCTTTAGGGCAACAGAAATTAATCGTTGAGGCGATTGAAAGTGGCGCGAAAGACTTTATAACGAAGCCTTTCGAGCCCGAAAAATTAAAGGCTGTTGCAGATCAATTAGTTGGTCAAAATTGTTAATTTGACATTAGAGGAGGATTTTTAATGTTAAGCAATATACCTTCTCAATATTATGTAATCGGTTCGACCATAATGGCCATTTTAATGGGTAGTTTTGTAATGGTCATACGTATGAGAGCTTCCAAAAAACCAACAAATGAGAAGAAAATTATCATTCCACCTATCGCTATGTCTTCAGGTGCGTTAATGTTTTTATTTGAACAATTTAGAGTACCGTCTATGCAAATTTTAGAGGCTGCTGCTGTTGGGATGGTGTTCTCAACAATTTTAATCGCTACTTCTAAATTTGAAGTAAAGGGTCAGGATATTTATTTAAAACGTTCAAAAGCATTCGTTTTTATTTTAATGGGACTTTTAGTTTTCCGTGTTGTTGCCAAAATAATTTTAAGTAGCTCCATAGATGTCGGTGAATTAGCGGGCATGTTTTGGATTTTGGCATTTGCCATGCTAGTACCTTGGCGAATTGCCATGCTCATGCAATTTAAAAAAATAAAGAAAACAGTACCGTTAAAGGTTATGTAATGCAAAGAAACTGCACTAGTGTATACGCTAGTGCAGTTTTTTATGTAGAACCGCCGAACTGACGGATAGACTTGAGCAACTGGCGGATAGAACCGCCGAACTGACGGATAGACTTGAGCAAATGACGGATAGAACCGCCGAACTAACGGATAGACTTGGGCAACTGGCGGATAGAACCGCCGAACTGATGGATAGACTTGAGCAAATGACGGATAGAACCGCCGAACTAACGGATAGGCTTGAGCAAATGACGGATAGAACCGCCGAACTAACGGATAGGCTTGAGCAAATGACGGATAGAACTGCCGAACTGACGGATAGACTTGAGCAAATGGCGGATAGAACCGCCAAACTGACGGATAGACTTGAGTAACTGGCGGATAGAACCGCCGAACTGACGGATAGACTTGAGTAACTGGCGGATAGAACCGCCGAACTAACGGATAGACTTGGGCAAATGACGGATAGAACCGCCGAACTAACGGATAGACTTGAGCAAATGACGGATAGCCCTGCACAATTTACGATTAGACGTTTTTCATGAATTAGTTGTGCTATACTAATAAGCACGTTAAAAAATGAGGAGTTCGACAACATGAAATATTTTAAACCACAGATGCAGCAGCTAGTGAGAGAACATCGTGAACTGCATGATCAATTAAAGACGCTAATGGCAGACATGGATCTGCAAAAAAATTATGCCTTAAAAGCGCTGTATCATGCAGAGGTAGCTGACGGTGGACGTTATCAGAAAGATTATCAGGATCTTGATCACTTATTTAAGTAATACTGTTTTTTGTCGATAGGAAAGGGCAATGAAACATGAAAAACCGCACTTGCAAAAAAGTGCGGTTTTTCGTATTAATCAAATAAGTGCTCGTACGGGGTCACGTCAATATGCATTTGATCTAATTTTTTGCGTAAAAATTTATGGTCACGCTTAGGGGTTGCTTGAATATAACCGCGAATAATTAAGTCATTATCTATAGCTGATGCTTTTTCCTCTAAAGCAAGTTCCCCGATTTTCCCCGCAATTTTCTCTTTCGCTACTTGTCTAAATAACTCAGGTACAGGGCTTACAAGTTCATATAAGAACTCCTTCTCAGATTGTCCCCATAAGTGAATCGTTTTATCTAAATAAAATTCTTGCCAATCTAAATCTGATTTCCCATCCTGCTTTGGCAGAGCCTTTAAAAATTTGCGGAACATGAAAAATCCACCAATCCCCATTAAGGATATTAATACGACTACCCAAAACAAGATAAACCATAAAAACCAACCTTCTAACTGCAAACCGTTCACCTCTTTACCTTCTCTGACTCTATTATAAAAGCTTGGCCAAAAAAATTCATCCTTATTGTCCCTCTTTTTACAATTAGTCTGTATATATTCTGTAGAAAGGGGGTGGGGTACATGGCAAACACCATTTTTTTAGGTGCCACACTGCGTTTAAAGTATATTGCGGGTCACGATGACAACAACGAGCCAAAGTTTACGACAAAAACGTATCAAAATCTGAATGGTACTCATTCAGTTGTGGACTTACTGAAGGTGGCAAAGGCGATTGCAAGTCTTTCGTCACAGCCATTAGACAGTGTAGTAAAACAAGAAACAACAGATTTATCGTAACAGCAAAAACGGAAAACAAGGAGGTGATTGGGATGACGCAAGTATTAGAACTGCAATTTGAAACAACCATGGGGAAAACTGCGATCATTACGATTGATGAACCGAAGCCGAATATTACAGCATCGGAAATTCAACAGGTGATGCAAACGATTATTACGGGCAATGTTTTTGAAGTAAAAACAGGCGCCTTTGTTGCCATAAGGGGAGCACGACTCATTGATCGTCAAGTTTCAACATTTGATTTAGGGATAATGTAATTCATGAAATGGTCTTTGCACAATTAGCTGCAAAGGCCTTTTTGGCTAGGCGTGTCGTTTTCTTCGGTGAAAATGACGAAGAAGGGATTTCCATGCTATTTAGCTAAGTATGGTAAGTCAGTAGACGAGGCTATAAGCCGAGTTTTCCTGTCAAGCAACAAATGCACTTTCCATAGTGAGGAGGACGTATAGATGGAACAATGGATGAATATGATATCGGATATTGGCTTTCCGATTCTTGTGTCGTTTTATTTATTACACCGCGTGGAAGTAAAGCTGGATGCGATTCATGATGTTCTAGTATCTTTAAAGTGAAAGTGAAATTGATTTCACAAAGATGTACGAAAGCTGTCACGTCAAGAGGTTGTCAACGCTTACACCATTCGATAAGATGAAGGTAATGTAAGTAGGGAGTGTGTTAATATGAAAAATAAAGTAACGGGGCTTGCGCTACTACTTGTGTTAGCGGCAGTACTGAGTGCATGTGGCAATGTGAAATTTAAGGCAGATTATAGTATGGAAATGCTAGATTTTGAGCATGTCAATCAACGTGGCGAACAGGTCTCTTTAGAAGACCTCAAAGGGAAACCTTGGTTGGGTATGTATGTTTTCACCAATTGCACTTCGATTTGTCCACCTATGTCGTTTAATATGACACAAGTACAAGAAAAGTTGAAAGAAAAAGGTGTAGAGGATTATAATATTGTTGCTTTTTCAATTGACCCAGAAGTAGATACACCCGAAGTATTAGCCGATTATATAGCAAGTTATAATGTGCCGGATGAATCGAAATGGAATCTTCTTACAGGTTATGCGCAGTCATACATTGAACAATATGCCCAAAAATCAACGAAAATATGGGTGAAAGATGATCCGAATACTGACCAAGTCATCCATGGATCTCAATTTTTCTTAGTCGATAAAGATGGTGTCCTCGTGAAAATGTATAACGGTTATTCTGAGGATGAAGATGTACCAATTGATACAATTGCTGGAGATATCGAAACATATATTGAAGAAAATTTATAAAAGAAAGAGGCCGGGACAAAAGAGAAAAAGTGTTAGATTGACTGCTGTCGATCTAACACTTTTTTACTGTAAGCGTTGATGTCCGCAACGACGACGCTTTCCGGAGGGCGTGGCCTGAGCCTGTAGTCTCAGGCGTCACGCTAATTCCCCAGGCGTCACCGCCTTCGCTACCATCAACTAGTGCTCTCTTCTAAATTTTCCTTCATTTTAGATAGCAAAAATTTAATAACGCCTTTGCTCCTCTTTCTTAAAATTTAAAGTTTTGTCCCTGCCTCTACAAAATTGAATCAACGAGTGCCTTTATCTTTGGTGCACATTTTGAACAAAATCTATTAGCAATAGAAGATGAACTTGGTAATAATTTAATTGAAACCTACCCTAAAGCCATTGCCAACAATCAATATAAATTAATTTTTAAGAAACCGTCGCAAGGTGATATCAAATTAAGGACGATTGAACTACCAATAATGAAAAAAGATAAGGAAGCACAAATCACAGTGAATCTATCACAAGCGGAATAATATTCATATCTTTAAAGCTTTGAAATTGCCTCCCAAGTTCAGCTTCGTTTACAATGATAGGGAAAGAGGAATGTTCTAGTCTAAGGATAAGGGGGGGTATTTTTGTATGAGCATGGGTGAGACATATTTAAAAGTAGTCATCGAAAGATTTACAAGTGTCAAAGCAGATGGCGATCAAACAATCGCACAATTAAACAATGAGCAATTACATTGGGCACTTAATGAAGATTCGAATAGCATTGCCGTCATTGTCAAACATGTGAGTGGTAATATGATTTCAAGATGGACGAATTTTTTAACGACGGATGGCGAGAAAGCTACGAGGAATCGTGATGATGAATTTAATGATAGTATTGACTGGAAAGAAGCGATACTAGCGATGTGGGAAAAAGGCTGGAAAGTGTTTCTAGATGCACTACAGGGGTTGACAGAACAGGACTTATTAAGGATAGTGACGATTAGAGGACAGCCACATACAGTCATAGATGCCATTGAAAGACAAATGGCACATTACGCTTCACATATTGGTCAAATTGTCTACGTTGGCAAGCAAATCAAGGGCGATGAATGGCGGACGTTAAGTATTCCACGAGGACAATCCGGGGCGTTCACAGATGCGATGTTAAAAGCCCATCAAAAATAGCAAAGAGCCGCCTCACTAAAGTGTTGGCGGCTTCAGCCTGTAGACAAACTCGGCAAAGAAGCGAGTTTGTCTACAGTGTTTTTTCTTTTACAGCAATCGCTCAGGTCAACCGGAGTAACGCTTAGGTACCAGCAACATCCACTTGAAATGATGACGATTGCTGACGTGGTTCGCCAAAGTGTTGCTGCTTTTATTTAAATAATAGTCAAACCTTTATTATATTCAGAAAATAAAATTGACGACAGAATTTGAGCATGTTATGTTTATTACTAATTTAATATCTAACATTACAAGTTTGTGTGAAAAAATTACGCACAATTAAAAGGAAAATGGGTGTAAATCCCATGCTGTCCCGCAGCTGTAAATGAGGAGTCTTGTTTCGATTGGTACTAAGTATACGCTAAAAATGTACTTGGGAAGGTGAAGCGAGATGATGATTCATAAGCCAGTATGCCTGCTTGTAATAAGATTCATTGAAGATCTACGAAAGATAGGGAGATGGATGGAGAGCTTTTTTATAGCGAGTTTTTCTATCCTTATTCATGTGGAATAAGGTTTTTTTTATGTCCTTTTTTAACTTGAGATAACTTATTCTTGAAGGTGGTGCAGAAATGAAGGAAAACCAATTATATGAAGTTTGGTGGAAGGAGCCATGTAAAAGAAATAAAAGCAGCCTTGAAGCCTGATGGTAGCTATTATGCAGCAATTACAGATTATCGTAACAATTTAAGTATTTAATATATCGAGAAAATTATTAGTCGATTAGGCACGACTAACATGAATTTACATAAGTTAGATGACCTTGTAACCTGCCTTTATTGATGTGCAAGTAAGTCACATGATACCAAGCGGGTATATTCCGCTTGATAAAATAAACCATGGTTTTTAACAACAGAGGATCGGCTACCATTCGAAGATAAAGAAGCTAATATGTTTCCGAATGGTAGTACCAAGAAAATAGATTGGGAGCAATGATGATGAGCTTAAAAAAGAATGTATACCCATTGATGCTAGCGCTGATTATGGTCGTATTAGTAGGTTGCACTAGCAATGATGATCGTCATTCAAAAACACAGACTGATACAAAAAACGAAGACAAGATGTTGACAATCGGATGGCCATTAGATGTGGGTCCACTCAATCCACATACGTATTTACCAAACCAAATGACCGCGCAGGCAATGGTCTATGAATCATTAGTAGCATATAACGATGATGGGACAATCTCTCCAAAATTAGCGGAAAACTGGGATATTTCAGATGATAAAACAGCATATATATTTCATCTAAGAAAAGATGTGAAATATTCAGATGGAACGGCATTTAATGCTGATAATGTGATTCGCAATTTTGATGCTGTGTTAGCCAATCGCGATATGCACTCTTGGATGGGGATGGTCAACCACATTAAAGAAGTTGTGAAAATAGATGATTTTACAGTCCGTCTACAGTTAGATGAACCCTATTATCCAGTGTTAAATGAATTAGCCTTTGTTCGCCCGTTCCGTTTTTTAGGGGATAATGGTTTCCCACAACAAGATGCTACATATGAAAGCATTCAAGCACCTATTGGAACAGGTCCGTGGGTGTTAACAGATTATAAGAAAGATGAATATGTGCTTTTCAGTCGCAATGAAAATTATTGGGGTGAAAAGCCATTAGTCAATCAAGTGAAAGTGAAAATTATTCCTGATTCTGAATCTATTTCACTGGCTTTTGAAAATGAAGAATTAGACGTAATCTATGGTCGCGGTATTATTAGTTTAGATAACTATACTTTCTTGAAGGATAGCGGCAAATATAAGACGGCTATTTCAGAGCCCCTATCAACACGTGCCTTATTATTCAATACACAATCAGGTCCTTTAGCTGAATTAAATGTACGCCAAGCCATACAATATGCGATTAATAAAGACCAGATGGTGGAAAGTATTACACATGGGACAGAAAAAGTAGCAAATACGTTATTTTGGGATGCGATTCCGTACGCCAATATTGAGTTAGCACCGATTTTATTTAATCCACAAAAAGCTAAGCAATTACTGGATGAAGCGGGCTGGCTATTAAAAGATGGTGAGAAGATTCGTGCTAAAAATGGAGAAGTACTTGAACTGGATTTAATATATATTGCAACCGATGCTATCCAAAAACCGATGGCAGAGTTAATGCAAGGGGAGTTAGCGAAGATTGGGGTACAACTAAATCTTGAAGGTGCGGATGTGATGGTTGGTCTTCAAAAATTAATGGACAATCAAGTGGATATTAATTTCTGGCGCACTAATGGCCCACCTACAGATCCACATAGCTTTGCCAATGAATCAGCGACGCCAAATGCAAGTGGTGTCTATGAAGCAAAATTAGGCTTACCAAATGCCCCTGAAATGGATGAAAAGATTCATCAACTATTAATTGGCACCGATGAAGTAGAACGTGCGCAATACTATAAAGACATTTTAACGATGTTACGTGACCAGGCATTATTCTATCCAATCTCATATGAAACAAATAATGTCATCTATCATGAGTATGTGAAAGACTTTTTACCTCGTGCATCAGAATATGACATTCCATTCGCTCAAATGGATATAGGGAAGTAGTTGAGAAAAAAGTGTTGGTCAATTAGGCACATAAGCGTAGTGCTACTAGCTGATATGCTTTAAGGCTGACGTGCAGAAAGGAGCCATCTCAAGAATTTTTTGAGACGGCTCCTTTTGTAATATAACAGTCGGGGAAGTGAAAAGAATGTATGAATCCACATGGCTTTTTTGTCTAAAACGTATCATCACCCTACCATTTGTATTAGTAGGCGTATCTCTTATTACTTTTATTTTTGTTCGGTTTGTGCCTGTGGAGCCTGCAGAGGTAATTCTTAGACTGTCACGAATTGCTCCTACGCCTGAAGCAATACAAGCATTACGAGAGGAACTTGGAACAGACAAACCGTTGTTCATCCAATATTTTATATGGCTTAAGGGGGTACTACAATTTGATTTTGGTACATCCTTTGTGAGTAAATTACCTGTTGGACAAGAAATTTTTGCAAAACTACCAGCTACCATCGAATTAGCATTTGCTGCTTTTACCTTAATAATCTGTTGTAGTATACCTCTTGGGGTCATCTGTGCGCTTTATAAGAATTCGCTAGTTGACAAACTTATTGGTTTTTTATCGATTATTAGTGTATCGATTCCAACGTTTTGGTTAGGGTTTTTACTGTTGTATTTTTTTAGTTTAAAGCTAGGCTTGTTGCCGACAAATGGTAAGGGAAGTCTATCGCATATCGTACTGCCAGCAGTGGCCCTTGCATTACCTGTGATTGGCTTATTTACCCAATCTATACGCACGAGTGTCATAGATGAATTACAAAAGCCTTATGTCCATTATGCACAGTTAAGAGGTTTAAAGAAACGCATCATTATCGGTAAACATGTGCTGAAAAATGCAGCTATTCCAATAACGACAATGCTTGGCATGACGCTTGGAAACTTGCTTGGTGGGGCGGTCATTGTAGAGCAAGTGTTTAGTTGGCCAGGTTTAGGGCGTTATTTAATTGAATCAATACTCAATCGCGATTATCCCGTTGTACAAAGTTATGTACTTATTATTGTCGTCATTTATGTAGTAGTAAATTTATGCACAGATATTTTACAACGTGTGCTTGACCCTCGTTCTGCGGGCTTAGATAGGAAGGGATGAAATGACTACATTTGATAAACAGATTAGGTTAATGCGTAAGCAATTACTGTATATAGCAATATTTGTGCTAATTGGCATACTTGGGTTTTTCGCACCTTGGATGATGCCAAATGATCCGTATTTAGTGGAGGTTTCTAAAAAATTTCTAGCGCCTTCTTGGACGTATCCATTAGGAACAGATCATTTAGGAAGATGTACATTTTCACGTCTTTTACTAGGTATACGCTATTCTGTAGGGTCTGCGGTATTTATCCAAATCGTTGCGAGTGTCATGGCTTTATTTGTAGGAGCAATCGTTGCCTATAAAGGAGGTATGATTGATTTTATCTTTATTCGCATTTGTGATATTTTATTAGCTTTTCCGACGTTAGTACTAGCCTTTGGACTTCTTGGGATTTTAGGGCCAAGTTTGAAAAATGTTTTATTCGCTTTAATTTTTACCCAGAGTATTTATTATGCAAGAATTTTAAGAGGCCTGTTTATTAGCATAAAACAAAAAGAATTTATTCAAGCTGCAAAGGTCAGTGGCACCTCGGGATTTCAGTTGATTTCCAGACACTTTATTCCCAATACAATAGCCCCAATGCTAACCATCGTATCATTAGATTTAGGAAAGGTCATTTTAGAAATTGCGGGCTTTTCGTTTATAGGTCTCGGTGTACAAGCACCAACACCAGAATGGGGGATGATGATCAGTGAAGGCAAGCAATATATCCGATTACACCCTGAACTGATGTTGTATCCTGGAACAGCCATCGTCATCGTTGTCCTGCTCGTCAATGTTTTAGCGAGTAATGTTAAGAAACTAAATCATCAAAAGGGGTAACTATGAAAAATGAAGCATGCTGTCATCCGATTCTAACCATTAAAGATTTACATGTAACAATCGGTGAAAAGAAAATTTTAAAAAATATTAATTTAAGTGCTGTTAAAGGACGTGTATTAGGGATTATTGGAGAAAGTGGCAGTGGGAAATCCATGCTATGCCAAGCGATTATGCAGTCACTTCCGACTTTTGCTCAACAAAAGCAGGGGCGAATTTTCTATAATGACATTGATTTAGCGAAACTGTCTAACGAAGAACTGAGAAAATATCGAGGCAGACACTTATCCATGATTATGCAAAATCCATCGGCATCATTTGATAGTAATCAAACCATTGAAATGCATTTTCATGAAACGTTAAAAGCTCATTTTACCATGAATAAAAAAGAGATAAGGCAAACGGCTATTTATTATATGAATAAAGTAAATCTGCCGAATCCAGAAAGAATTATGAAATATTATCCCTTCCAATTGAGTGGTGGTATGCTCCAGCGTGTCATGATTGCGCTATGTCTTGCCATGCAAGCTAACGTATTAATTGCTGATGAGCCAACGACAGCACTTGATACAATCAATCAAAAAAATATATTAAAGCTATTTAATGATATTCGCACAGAAACGGATGCAACCATTATTATGGTTACGCATGATTTGGGTGTTATTGCGGAGCTTGCAGATGATGTTGTGGTCATGTACAAGGGGGAAATCATTGAACAAGCAAGTGTGTATGATTGCTTTGATAACCCACAACATTCATATACGAAGAAACTTTTACAATCGAGAATTATCGTTTAAAGGTGTGTGTAAATGATATTATTAGAGGTAACAAACATAGTAAAACATTATCAGCATGGACAGGCGCTATTACGAAAAAAGCAAATAGTTTCAGTATTACAAGATATAACATTTTCACTTCATGCAGGCGAATGTATAGGGCTGGTCGGACAAAGTGGTTCAGGTAAAAGTACGTTAAGCCGTATTATTTTAGGTTTAGAGAAACCGACAAGTGGTACTGTGCAATTTGATGGTGTCAATTTGTATGATGCGAATAATAAGGAAAAAAATAGCATTCGTAGAGATTTACAGGCAGTGTTTCAAAATAGTTTAAATTCATTTAATCCCAAGCAAACGATCGCTGAAATAATCGAGGAACCGTTACTTAATTTTGAACAATTTTCTCGACTTGAACGTCAACAAAAGGTAGCGGAGTTACTTCATTGTGTCGAATTAGATTGGACTGTTACGACTAAATATCCCTCGCAACTAAGTGGAGGGCAACAACAACGCGTCAATATTGCTCGAGCTATAGCTGTTAATCCAAAATTAATTGTTTTAGATGAAGCCATTAGTAGCCTTGATATGATATTGCAAAAACATATTTTACAACTACTACAAAGGCTTCAACAACAATTAAATTTGTCGTATATTTTTATTTCCCATGATTTAAATGCCACTCGCTTTATTGCTGATCGAGTGCTGGTGATGCATCAAGGTCAAATCGTTGAGGAAATTAAGAAAAGTGCTGCTATTCAACATCCTGCTAGCCTTGAGTTATACAACGCCATATTACCTACGCATCCTAAAAATCGCAAAAACTGAATGGAAACGTAAAAAATCGTAGCCTGCTAAGGGGACCTACGATTTTTTGCTATAGTCTTTATGCTGATCTTGTTTGGATCTGCTATATCATCGTGATGGAAATAATTATAGCGTTAAGGTAAATAAAGCTGATACATAGCGGTCTCGTCATCAATCGATTTAGCTATGTCAAATGCTTGTTGCTGGGTATTATGATGATTGATGATTTCATACATAAACCTTGCTAAAAACATTACATTGGCATTACCATCTATGTAATCAACGGGGCCTAAATACGATGCGCAACCACTTTTCAGAAATGCGTCCGCTAGCTGTTTATCGCCTAATGTACATCCACATGCAATGACCTTCACATCTTGTAGTTTCGAATAGTGTAAGACCTCCTGATGGCCGAAGAATTCACCTCTTGGCTCATCATCCTCATAGATATCCTCACCTAATTCGGGTAGATAAAATCTTCCTTCATCTCCGTGGAAATTTAATATCAAATAATCCATTTTTGCATCTCGATCTTCTCCAGACAGAACATCAACCAAGTCATTTGGCCGTCCTATCCAATGTACCGTAACCCTTGCGCCGAAATACTCAAGCATGGATCGTAATGCGAATGATTCCAGATCACAATTTGGACCTACAACTAAGCGCACGTATAATTCTGGTTTACTCATATGTTAACCGCGCCCTATATTTCAAGATAGATTAAGCGTACTGCTAATCTTTTTAAGTCATTATAAACGGAAGTTATCCTAATTTGGAAATTTAATGCCTGTAAACTTTGCTAGACTTGAGAATTATTGCATGATCGCTTCGTTGTACTATATGAAAAAGTTTTTTCAATTAAAATAAGGAGATTTGCACATGACGTGCATGGAACGGAATTTTATTAAGCGCTTAAAAAAACAAAAAGAAGATGCATGTGTAAATGATGTATTTTTATCAGTATGACAATACGCCCAACAATTTGAAGGGGAAGAGGAGGACTTTAGAAAGTGGATTGGCATGATCGCCAAATATAAGGCTATTGATTTATACAGAACGTTAGATAAAAGACAGCAGCGTGAGGCCCAGCTTGAAGCGGCAAGTGATGCACCAGCTATGACGGATGTACAGCAAACTTTTTTAAATCGAGAAGAACGACATGAGCTGCTGTTTGAACTTAGTAAACTAGAGGAAATCGATCGAGATATTTTTATCATGAAGTATTTTTTAGAAATGGCAAACGGGGCCATTGCAGATATGTTAGGGCTATCCAAGGCGGCAATTGACAATCGACTTTATCGTGGGAAGAAAAAATTAGCACAAAGCTTGGTGTTAAAGGAGCGTTTCATATGAAAGAATTACAGAGTATGTTGCAGGTGGATATCGATGAAATTGAATTAGCAAAAGTAACAGAGATCGAAAGAAAACGGGTGAAAAATTTTGTATTAGGTACAAGAAAAAAGAAATATAGTGTATTGAAAAAAGTGGTAGCTGCGGCACTCATTTTAGTTGGGTCAACGGTGACAGTCGGTTTTACCTTCCCTACACTTGCCTCACAGTTGCCGTTTATGCAAAATATTATCAATCATTTTACTGATAAGGAGTCAATTTATAGCAATTTCTCGGAAAATGCAACAACAATCGGTCAAATGCAGTCCAGTAATGGTATATCAATAATGATTGAAAATGCTGTATTCGATGGAACGTCTTTAACCGTTACGTATGCAATAGAAACGGAAGAAAAGTTAGGAGAAAATATATTCTCAAATGACGTTTTTAACATTAAGGGGGCGTCAGGTGCAGGATTTTCAAGCAAAATAGAAAAAATTGATGATGCGACATATGTTGGTATTGCGAACGTGACACCAATTTTTAACGAAGGTAAAACTATAGACACGATGGATGTCACTTGGGCCCCTAAATCTTTTACAACTTCAGGAACAGAAATTAAAGGTGACTGGCAATTCCATTTTACAGTCGATAAACTAGTGGGAAATACACAATTTGTCGATCAATCGACTCATCTTGACGGCGTAACTTTTCTTATTCAATCCATTGACAAAACAGATGTTTCCACAGTCATTCACTATAAGCAGTTTGCGGATGAGAATGTACGGAAAAAGTCGGCACATGTTTCAGTGACATTAGCAGCAGTTTCAGATAATCTTGGACACCGTTATGAGGTGCAAGGAAACGGAGGATTCGGTGCTGCTGATAGTTCTTTTTTTGAGGGGAGTAGTACGATGAAAGCAATCGACCCACAGGCTACATCTTTAACTATTATTCCAACAATATATTTACATTCAAATGATGGTGACATGCAAGAGAAGAAAGAGATGGCACCCATTGTAGTTGAATTACAATAGGACTTGAACCGACAGCAAATGAGTTGTCGGTTTTTTGTATGGAAAAAAGTTGAGCTTCCATGTTAACTTATTTGATTTACTAGTAAAATACTCCTTAGAAAAGTCAATACTATTTAATAGGAGTTTTTATTATTGTCAAATAGTAGATGTTATTTATTAGAATAGTAACGAGTGATATAGGAGGGCACGCGAACTTGCGCTATACTCAATAGGGCTAAATACAATTGTGGAATAGAGGGGGGTCCTATGAGATTAACAGTAGAACGAAAACTGCAGTTTGCTTTTGGCATTGTATTAATATTTCTGTTAGTCATTGCAGGAATTGCGATGTATTATTTGAATGAAAATAAACATACACTTGCGGAAATTGAAGAAAATACGGAACTAATCAATTTGTATCAAGATATTTCTTTTCAAACGGTGCGAGCGAATGCGGCTATTCGAGGATATATGTTATATGGAAAGGAAGAGATGCTAAAGAACCATCATGAAATTCGTGATACCTTACATAATTCTATTGATCGCATTGCAGCATTAGGGCAAGATCATGCAGATTTTGAGCAATTTTTAACACAGTTAAGTGAGTGGGAAAAACCGATTGACGAGCAAATCGTACCGTTATATCAAAATGGCGAGCAGGTAAAAGCACAGCAACTAGCACTACCAGTCCTTGGAGAAGGCTCTCAAAAGCTTGTTGTCTTTGGCAAAACGATGGCAACAGCACAGCAGGAAGAAATGTTGGCGCATATCGAAGCTACAAAACAAAGCGGTGCAAGAAGTGCAAAAGAAATTGCTGCGTTAGCGATTGTTTCTTTATTAATAAGTATCATCATTGCAACTGCTTTTGGTAGACGCGTGGCAAAAAATATTCAACAAACAGTTATCGAAATGGACAAGTTTTCAAATGGCAATTTACAGACCCATCTAGAATTTACAACGAAGGATGAGTTTGCCCAGCTCGCAACCTCATTTAATACGATGTCTGAAAAACTTCGACATACAATGAAGCAGGTCGGTGACTCCTCTGAACAGGTTGCAGCGACATCCGAGCAACTGACAGCAAGTAGTTTGGAAGTGACACAAGCAACTGAAGTTGTCACAGAGTCCATTCAAGATATTGCGCAGGGGATTGAAAAGCAAGATTCATTGACAGGGGATGTAAGGAATTTATCTTCGCATATTTTGAAAAAAATGAATGAAATCTCAACGAGCATCGATAATGTAAATGATGCAACGGTCGAAACAAAAAATATGGCGAGTACTGGTCGTGCCTCTGTGCGTAATGTGATTGAGCAAATGAATGAGATTTCGGATAATACAGCTGAGCTTAGCACACGTGTGAATGATTTAGATGAAAACACAGCGAATATCGTTTCTGCAGTCAATGTCATCAAAAGTATTGCGACCCAAACAAATTTACTGGCGATCAATGCTTCTATTGAAGCGGCACGAAGCGGTGAGCATGGCAAAGGCTTTGCAGTTGTTGCTGAAGAAGTTCGCAAACTAGCAGATGAATCGAATCTTGCTGCTGTAGATATTGAAAAGGTCGTTGAACAAATTACAGATAGCACAAGAATCATAGAGGAAGATATGGTGAATAGCAATGATTCTGTTACGGTGGGGCGTGAAAAAGTGAATGTTGCGCGCGACAACTTCCTTCAAATTGATGTTGCCATTGATGATGTACAAGCTCAGACTGAATCCGTGACTGAGGCAATTCGCGCCATCCATCTTGACATTGAAAACCTCGTCAAAGAAATTGGCTTTATTAGCGAGGTATCGATGCAGTCAAGCGGTAATGTCCAAAGCGTAGCAGCCTCGTCGGAGGAGCAAAACGCAGCCATGGAAGAAGTGGCCGCAGCCTCCACGCACCTAGCAAAAATGGCCATTGATTTACAAGAATCCATTCAGACATTTAAATACTGATGAAGTAAAACCTTATGCATCTGCTGTCGTGTGGTGCATAGGGGTTTTCTACTGTCTCCGCCAGTCACAAGAAAAATTGTGAATATTGCAAATAAATGAAATTGTTTTACTTATAGAAAGAGCTTCAGAAAATGAAAAAAAGTGTTTGAATTTGAGCATTTTGACCGATAAAAACTTAGGATCAAATTTATAGATTGAGGGAGCGAACATTGAAATACTATATGTATGACAACGATTCTATTCAATACAACAATAACGACTACGCACATCATGGCATAAGGAAATATTTTTTAGAAGAAGTTTTTAACTATGAAGTCAAAAGGAGAATGGTTGCATGAAAAAAATATTTGGAAGTTTTAAGAGCAAGCTATATGTATTATTTGCCCTCGTCTTACTAATCCCAGTGCTTTTAGTGGGGATCTTGTCTTTTATCTCGGCAAAAGGTTCCATCGAAGATGAAATTTTATTTAGTGCGAATGAAAGTGTTGAGATGTTAAATAATCTTATCGACAAAACCGTTAGTGAAAAAATACACGAAGTCGATGTTTTTAGCGAAGCAATAAATGCTTCTATGTATGAAGAGGGAGAAGCGTCTCTACGAACAATGTTCAAACAATATATTGCATTAAATCCAGGTACATTAAGCATTTATGTTGGAACGCAGGACGGTAGATTTATTGTAGAACCAAAACAGTATGAATCTACAGATAGCCCCTTGGAAAGAGAGTGGTATAAAGAAGCTGTAGCGCTTAAGGGCAAATCTTTTGTTACAAAGCCTTATGTAGATGCGGGTACAGGAGACATGGTCGTTACGATTGCTCGCCAGGTAAAAGATCAATCAGGAGTTGTGGCAGTCGATATAAAATTGACGGAACTTCAAAAAGTAGCAGACTCTATTAATATCGGAAAAAATGGCTACTCCTCTATTTTTGGTGACAATCAAATGGTCATTTCACACCCTACATTAGAAGTGGGTGGGGAAGTAAAAGAGGACTTTTTGGATCAGGTATACGAAAGTGAATCTGGTACGTACGATTATGTCTATAACGATGATAATCGCATCTTGTTTTTTACCACGAATAAATTAACTGGCTGGAAAATTACAGGAACTATTTTTAAGAAAGAAATCGATGAATCCGCGTCCTCTATATTATCTACTACGATTCTTGTATTAGTCATTGCTATTATTGTAAGCACCATTGTCGTTTATTTTGTGATTAGAGCAATCATTAAACCAATTAGGGCCTTAAAAGATAGTGCAGTGACCATTAGTAAAGGCGATTTAACAGAGAAAGTAACAATTACCTCGAGTGATGAGATTGGGCAATTGGGACAAGCCTTCAATGACATGCAAGATAGTCTTCGCACACTTATTAAAAAAATAGAATTAAACGCAGAGGAAGTTGCATCTTCAGCAGAAGAGTTAACCGCTAATGCCGATCAGACGAGTGAGGCAACGGAAAAAGTGGCCATCTCTATACAAGAAGTGGCGTTAAGCGCAGACACACAAACAACGAATGCAACGAGGAATGCTGAATCGTTAAATGAACTATCAAAAGCAATCCTTCATGTGGCAGAAATATCATCCACAGTAACGGATCTGTCTCAATATGCTACGAAACAGGCTGATGAGGGCGGACAAGCAGTGCAAGATACTAAGGATCAAATGAATTCTATCCATTTATCCGTTACTGATTCAAACAATAAAATTCAATCTTTACATGAACGATCTCAACAGATTTCGTCAATTTTAGATGTCATTACAAGCATAGCCGATCAAACCAATCTACTCGCTCTTAATGCAGCGATCGAAGCAGCTAGAGCAGGAGAACACGGCAAAGGCTTTGCAGTAGTAGCCGATGAAGTACGAAAACTAGCTGAACAATCACAGCAATCGGCTAGTCAGATTTTTGAGCTTATTCATGGTATTCAAGATGAAACAGCACAATCTGTCCACATCATGGCGAAAGTATCAGAGGATGTACTTAACGGCTTACGTGTATCCGATGGAGCCATCGCGAAATTCCAAGTCATTATGGCTAGAATGAATGAAATTACACCTAAAATGGAAGAGGTTTCTTCCGCATCAGAACAGATGTCAGCAAGTGTGCAAGAGGTTACAGCTATTACAGAGGATCTAGCTTTCTCAGCTAAAGGGAATGCAGCCGCTTCAGAAGACGTTGCTGCCTCTACAGAAGAACAATTAGCTTCCATGGAAGAAATCAATGCATCTGCACAAGCATTAACTCATATGGCGGATGAATTAAAAGCACTCATCAATCAGTTTAAATACTAAGAAAAAAGCCGCTCCTAATTGCTATGATTAGGAGCGGCTTCTGTTTTTTACTTACGATTTTCTTCCCAGCAATCCGTATTTTTCAATCCTGGAATTGATTTTGCGAAAAATACAGGGTTTTTGCCCAATTTCCGTTGCTGAGTAAAGTCGTCTAACACAAGGAAAGCAATCTTGCCAAGTAGCAAGATAACCACAATATTAATCATCGCCATCAGACCCATAAATAGGTCCGCTAAGTTCCAAACAAGTTGTACCTGTGCGACAGAGCCAAACATCACCATGACAAGCACTAATAGACGGTAACCAGTCATCCAGCCTTTATGCGCATTCATAAACTCAATATTGGATTCTCCATAATAGTAATTGCCAATGATGGAACTAAAGGCAAAGAAAATAATCGAGATGGCAATAAAATAAGGAGCCCATCCACCAACGTGTTCAGCTAATGAATTTTGCGTGAGGATGATGCCATTACTTTCGCCTGTGTCATATAAACCTGCCAAAATAATAATGAATGCTGTAGCCGTACAAATAAGGATGGTATCAAAAAATACGCCTAAACTTTGCACGAGCCCTTGTTTGGCGGGGTGTGAAGTATTTGCAGTAGCTGCTGCGTTCGGTACACTACCCATACCAGCTTCATTGGAAAATAAACCACGACGTACACCTTGCATAATTGCAATGCCAATTGCTCCGCCAGCTGCTTCCTGAAGTCCAAACGCCTGCGTTACAATTAACTGGAAGACACCAGGTACTTCCGAAATATTGGTCACGACTACGTAAAAAGCAACGAGTAAATAAAAAACAGCCATCACTGGTACAATTACTTGTGTAACTTTTACGATTCTATGTACGCCACCAAAAATAATCACGGCCGTTAGCACGACTAAAAAGAGACCGATGATAGAAGGTCGGATATGAAAAGCTTCTCCGACAGAGGTTGCAATCGTATTAGACTGCACAGCATTAAAGATAAAGCCAAAGCTAAGGGTTAAAAGAATACTAAAAATGATGCCTAATTTACGTTGTCCTAAAGCTTTTTCCATATAATAGGCAGGGCCACCACGGAACGTGTTCCCGTCTTTTACCTTGTACACCTGTGCAAGCGTACTTTCTATAAATGCAGTAGCCATACCAACAATGGCAATAATCCACATCCAAAATACCGCGCCTGGACCACCTACACCAATAGCAAGTGCCACCCCTGTGATATTACCAGTACCAACACGAGAGGCTGCGCTAATCGTAAAGGCCTGGAATGGAGAAACGCCAGATTCTCCTTCTCTTTTTTCAACTATTAAACGAAACATTTCGCCAAAAAGACGTATTTGCACAAACTTAGTGCCGAATGAAAAATACAAACCTGCTACTAATAATAATACGATGAGTATATACGTCCATAAAATATCATTCGTTGAGTTCACTATATCTGAAATCCATTGCATCTATCTTCCCCCTTTTTTTAGTAGATTTTAGTCTACACTGTTTTTTTGCAAAACCGCAACTTTTTAAAAATACTAAATAATGCCAATGATCAGGTAATTAAAGACTTTGAGGGGCATAACTTGAAAAATTCTTGCTGTAGGGATAATGATCCGTCATCTTCATTTCAGAAAATTCTCCACCACGCATGAACAAATGTTAGTATAAAATTAGTAATAACATGGAGGCGAATACATGAAAACAATCGGATTAATTGGTGGTATGAGTTGGGAGTCTTCAGCTGAATATTACCGTCTGATCAATGAAAACGTGAAGCAACAACTAGGTGGTTTGCATTCAGCAAAATGTATTTTGTACAGTGTTGATTTCCAGGAAATCGAGCATTTCCAAGCGGCAGGTGAGTGGGCACAAGCTGGGCGAGTGCTAGGGGAAGCGGCACAATCTTTAGAGAAAGCGGGAGCAGATTTCATTGTGATTTGTACAAATACGATGCATAAGGTTATGGGAGTGATAGCAGCCAACATCACAATCCCTATTTTACATATTGCTGACGCAGCAGCTGCACAAATTCAACAGGCCGGATTACAAAGGATTGCACTACTTGGCACAAAATATACGATGGAGCAAGATTTTTATAAAGCGAGAGTCGAAGGATTTGGCATCGAGGTACTGATTCCAAATGTAGAGCAACGTATCGGCGTGAATCGAATCATTTATGAGGAACTATGTTTAGGTACGATTGAGCCTGCTTCAAAAGCATATTATTTACAAGTGATCGACATGTTGATCGAAGCAGGGGCGCAGGGTATTATTCTTGGCTGTACAGAGATTGGTTTATTGATTGAGCAGGCAGATGTAGCGGTACCTGTTTTCGATACAGCCGTTATCCATGCGCATGCCGCAGTGGCAATGGCAATGGCAATGGCAGTTGAATCGTAGGAGTATTGTTTAGTAGCGTCCATGCAGATGGGAAGAAGTAGAGCGTTCCATCCATAGTTAAAGTTCTGAATTAAATGGTGAGGTGAGTACATGCGCAAAAAGGTACGAGACAGGGGTATTGTGATTGGTACGTTACCGGTAGGGGCAAAAAATTGTCTAACAGATGTAGCGGGCGTACGTGTAGGACATGTGACGCTTGATGAAGAATTGAGTCAGGACGGCGCGTATGCTTGTACAGGGGTAACAGCGATTTTACCACATGGCGGCAATTTATTTCAGCACAAGGTCACTGCGTCAAGTTATATACTAAATGGCTTTGGAAAGACGACAGGACTTGTGCAAGTTAATGAACTAGGGGTCCTTGAATCACCAATTATGCTGACGAATACATTTGGTGTACCTGCTGTTACACAGGGCGCTTTACGGTATATGTTAGATACTAATACAGCGATTGGCGATTCGACAGGAACGATTAATATTGTCGTTGGGGAATGCAATGATAGTTATTTGAACGCCATTCGTGCCTGTCCGGTAACACCTGAGCATGCGATTGAAGCCATTCACATTGCCTCAGAAGATGTAGCAGCAGAAGGGGCAGTCGGCGCAGGAAAAGGTATGATATGCTTTGGCTATAAGGGCGGCATTGGCTCATCTTCGCGCATTGTGACAGTAGAGCAAGAAGAAGTAGACTATACAGTTGGCTGTCTGGTGTTAAGTAATTTTGGGCATAGCACAGAGTTTTTAGCCGATCGTTATCAAATCATGAGCGCTCAAAGTGAATCTACCTTAGCGCCAACAGATGGTTCGATTATAATTGTGTTGGCGACAGATGCCCCGCTTAGTAGTCGTCAGTTGTCCCGTGTCATTAAGCGTTGTGGCATTGGTCTTGGACGTACTGGCAGTCATTTCTCACATGGCAGTGGGGATATTGTCATTGGCTTTACAACGGCACATCAAATCCCACACACGTCCAAGCAACATTTGGAAACACGTACACAGCTGCGTGAGGATCATCCTATTATGAATCAGTTATTTACTGCGGCGGCAGAAGCAACAGAAGAAGCCATTTTGAATTCTCTATCACAGGCACAAACAACAACGGGGCGAGATGGTCATGTAGTGGGAGCCTATCATTTTGATGGCAAGTAATCATGGCATTTGGTAAAAGTTATTGAGGCACTTCGTGTTTCAATAACTTTACTATTTTTACGGTCGTAAAGGAGAGCTTAAGCAGCCACACAGGGTAAGGAAAATCCGGTCCTACCTTGTCTTGCTCATAGGGTGAAGCTGTATGATACGCGAAAGGCTTGATGTTTTGAAAGGGGGAGTTATCATGAAGAAAAATATTATAATGGGTTTTATTGCTATATTAGTATTGTCGTTAGTGGGTGTCTATATAAGCCATAATAATGAAACGATTAAAATTTACGAGGCAATCAGTTTTTCCAAAATTAAAAAGGGTTCCATGAAAGAAATTACAGATTTAACGGACAAAGATGTATTTTTATCCGCCTTTCACAGTGCAAGTAAAAACGCAGGTATCGTAGACATGGATATTCCTAACTATAAAGTTAAACTGGGTATGAAAACATATTATCTTTGGATTGATGAGAATTCTGGTGTGATAGTGGATGGTAATGATACACATACCACTTATAGTATTGAAGCTCAAGATGTTTATGAAGTGATTACGAAGCTGTATAGGGGCAAAGAATTAAAAAGATAAACGTTTGGCATTCACAATCATTCTAGTCATGATCAATCAGTAAATTAAGTAAGTAATTAGTAAAGCTACGATAATTTTTGATAAAAGTTTTATGATGCATGTAAGTCATCAAAACAAGAAAAAGTTATAAAAAAATGCACTGAATTTGATAGATTCAATGATCTGTCACTCTTTCTGGATTTTTCAAATGAGCGCACACTAATAGATGAATCTTTCTTCATACATACGAACCCACTTCTTTTCCCATTCTCGAATCACACGTTTAAATATCCTCGAACTTAGACATGGCAGTGAAACGAACGAAAGAAATCAAAATTTTTCCTTGGTTGAAATTTCCCTCAATACACTACTAACAGAACATCTGTATAAAAACCCCTAAATTATCATAGAAAACATCCCGTTTCGACTCCCAACGTAGATTTCTAACACTTAAATAGCGCATTTTGTATGAAAATAAGATAATAACCATTTATTTGTAATAATGCTTTTTTTATCTAGTCAATGATTAGGTAGGTGTGCTAACATTTACTTTAAAAATACAGAATTATCGAAAAACATAATATGAACTTAGCTTCAAATTCTTGCGAGAGTTGAGGTGCATTTGATGATGCAAGGAAAGCTATTTCAGCCAATTAAAATGTTGAAAATAGTAAATGGTCAACAACTTCCATCTATACAAGAAAATAGTGATCCGCTCGTACGAGTAGAGGAAGAGACTCCTAGAATCTTTGTGAAGCCGATTTATTATTTACAGCGTATACCACTCAGTCTAAAATCGCTTTATTTGCGTGAGGGTGCGTATGCACGATTGAAACAAGCAGTCCGGCTTTTGCCTGAAAATTATAGCTTCATTTTGTATGATGGCTATCGTCCATTACAGGTGCAACAGTTTTTGTTTACACAATTTTCGAACCAAATTAAGAGGCAATACCCTATTTTTACGGAACAAGAGATTGTCAAGGAGACCCGAAAGTATGTAGCGTTTCCGAGCTTAGGAAATGAATATCTTGCCCCACATCTCACAGGGGGAGCAATTGATTTAACACTAGGGGATTTGCATGGCAATGCGTTAGATCTTGGTACGGCATTTGATGAGCTCAGTGAAAAATCAGCAACACGCTATTTCGAACAGTATACAGATGAAAATAATGTAGCCTGCCTGCATCGTCGGCTGCTGTATAACTGTATGACAATGGCTGGCTTTACGAATTATGCAGAGGAATGGTGGCACTACGACTTTCACAATGCTGCTTGGGCAAGACGTGTGGATGCGCAACACGCTTGTTATGGTGCTATCGAAGCAAAGATACAGGACTATCAAGTAAAGGAGTATCGATATCTATGAAGGTATATATAAGTGCAGACATTGAAGGGATTACGGGCACTACATCTTGGAGTGAAACGGAGCTAAATGCGCCTGATAATGCATTTTTTCGCAAGCAAATGACGAAGGAAGTAGAGGCTGCCATAGAAGGGGCCATTCTTGGAGGGGCTACGGAAATTTTACTAAAGGATGCGCATGACTCAGCACGTAATCTGGATATTTCCAATCTTCCTGTGAACTGCAAGGTCATTCGTGGCTGGACATATGAACCAATGTGTATGGTAGCAGGGCTTGATAGCAGCTTTAACCGCGCCATTTTCATCGGTTATCACAGTAAAGGAGGAAGTGCGCGAAACCCATTAGCGCATACGCTTTGTGTCTTTGCTGATGTAAAGATTAATGGCGAGTATGCCAGTGAATTTTTAATTAATACGTATGCTGCTGCCCTCCATGGTGTTCCGGTTTCATTCGTCAGTGGGGATGTGGGGCTAACAGAAGAAATTCAAACCATCAATGACAACATCGTTACATTTGCCACGAAGGAGGGGGTTGGCAATGCGACGATTAGCGTGAGCCCACAGCTGACGCTTAAAGAAACAAAACGACTTGTGGCGGCATCCATGAAGGTACAGCGAGAGGCGTTACAAGTGACATTGCCGGAGCGTTTTGTGGTGGAAATTATTTACCGTGACCATACGCGTGCCTATCGTAATTCATTTTATCCTAACGCAACATTTAAGCCGCATAATACAGTGGAATTCGTGACGGATGATTATTTTGAAGTACTACGCATTTTACAGTTCCTAACATAAGCAAACAGACAGTAGGTGCAGGGATGAAAATAAAAAACATTAAGGTCGCTAAGGTGGAAGCTCCACTCATCACGCCATTTAAAACTGCGCTCCGGACAGTGCATCGTATTCACAATATTGCTGTCTATGTTGATACCGATGATGGACAAATAGGTATTGGGGAAGCGGCGCCAACAGCAGTCATTACTGGCGAAACACTAGGTTCTATTACTCATGCAATTGAAGATTATATCAAGCCCGCCATTACGGGGATAGATATAGAAGAAATCGCCCACATTATGGAACGATTAGACAAAAGTATATACCATAATACCAGTGCCAAAGCTGCGGTGGATATGGCGATTTATGATTTATTTGCACAGCACTATCAAGCGCCATTATATAAATTATTAGGTGGTTACCGGAAGGAACTAACGACTGACATTACGATTAGTGTGAATGATACGGAAGAAATGGTGAAGGATAGTGTAGCAGCCGTAGCACGCGGTTTCCACATTCTAAAGGTCAAGGTAGGGAAGGACCCGATTGGAGATGTGAAGCGCGTAGTTGCAATTCGGCAAGCTGTTGGACCAGACATTACAATACGCGTGGATGCCAATCAAGGTTGGACGCCAAAGCAAGCGGTACGCATCATTGGTGCACTTGAGGATGCGGACACCAATATAGAGTTAGTGGAGCAACCTGTTCATTATGATGATCTGGCAGGTATGCAATATGTGACAGCTAATACATTGACCAATATTTTAGCGGATGAAAGTGTATTCTCCGCCAAAGATGCGTTCACCATTATCGAAAAGCGTGCAGCAGATTTGATTAATATCAAACTCATGAAAACAGGGGGTATTCATCAAGCGCACAAGATTTGCCAGATAGCAGAGGCCAATGGCATTCCATGTATGATTGGTTGCATGTTGGAAACAAAAATTAGCGTAAGTGCGGCAGCTCATTTTGCGGCATCACAAAAAAATATAACAATGGTAGATCTAGACGGACCTGGTTTATGTTTGAAAGATCCTATTTCAGGTGGTCCAATTTTTGAAAACGAACGAATTACAATGACGGATGCAGTTGGCATAGGATTTACAATATAAAAAAAGATTGCTAGGGGGAGGCTTTTTATGAAAAAGTATTGGTTTCTTTTAGTGTGTCTTATCGCCTTACTTTGTACAGCATGTAGTAATGATTCCTCAGATGAAAAAAAATCAGAATACCGAGTAGTTTATTCAGGTGAAATTAAAACCTTAAACTATCTAAAAACTTCTGAAACCAATGAGTTTGCTGTTGCGGCTAACTTAGTCGACGGGTTGATTGAATATGATAAGTATGGTGTTGTACAACCAGGCTTAGCAAAAGAGTGGACTTCAAATGAAGATGCAACTGTGTGGACTTTTAAGCTTCGAGATGATGTGAAATGGGTAACACATGATGGCAAAGAGTACGCAGATTTAGTGGCGCAAGATTTTGTGGACGGCTTAAACTATGTGCTTGATGCAAAAAATGAATCGTCAACGGTATGGAGTGCAACCGTTGTGAAAAATGGTGAAGCGTTCTATAACGGGGATATAACAGATTTCACAAAAGTTGGTATAAAGGCAACCGACAAACATACAGTAGAGTATACTTTAGAAGCACCTACACCCTATTTCCTCTCTATGCTGAACTACGTATGCTTCTTCCCAGTTAACGGTGAGTTTTTAGCTGAAAAAGGCGAAAAATTCGGGACAACACGTGAAAATTTCCTTTATAACGGTGCTTATATTTTAGACAAGTTCGAACCTCAAAATGAGCGTGTCCTTGTCAAAAACGATACGTACTGGGATAAAGACAATGTACTGATCGACCGTATCCGCTATAAGTATAACAAAGAAGCAGCAACTGTAGCGCCAGAACTTTTCTTACGTGGTGAAGTAGATTCTGCAAGCATCCCAACCTCCATCATTGATGAATGGTTTAATGATGACAAGAAAAAGTCGCAGGTTCGTCAAACTCAAAATAATTTCTATACGTATTTCTATGCGTTAAACTTTGATCCGCAATTCGATGCTGAGTATGAGCCAGATAATTGGAAGATTGTTGTCAATAATAAAGACTTCCGAAAATCACTTTATCATGCGCTGGATCGCGTATCAGCCATGTTAACAGTAGAGCCCTATAATCCACAGGACATGCTTAGTAACACGGTTACACCGAGAAACTTTGTGGATGTTGCTGGGGTCGATTACACACTATTAGCCCCATTAGAACCTATTACAAGTAGTGATTCCTTTAATAAAGATCTAGCACTAGAATTTAAGGAAAAAGCAAAGGCTACACTTGAAGGGAAAGCGACCTTCCCAGTGAAAGTATTAATGCCATATAACTCAGGCAGTCCTGATTGGGCAAACCGTACACAAGTGATTGAACAGCAAATCGAAAAATTATTAGGCGCTGATTATGTTGATATTATCGTAGAGCCTGGTCCTTCAACAGGCTTCTTATCAGAAGTACGCCGCCCAGGTAAATTTGCGTTACTTGAAGCGAACTGGGGTCCAGACTATGCCGATCCATCCACATACACAGAGCCATTCAGTGTCGATGGCACATATAACAAACCAGAATTAGCAGAGGGCTATAAAGAAGCCAATGGTAAAACAACGTATCAAAATTTAATCGATGAAGCGAAAGCAACAATTGATACAGCTGAACGCTATGACCTATTTGCAAAAGCAGAAAGTTTCTTAATTGAGGAAGCATTTGTCATTCCTTATGCAGTAGGTGGTAGTGGTTATGTCGCTTCAAAATTAAACCCATTTGAAGCGCAGTACTCGCCATTTGGTGTAACATCTGAAAAATTCAAAGGTCAGAAAATTTTAGATAAGCCAATGAGTAATGATGAGTTCAAGGAAGCATTAGCAAAGTGGGAGCAAGAACGTGCTGAGGCCTTAGTCAATGCAACAAAATAAGCGCACGACATCATCATTGCAAGGCTAATTCAAATTGTTACGAGTAGTGAATTTTTATGACGAAGGAGATGACCGAAAGAGATTAGTCGGCATCTCCTTCATTCTTTCTCGAATCTAGAATAGTAGGGAGGAATAAACGATGTTGTGGTATATCGGGAAACGATTGTTACAATCAGTCTTCACACTTTTTATCATTATCACGATTGTTTTTTCATTACTACGTTTAATGCCTGAAGAAGGATATTTAGGAGCAGCGGCAGACAAAATGTCACCCGCTCAACAGGAAGTATATTTAACTAATTTAGGTTTACGAGATCCATTGCCTGCTCAATTAGTGAATTTTTATGCAAACTTATTGCAAGGAGATCTGGGCAAATCAGTTACATATCGTACAGATGTACCGGTTGTCGCGATCATCGCAGATAAAATCATTTATTCGTTATTGTTTGGACTAGGGGCCGTTGCGCTATCACTCATTATCGGTGTACCACTTGGCATTTTAATGGCGCAGATGAAAGGACGCTGGCTCGATCGTTTAGGAACAGGATACATTGTCTTCGTTGTTGCTGTTCCGGCAGCGGTTTATTACTTAGTTATTCAAATGTATGTGACAGAAATCTTCCGTCTGCCGATGCTCTTTGATGAATATCAGCCAATTACCTGGATATTGCCGCTGCTCTCAATGGCCTTAGCACCGACTGCTTCCTACGCAATGTGGATGCGTCGCTATATGGTGGATGAACTAAACAAGGACTATATTAAGCTAGCACGTGCAAAAGGAGTGAAAGAGCGGACTTTAATGTTTAGTCATGTATTACGAAATGCCTTTATTCCGATGGCGCAGTACTTACCTGCAACCATTCTATTTACGATTACTGGCTCTATTTATATTGAATCCTTGTATTCCATTCCTGGGATGGGGGGCTTACTCGTTGATGCCATCCAGCGACAGGATAATACCATTGTACAAGGACTTGTCCTTGTTTTCTCATCACTCGGAATCATCGGTCTGATTTTAGGTGATATTGCCATGGCACTTGTTGATCCACGTATTAAATTAGGCAAAGGGGAGAGTGTGCGCTAATGAGCATCTATACAGAAGAAATTAATAATATCTCTGACAAGTCGCATGAAGCGCTGTTTCAGTTTGCAGAAGCCGGGGACAGCAAAGCCGAAGAAACAGCCTACTCTAATTATTCCTATTGGCGTTCCACGTGGCAATCCTTTTTGAAAAATCGCTTGGCGGTCTTTTTATTAGTCGCGGTTTGTATGATCGTGGCGTTTACGATCCTTCAACCGTACTTCCCCCAGCAAAAATCACCAACTGAAATATATCTGGATGACCAAACAGGCTTACAAGCTCGAAATGTTGCCCCAAACGCTGAATTTTGGTTTGGGACAAACTCAATCGGTCAGGATTTATGGTCGCGCATTTGGGCAGGAACGCGTACATCCTTATTAATTGGCTGTGTTGTCGCATTCGTTGAAGCCATCGTTGGTATTACAATTGGTACACTTTGGGGCTTCTCTCGAAAGCTCGAAGTGCCGATTACGCAGCTCTATAATGTGGTAGATAATATTCCTACAACGATTGTTCTTATTTTAATGTCCTATATTTTGCGTCCGAGTATTTCGACCATCATCATTGCCATGTGTATTACGGGTTGGGTGGAAATGGCACGCTTCATCCGCAATCAGATTGTGATATTACGGGATCGCGAGTACAACTTAGCTTCTAAATGTTTAGGGACACCTGACTACCGCATTATTTTAAAGAATCTATTACCTTATTTAATCTCTGTCATTATGCTTCGGATGAGCCTTGCGATTCCTTTTGCGATTGGTGCAGAAGTGTTTTTAACCTATATTGGGCTAGGGTTACCGATCAGTGAACCATCTTTAGGAAATTTAATCAATGAAGGTCGTGTATTGATGATGTCACCAGATTTACGTTATCAGCTGATTTTTCCGAGTATTGTATTGAGTGTTATTACGATTGCCTTTTATATTATTGGTAATTCATTCGCGGATGCAGCGGATCCAAAAAATCACGTATAAAGGGGGAATACGATGGAAGCGAAACATACAAAATCCCGAATTTTATCGATTGAAAACTTAGTCATCAAATTTACACTTCGAGGTCAGGTATTAACAGCCATTCGTGACATCTCCCTTGAGTTATATAAAGGTGAAAGCCTTGCAATTGTTGGCGAATCGGGCTCAGGAAAATCAGTTCTTGTGAAATCCATTATGGGCTTGCTCGATAAAAACGGTTATATCGAGCAAGGTCAAATTATTTACAATGATATGGACTTAGCGCAATTTAAAACAGAACAAGAGTGGTTGCAAATACGAGGAAAAGAAGTAGCGATGGTTACCCAGGACCCCATGACTTCCTTAAATCCGCTGAAAACGATTGGGAAACAAATTGAGGAATGTGTTGTTTTACACCAAGGCTTAAAGGGCAAAGCCGCTTATGAAGAAACGCTGAAACTACTAAGTGATGTCGGTATTTATGATGTGGAAAAACGCTATAAGCAATACCCTCACGAATTTTCTGGTGGGATGCGGCAGCGTATTGTCATAGCGATAGCACTTGCCTGTCATCCGAAAATATTAATTTGCGATGAACCCACGACTGCACTCGATGTAACGATCCAAGCACAAATTTTGCAGCTCTTAAAAAATCTACAGCAGAAATATGGACTTACGACCGTTTATATTACGCATGATTTAGGCGTTGTGGCAAAAGTCGCAGATCGTATCGCGGTCATGTACGCAGGCGATGTGATCGAAGTGGGCGCCACGCACGAAGTCTTCTTCAATAGCCAGCATCCTTATACATGGGCACTCATTTCATCATTACCACAACTAGGATTAAAGGGCGAACAGCTCTATTCCATCAAAGGTACCCCGCCCAATCTATTCAAAGAAATAAAGGGCGATGCGTTCGCTCCCCGAAATCCATATGCATTAAAGATTGACTACGAGGAACGACCACCTTTCTTCCAAGTTAGCGACACACACTTTGCACGAACATGGCTACTGGATTCTCGTGCACCAAAAGTAGAGCTTCCTGAAACATTACAAGCATTCTTTGAACAGGGGAGGCAATACGTGAATGACTAAAAAAGAAGTACTATTGGAAGTAAAAAACTTAAAGATTGTGTTCGGTAAAGGAAAAAATAAATTTGTTGCTATTGACGATGTCAGCTTTGAGGTTTTTAAGGGTGAAACATTTGGATTAGTAGGGGAATCAGGCTCAGGAAAAACAACAATTGGCCGTGCCATTATGCGCATCAATGAAGTAAACGAAGGTCAGATTTTGTACCATGGAAAGAACATTAACGGCAAAATCCCAAAGGACTGGGATCGTAAAATTACGCAAAAAATCCAAATGATTTTCCAGGACCCCATGGCATCGCTCAATGAACGAGCGAAGGTAGACTATATTATTTCAGAAGGACTCCTCAATACAAAAAATTTTACAAATGAAGAAGACCGACAGCATAAGGTTCAAAAGGCACTATTGAATGTTGGGTTACTACCTGAGTTTGCCTCTCGTTTTCCACATGAATTTTCAGGCGGTCAGCGTCAACGCATTGGCATTGCACGTGCGTTAGTGATGGAGCCAGAGTTTATCATTGCGGATGAACCGATTTCGGCCTTAGACGTTTCGATAAGGGCACAAGTGTTAAATTTGCTGTCAAACTTACAACAACAAAATAACTTAACGTATTTATTCATTGCACATGACTTATCCATCGTACGCTTTATTACAGATCGTACAGCAGTTATTTATAAAGGCCATATCGTTGAGTTAGCGGAAACAGAAACGCTATTTTCTAATCCCATCCATCCATATACACGCGCACTATTATCAGCTGTACCGGAGCCAAATCCGTACAAAGAGCGTGAAAAGGTGGTTGAAATCTATGATCCAACGCAGCATCACTATGACAAATATCCACCATCATTTGTGGAAATGGAGGAAGGCCATTTCGTATTGGCAAACGAAGAGGAAATCGAAAATTACCGGACGACACGAAAAATGGGGGTTTGAACGATGAAGATACCAAAAGCATTAAAAAAAGGTGACACAATTGCGCTAATTAGTGCCTCAAGTGCAACACCGCCTGGGAAATTATATCCAGCAATTGAAAGTGTGGAGAAGCTCGGTTTTAAAGTAGTCGTAGGGGAAACAAGTCGGGCAAGACATGGCTACTTAGCAGGCTCAGATGAACTTCGTGCCGCTGAAGTCAACCAAATGTTCCGGGATCCTAGTATTGATGGCATTTTCTGTATTCGTGGCGGTTATGGTGCAACAAAAATTCTCCCATTCCTTGATTACGATATGATCCAAGCGAACCCTAAGGTATTTGCAGGTTATAGCGATGTGACAGCACTCCATATTGCGTTTAACCAAAATTGTAACTTTGTGACATACCATTCGCCGATGCCATCTACTGAATTTATTCAATCAGATATGGATGATTATACTTGGGATTGTTTTATCAACGGTGTAATGGCAACTGAAAGTAGTGGACTGCAACTTGATAATCCACCAGCTCAGTCTATGACAACGCTAGTCACAGGGCAAGCAACAGGACAGCTGGTCGGAGGAAACTTAACATTAGTCACTGCATCACTTGGAACCCCTTATGAAATTGAGACACAGGGCAAGATTTTATTTTTAGAAGATATAGATGAAAATGAGCAACGAATAGACCGCATGCTCACACAGTTAAAATTGGCTGGTAAGCTTGACGCAGTTGCAGGCATATTATTAGGTGCTTGGACAAATTGTGGTCCAGAAAATCCGGAGCAGCCAGAAAATAGCTTATCGCTCCAAACTATTTTTAATGAAATTTTAGTGCCACTTAAAAAACCAATTGTCATGGATATTACTTGTGGTCATTGCTTACCAACGATGACACTCCCATTAGGTCGAACAATTAACGTCAACGCAGAGACGCACATGATTAAAGTTGTAGGGTAGGTGAAAATGATGGCACAAATGATTCGGCAACTACTACAACAAACTTCCTACAACGTGCATATAATTGTCAAAGATTTAAGGACAGATGAAACCTTCATCTGTGAGCGACCCGATGCTGTGTTTTCTAGTGCCAGTCTCATAAAAGTCCCTATACTTCTTGCTGTTTTACATCATGTAGAATCCAATAATGTAAGGTTGGAACAAGTGTTAACGATTACGCCCAAAGACTGGGTCGACTTTAGTGTCATTAGCGAACAACAATTACAATCGACTACCATCTATGAGTTATTGGTGTGGATGATTATTACTAGCGATAATACGGCAACCAATGTGCTGATTGACTATATTGGTATGGATGCGCTTAATCGATATTTTCGTGAAATCGGTCTGAAGCATACAAAATTGCAGCGCAAGATGATGGACTTTGAAAGGCTGGCAAATGGCGTTGACAATGTTACGAATGCTCGTGATATGGCCCATATTTTTACACATATTTATCGTCAAGATTTATTAATGCCATCGTTTAGTGCACTGGCAATTGATATTTTGAGTCGCCAGCGTGTCCACGATTCACTCAGTCGTTATCTAGTAGATGATACCAGAATAGCCCATAAAACAGGGGGGCTTGATGCGGTTGATCATGATGTCGGCATTGTTTACAGCGACTCAAAAGATTATCTGATTGGTGTTTTTGTCACAGAAGTCACGAATAATCAAGATGCAAGGCAATTAATCGGTCGCATTTCGAAGGTCGTTTATGAGTACCTGGTACAACAGAAAGGGGCGTTAAAATGAATGCCATTGTCACGTCGATGATTGCTAATCTGTACGCTGAACCGAATGGAACATCTGAGCTGATTGATGAGTTATTATACGGAATGCCTGTGCAAATCATTGAAGAGTTAGATGGTTACTGGGTGCGTATACAATCAACCTATCAGTATGAGGGCTACTGTAGAAAAGTGAATTTACTGCTAGATAATGTGAAAACTAGTGCTTGGCGTCTGGAAGCATCGCATGTGATTCGTCAAAGTTTTGCAGATATTTTACAACATCCTCGTATTCAAAGTCCGAAATTAATGACACTTGTGAGAGGTTCAATTGTGCGCGCTTTACAAGACGAAGAACTAGACTCAGAATGGGCTAGCATCCAATTAGTAACAGGAGAAAGGGGCTATTTACGCAAAAAATGGCTGAGTGAACAGATTGCGGACAATAGCCTGTCAGAACAGGATTTCCGGGAAAATGTGGTGCAAACGGCACTTAGCTATTTAACAACACCATACCGCTGGGGTGGGAAATCGCCACTGGGTATTGATTGCTCAGGGCTATGTTCAATGGCATATATGCTAAATGGGGTATTGATTTTCCGAGACGCCAAAATTGTTGAAGACTTTCCTATCAAGGAAATAGCACTTGACCAAATTCAAAAAGGCGATTTATTGTACTTCCCAGGCCATGTCGCGCTATATCTAGGTGACAGCCTGTATGTGCACTCATCAATTGGTGGTAATGAAGTAACTATAAATAGCTTAAACGAACAACATCCGCTATACCGTAAAGACTTAGCAACGACAATTACAGCGGTGGGGAGTTATTTTGCGGATTAAAAAGCTAACACCATGATTCTACCAATTTTTCGAAGCGACGTACAAGACTACACCTTTCTCCGAATTTTAATCGTTAGTTCAAAATCTTTGATTTTTCCATAGCGGATTGAGTATTCTGTTCGTAGAGGTGATAGTATGATCAAACATAAAAAGATAGTCGCTATATCAGGAAGTATCCGAGAAGGTTCATCCAATACGAATATATTAAAAGCTTTAGCAACCTTTATTCCTGAAGGGATTGATTATTGTATTTATCCCGGCATAAAAGAGCTTCCTCATTTCAACCCAGATATCGATGGAACGGAACCACCAGCTGTCGTAGCGAATTTTAGAAAAACGTTAGCTGAGTCCCACGCGCTGATTATCTGTACGCCAGAATATGCAAAAAGTGTGCCAGGAGTTTTGAAGAACGCTTTAGATTGGCTTGTCTCATCCGGTGAACTTTATAAAAAACCGGTGGCTGTTATAACGGCATCTCCATCGGTGGCTGGAGGAGACAAGGCGCACGAATCTTTACTACTGACGCTGGGTATGCTCGATACGATTATTGTTGAACATGGTTCGTTGTTAGTGCCATCTGTAGGCATTAAATTTAACGACAATGCTACAGTGAAAGACGAGAGCACTAAGCAAGCACTTATTAATCTGATCGATAGTGTAGTAGCTGCGATCAATAAATGAGCTATGTTTTGTGTTTTTTCTAAGTTTAAATTGACAGAAAATAGAATTTTATGATGAATTAAAACTACTATATTATTTTCGAACGGGGGGTGAAGGATTTGAGCAATTGTTTATTTATTATTAAAGCCAATCACATAATAAATAAACAAGAAGCTGCCTTTCACCTGTCATATTTATCCGCCATTAACGGTCAGTAATTTATCTGTTCCGAGAGCGAAGCGTCAGGTACAAGACGCCCACCTCAAGTTGAAAGATGAGAATGAGTCAACTAGGTGGTCGATCAACTGCCCGTAAAAGCCCGATTGGAGTTTCACTTTATAAGCCATCACTCTATGATTTTTACGTCATAGAGTGAATACTTTTGTCGAGCGAGATGCTTCTGTTTATAAACAGAGGCATCTTTTTTTGTTGTCTAAAAATGAGGGGTGATGCATATGAGCAACTAACTATGAATAATGAAACAAGCAGATATGAAAAGGGGGAATCTATATGATTGAAAACAGTGATATTAAATACGTTCACGTTTTAGCAAAAAGATTTCATGGGGAAAGCAACATAATACGCCTGTTGAACCGCAATCCGCAAGTCACTGCAGATGCACTAGCATCGGCGTCTCTTGCGGATTGCCTGCGGAAAAGAAAGTGAATTTTTGTGCAATGTGAAGCCTTAATCAATCAATTTACAAATAGAATAGGTAAATAATAGAGCCTTAACATATGATTTTTTTATGCTATAATTTAAATTAAAAATTGGAGGTAATGTATTTGGATCATGACTTAAAAGAATTATTACGTTCGGTTTTAAAAGAAGAATTGGGACCGGTACATCAGCGTTTGGATGGTATGGAACAACGTTTGGACGGAATCGATAAACGATTTGATGGTATGGAACAACGTTTGGACGGAATCGATAAACGATTTGATGGTATGGAACAACGTTTAGACGGAATGGATAAACGATTCGATGGCATGGAACAACGTTTGGACGGAATGGATAAACGATTTGATGGCATGGAGCAGCGTTTAGATGGCATGGATAAACGATTCGATGGTATGGTTCAACGTCTAGACGGAATAGATCAGCGGTTAGATAAAATTGAGGATGATGTTCAAGAAGTTAAACTTGGACAAGTTGAGTTACAAAAAAATATTGTTGAAAACTTAGGACGATTCACAGAAAAAATTGCACATCATGTAGAAGATCGAACGGGTGCTTTAAATAAGCGCGTTTTTGAAATAGAAACAGTGATTCAACGATTGACAAGTCAATAATCGTAATCTTTTACTAGCTTTATGGAGGAAAAACTCTGTAAAGCCTTTTTTGTACGCTTCGTTAAATAAAGGAATATTTCTTTTAACGACAGCATGCTATAAATGCGTATAAAAAAATCTCCAAGCGCAAAAGGGGTTCCTCGCAGTCCCGAATGTGCATGGAGATTTTTTATATTAGTATTGATAGATATTTAACTGTTGACCCGCTTCTAATCGATCAGATCTAAGCTGATTCCATTGCTTGAGGGATGTTACCTTAACCTTGTGGGCCTCTGCGATATGCATGAGTGAGTCACCGTCAGCTACCGTAATCGTTTTTTTGTTTTTGACGGGGCTGTCGTATTGTTGCAAGTCATATTTCGCAATAAGCAAGTTAAGCTTTTCATTGTATTTTGAATCTGTCGCATAGGAGCCTGTTAAAAAATTTGTTGCGTCTGCATAGGTCTGTGTCTGGCTCTTAAAGACACCTGTATAAAAATCCTTGTTCCATGACACCCCATTACGCAGTAACTTTACATAATCTTTCATAGAGTCTTCATAGGAAGGATATTTGCGGAACTCAGCCATTACGGTTGACATATTACCAGAACCATCATCTTCAGATGTTTCTAGCGTGACAGAGTCGTTTTGAAATTGGCCCTTCATGCCAAATAAATTATTATTAGGAGCTGAACCTAGACCACTTTGTCCATTTTGGCTTTCTAAAATAGCTTGCGCAATCATAACTGAGGCGTATAAATCATTTTCTGCGCCAAGTTTACGTGCAGTTTCGGCAATAGCGCCGATGAATTCTTCCGTACTTGGCCCTTCTTCAACATATTCGGGCTCATTTGTCTCTTTATTAAACATAGAATCAAATAGTTGTATAATCATGAAAATTGATATACCGATAACAGCTATGAGTATAAGTATACCTTTCATCAAATTTTTTAATAATTTCATTGGTGTTGATGTTGGTAGAAGACAACATCTCCCTCCTTCCTTTACAAGTGAGTACATACTAAGGTGCTATATTTCTAATTATGACAGAGCTACAACATAAAATAAAGCCGTGTATTTTTTATAGTATCCATAATTAATAAAACGAAATTGCGGCCAAATAGTTCCTTAATTTGCAACCTTATAAATATATTTTCCACCTATTTTGTTAGAAATAGGGAAGATATTATTTCAACGTATTGTAAGTTTTTCGGCATCATTACACAACACCACTTGATTCCGTTTAAAGAGTAAAAAGTTGCGAGACCCCGGTTGTAGGAAAGCGAGCCAGCTAGACTCCACACGAAGCGACGAAGGAAGCAGCTAGCTGGTTCGTCCACGAAAAGCGAATGGCTTTTTCCAGACCTGCTTATTATGACTTGTAAAGGTGTCGTGTTTTTGTATCCGATAAAAATTAAGCTTGCAAAATAAGTACAGTGTGTATATATTGTATATAAAGTGTATACACAATATTATTTCGCGAAGAGGTATTTGCATGCAAATTATTATTTCAAACAGTTCTAAAGAGCCGATATATGAACAAATTTATGTTCAAATTAAAAGACTTATTTTAATGGGCGAATTACAAGAAGGTCAATCATTGCCTTCTATGCGCCAACTTGCCAAAGATTTAGAAATTAGTGTTATTACAACAAAACGCGCTTATGAAGAGCTTGAAAAGAACGGCTTCATTTATTCCATTGTTGGAAAAGGTTCATTCATCTCGGAACAAAATACGGAGATGATGAAGGAAAGAAAGATGAAAGTTATCGAAGAAAAGCTATTGGTTGCCATTCAAAACGCTAAAGAAATGGACATTAGCTTAGCAGAACTAAAGGAAATGCTGACATTATTGTATACGGAGGATGAATGATGGAAAATGTGATTGAATTACAACATGTTAATAAATCATTTAATGGATTTCAGGTGAAAGATCTCTCTATTACCGTTAAAAAAGGCTATGTGACTGGATTTATTGGGGGAAATGGTGCTGGTAAATCGACAACAATCAAATTGATCATGAATTTATTACAGCAAGATAGTGGCTCTATTTCGATTTTCGGCATGGACTATAAGAATCATGAGAAAGAGATAAAGCAACGAATTGGCTTTGTCTACGATGAAAACATTTTTTATGAAAATTTAAATTTAAAGGAAATGAAAAAAATCATTCAGCCAGCCTATAGAAACTGGGATGAATCGGCTTTTCAACGCTATATCAATCAATTTGAATTGCCACTGAACAAAAAAATCAAAACATTTTCAAAAGGCATGAAGATGAAAGCCTCGCTAGCTATTGCACTAGCACATCATGCAGAGTTAATCATTATGGATGAACCAACGTCTGGTCTCGATCCGATATTTAGACGAGAATTACTAAATGATTTACATGATTTAATGCAAGACGGGGATAAAACCATTTTCTTTTCGACGCATATTACAACGGATTTAGATCGCATAGCGGATTACATTACCTTTATTCAAAATGGCGACCATATTTTTACGAAGGAATTTTATAAAATTGAAGAGGAATATGCCATTGTAAAAGGAACGCTTGATTTATTGGATCGTGAAACGGAGCAAGAGTTTATTTCCATTCGGAAAACGAACAGTGGTTTTGAAGCATTAACAGCTTGTAAAAACCGTGTAGCGAACCTATTTGGAGATACTGTTATTTTGGAAAAGCCAACGCTTGAAGATATTATGTATTATTCGAAAAAAGGAGGGGAACTGTATGTTTAGCCTGATACGAAAGGATTTTTTATTACAAAAGCATATAGTTTTACTGTACATCGCTATGTTAACATTCTTTCCACTATTAGATAAATCACCTGTGTTTGTAGGATTTATATTTAGTCTATCAATTATCATGACTACCTATTCTTTTGATGAAAAAGATAACATTAATATTCTGCTCAATTCGCTCCCTTACACGCGAAAGGAAATTGTCAGTTCAAAATATATCGGTGCATTACTATTTACATTGTTATTTATTAGCGCTATGTATGTTGGGGATTTTGTTTTGAATGGAAATAAAGCGTCATTTTTAGTGAAAGAGATGCTGCTTATTATAGGGCTTGTGATGATCACTACATCTTTCCTGCTGCCATTCTTATATAGATTTAAAATGCAATACCTACATATGGCTATGGTTGCATTAGTGGTTATCTATTTGATAACAATAAGTTTTTTTATTAAAAATTTACATGATGTTATCAGAGAATTGACACAAAAAATCCTGACTTTACAAGAAATCCAAATTTATTTTGTTGCTATATTGACGGTCATCATTTTATATATTGGCTCGTGGTTACTATCCATTCGTATTTATGACAGAAAAATATTTTAAAATATTAATATGCGCTGATCTTGGATATCAGCATGCCGAAAGAATCAATCTACTGGCATTAGTACCAAAGCCAATTTTATACATGTTGCTGGCTTATGCGACTAATTGGCATCCTGGTTGACCCGCTATGAAAACTGAAACGGAAAACTTTATTGCACAGGCGGTAAAGGATGGTATTATTCAGGCTTTACACTTGAAAGATTTACGGAATGGTACAATGACAACTGATCGTTTGATTATATTAGGATACTAAAATTGACAGTTTAGTGAAGAATATTATTTTGGTAAAACAAAAAAGTAAATAAAAACTTCAAGTATTTAGTGTAATTTATAAAAAACGTTACTTTTGTTATATAAAAAGGTGATAGTAACGCAAAAATATGGCGTGAATTGGATGTTGATTGGATAATATGTTAATGATAGTTTAGTAATTGCTCGAGAATAATGGAATGTTATAACATTTTAATATTTTTTTGGAATAACGGAGGATTAACTTTGAAGAATAACATAATTAAAAATATTATAGGATTGATTTGTTTTACATTAGTTTTCAGTATCATTTCCCCAAGTATCGCTAAGGCAAGTGAGCCCCAGGATTTGCAAATAAACGATTCTATCAAAACATGCTGCTGAACAAGCAGTAGTTCGTAAAATTACTGGAAAAATGATTGATAAAGCTTTGACTGATGGAGAGAAATATGTAGATGCATTAAGTGGGGAACGAGTTTCTTGGGATCAAAGCGGAAATGGCATCGCTGTCCTACTTAAAAAAAATTCAGATGAAATTGATCCAGTTTATCCAGAAAATCATAAGAAATTTAAGTGGTTTAAAAACACTTGGCAATATGTACGAGATTTCGAGTAATTGTAAAAGTATTTCGGAAAAAAATTACTACAGACAATTTGCTAAAAGTTCATCTAGATACAACAACAATCCATGGTATATTAACTGTGGATTGTTATGATTTATCTTGTTATTCTTTAAAACCAAATAGAAAAAGGAGATTTATTTATGGTTATATTAAAAGATTGCACTAGTAAACCTAGTTGTGAAGTTGAACTAAATTTAAAATCAGTTGATGATTCGAGTGTGAAATTCGAAATTTATTTTCGTTCTGGTAACAGTTTTCCTGTTGTTCATTCATCAAAAATAAATTGTTTAAAAGAAGATTTTCTAAAATTGTTAGATGATTTAAAACAACTTGATAATACACATCTAAGTATGCTAGAGCCTCAAGATCCAGGGTTGTGTATTTATCATATTCCTGAATATGGCACTTATTACTTTCCTGAATATGGTTTTCTTCAAGTTCCTGATAATGAGAGGTGTGAAAGGGAGTCTATTTATAAATTAATTTTTGTATTAGATGCAGGTGATAAGAATCATCTGGTTGCAACAGCATGTGGTCCTGCATTATGTCTAATAGTAAAAATGGAACAAATTAATGAATTCGTAAACAGTTTAAAATCGGAGGTAAATAGTTTTTGAGTTTATAAAGAAATGACTGGTGTTCATAATTTAATTATACATAAAGCCCAGGCCCTCAATTAATAATATTGAGCCTGGGCTTTTTTCTTTCTAATTATTGGTATATCTAGTAATTCAAAGTATACTGTATAAAAACCCATAATAGGAGCGATGAAGCGATGGTCAAAGCTTTAAATTGTCCCAACTGTGCTGCAGCATTCAATCCAAAGGAAAATATTTGTGAATACTGTGGTAGTTATATTATTACATCAGAAGCAAAACAAATCACTTATGATTTAGACGTTTTCAACCCTACATATAAAAAAATCTTCTTCCATGAAATTGAAATGAATGAAAATGAATTCCCTTTACGCTCAGGTGTTGCAAACATGTATTACAGTGCAACTCGTTCTGATGGTGGTCGGCTATTATTAACAAATCAACGAATAATTTTTTGTGCCCATGCTCTTAATATAAATCCTAATTTATATTGGGAATTAAGTTTAGGCAGGGTAGATCGAACTGAACTCGGTTTAAATCTTCTTATTACACAAAGAATTCATATTTTTGATAGAGAAGCAAAAAATACAACATTCGTCGTTTATGGCGGAAAACATTGGCTAAATGAATTGACACAAGCTTTAAACAGAATTAAATAGAAAACACAACATGTAAAGAACCGGGAGCTCATTGAGTACCTTGCTCTTTTTCATTTCCAAATATCTTACTGTAAAAAGAACTAGTATAACTCTATTTCTAATAAAGAATAATGAGAATTTATCCTGGGTGTAGTAGAAGTAACTCCTTAGTTGTCATTTATTTGGAGGGGTTAGTACCGCTTTATAACTGGCATAACAGGATTGGTTGACGTCAACAAGTATAGACCAACTAATTTTATTCCTTTAGTTGTAGGAAAATTATTCTCGGTATAATCTATATCGGATTCCCAATACTAAAGCTGTTTCGAGTAAAAGGAAGGAGGCATTTTAGTGAGATTTATAACATGGGGTGTTATAGGGGCTATTGTTTTTTATATAGTTAAAGGAGTGCAAAATGGAACTTTTCTACAAGTCACAAAAAATAAGACCAACAAATTAAATCAACAGAATGCACAAGAAACTGAAGAACCTATTTCAAGAATGACTCAACATTTACAAACGGTAGCTGATAATCCATTAACAGGAAATTTCCCAACCCAGAATGGTATATAAACGCTAAATTATTATGCCTATAGGCAATGAAATATTCAATTGTTCTATAGGTTTTACATAAAAGAAACTATAAACGTAATAGTAAATGGTTAAATCGCTATAAGGACTCATGAATGCGAAGGAACGCCAGATGAGTACATTTATAACGATTATTAATGAGCATATACTTAATGAGTTTAATTTAGACAATAAATAATCGTTACAATTAGTTAGTATTTTTTTCTTCTATATCATTTATTGTGTTACTAATTTTTTCAGTACTTTGAATTTTACGTAATTTTGCAACAAAAAGTAATAATAATGGCAATAAAATGGTTACGGTTAATGTAAATAGTGGCCAAGTTTCCTTATTGTAATTAATTGAGTGAACAATACTCGGATGTAAAATTTGAGAAAATGCAATTGAAATCATTCCAAGTGGTAATATTAGCGGTCGATGATCTTTTATATTGAATATTTGCGCTAAACCCTTTACTGATGCGTAAAAATATACATACGATCTAACAAAGATTGTGAACATCCACATAAAAGCCATTATTATTTCAATACGTTGTAGAAAATTCCCTATTGAAATATTTTGTGCCAATGCATAGCTAGGATAAGATTGGTGAGATGTATTTGTTGCACCGAGTACAAGTATAGAGAGAGCTATAATAACAGTTAATACCAAACCTCCTGCTATTGTACCTATATAAAACCCCTTTTGAGCTGACTTATGTTCATTAATTGCAGAGGGGAAAATCATTAATAATACAACCAATGGAAAAGAAAAGGTGCTCATAAAATTTAATATACCACCTAGCAGTGATTTTGTTGGTGTATCGAGTATAGGTTGTACATTTTTAATGTCTATTTGTGGAGAAATGCAAATTATAAAAACAACAAATAAGAACAAAAAAATAGGGAATAATATTTCGGCACAGCGTGCAAAGACCTCTACCCCTAAATAAGTAGCAAATATAATAATGATACTAAACAAGATAGCAAAGGCAACTGTAGGTGTCTCTGGCATGACTTCAGTATGCATAAAAGTTCCAATGAAAAAAAATAATTCTCCTGCTGAAAGTAAGGGTAGAAAGATAAAACCAACGGATGTAAATTTACCCATAAATTTTCCTAGTATTTTTTCATTGGCCTCAATAAAGGTTAAATTTGGGGTCCTATTTCCTAAAGAAATGAATAGCTTTACTAGTAATAAACTTAATACCACCCCTAGTATAGCCGCAATCCAAGCATCCTGTTTAACCGCATTCGCCATCGTCCCGGGAATAATTAATATAGTTGTACCTATTGAAAAGAGAAATACAATTATTGTAAACTGTTGCGCACTAACAATTTCTCCTTTCACATAAGTCACCCTCTTTACTTTCAAAAAATTTTATATAATTTATTATTTGGTAATATCTAGAATAGTTTTGTCTTTCTATTTAGTTTCAATTAAAAGGATATACATATTGGTGAAGAAATAATCAAACTAACATACAACAAGACCACTCCTTATAGGGTAGCCTTAGAGAAAAAAGTTGAATCAGTTTTAGAAAAAAAACATTAACGTCCTCAAAATAGGGTAAATTTTTAGATATAAATATGGAGGGAAGAGGAAAAAATAGACCCAATAAATTGGGGGTAACGATTGTAGAACTAATCGATACAAAACAAAGAACACTAATTGTTAAAGGCTTAGATGCGATAGACGGAACTCCTATTATTGATATAAAACCTGTAATGACAGAGTTCTTACCAAAAGGAGTTGTAAAACAGCCAAATTGGTCAATATCTTTAATGGATAAATATTGGGATTAAATTTATTATTTCTAACGTAACTTAACTTTTGTAATTATTAGCATTGGAAAAAGACTATTCTATGATGGGTAGTCTAATTTTTTGTCTTAAATAAGAGTCACTACAATAGAAGAAAGATTACTTTTACATCAAAAATTTGATTTACATTCTTATGTCTCCATTATTTTCTACCGCCAAGCATTCAAACTGAGCTAATTTACGCAAGAATTATCATCGGGTTACTTGTCTCAACGACCGGCGATGGTGTAAAACGGTATTTATCACCCTTTAAATATTTTGAACCAGCGTATATCATCGATCATTCTAGCTATGAAATGTCCTATGTACTCGTAGGGATTGGCATTGTCATTATTGCTTTGGGTACGAGCTATATCATCTATATGAAAAAAGATATATAACCATTTAAATTCTGCTGTGTGGGATAGGGGGATTTGTTTGAACATTTTTTTGCGGGAAATGAAAGCTTTTCGGAAGTCTTTAATAATCTGGAGTATTGGTATGCTATTTTTAGTTGGTTCAGGTATGGCTAAATATGCGGGGTTAGCCACTTCAGGTCAATCGATGAATGAGATATGGTCTGCAATGCCAAAGTCCCTACAGGCAATCATGGGAACGGGAGCGCTTGATATTTCTAAGGTAAGCGGTTATTTTGGTGTACTGTATATCTATTTAGTATTAATGGCGACAATACACGCTGTAATGCTAGGGGCTACTATTATTGCAAAAGAAGAGCGGGATAAAACAGCAGAGTTTTTATTCGTAAAGCCTGTTTCAAGAATGAGCATTATTTCTGCAAAATTATTAGTCGCTGTAGCGAATATTGTTAGTTTAAATATTGTTACAGGTGTTTCAAGTATTTATTTGGTTGGAAAATACAGCGAGGGCGAATCAGTAAATGCACATATCGCCATAGCGATGACAGCGATGCTGATTTTGCAGTTATTATTTTTGTTTATTGGTTCCGCAATCGCGTCTGTCAGTAAAAAGCCAAAGTTAGCGGCATCGATATCAACTGGCATACTTTTGATTACCTATATATTATCCATTGTCATTGATTTGAACGAAAAGTTGTCATTCATGGAATACCTCTCACCATTTAAATATTTCGAAGCTAAAATCATGATGAATGGTGGCGGTGTAGATAGTAAATTTATTGTATTATCGCTAATTAGTATTGTCATACTTTTAATGATAACGTTTGTATTTTATAGAAGGAAAGACTTAAAGATATAATGGAACGGCATTTATCCATGCAAAGGTAGCTGGAGAAACACCACTCGGTTTCTCCAGCTACTTTATTTTGTGTTAGGCAGCTTTCTTGCTGTTTTTCTTTTTATCTTTTTTGTTAGTAGCTTTCTTTTCTAGTTTTTTCTCAGCTTTTTTCTTCGCTAACTTTTTCTCAAGTTTCTTTTTGTCAGCTTTTTTCTTTGCTTTTTTTTCTGCTACTGCTTCCTCGATTTTGTTTTTCTTAATTTTTTTTGACATATTAAATGCACTCCTCTTAACTGTATTGACGTTCTTTTGTAAAAGAATATCTACATACAAGGTTATATTAAACATAAATGGAATGCAAATATATTTAATGTTATATATTTACAATTAACTGTTTAAGTGTGTATACTATGACATTCTTGGATGTTTTTGCCAACAATTTGTTCATAAAAGCTTGTCGAAATAATAATAGTTACTTTTATTATTTTTTAAAACTATCAATAATTATTTAATGATAAACATTAAATAATTATTGAAGAAAATAAAGTGTTGTGTATAATTAACAGTAAGGAAGGGGATGTTTAAGATGGATCAAACAATCCAAAGTAAGGAATTTCGGTTTTTAACAAAGGGATTACGTACTATTTTTACAATGGTCATGATTTTTACGATCATGGGCCTTGTTGTGATGGGTGGGTTATTAATAATCGCTATTTTTGTACCAGAGAAAGCAGTAAATAGTATACTAGCAAATGGAAGTATATCTGCTACGTTACAATTCGAAGGTATGCAAATATTGTTAGCAGATCAAGTTGCGGAAAATATCCGCTTTGTGAAAAAGAATGTTGTATCATTATTAGTGGCTTCTACACTGTACATAGCAATTCTATTATGGATTGTGATGCTCGTAAGAAATTTATTGGGTAATTTAAGTAGTGGGGTTATTTTTTCTGTAGCCAATAGTAAAAAAATTGAGTGGATTGCTTATAGTATTGTCGTGATAAGCTTGACAGTAGGGGCATTTCGCACGTACATTGCCTATACAGTGGTTCAACTTTTCAAATTAGAGTCGCAACTTGTCAGTACAGATTGGGTAAAAGATGTAAGTTTCCATTTTAGCGGCATTAACTGGACATTATTACTATGTGGTTTAGTCATTTGGACGATAGCGCGTGTATTTCGATATGGCGCTTTTTTACAGGAAGAATATGATGCAACAGCTTAGGGAAGTGAAGAAATGACGATAATTATTCGATTAGATCGCATGCTGGCAGATCGCAAAATGCAATTAAGTGAGCTAGCTGAAAAGGTTGATGTGTCAATTGTCAATTTATCTAATTTAAAGACAGGTAAGGTAAAGGCTGTACGTTTTTCCACCTTAAATGCAGTATGTAAGGCATTAAATTGTCAGCCAGGAGATATTTTAGAATATGTTGAGGAAGAAGACTGAACAGGGCTGTCCCAAAAGTAAAAATAGTATGCTTGGCATACGCATGGCATACTATTTTTTTGAGATAAAGATGAAAATTGGTGGAGACTCCTGTGGGAAAGCGAAGTGGAATTTCATACCGCCGTTTTATGGATTCGACGAGAACACTCGTGACTTCAGTCGTGAAAGGTTCCATTCGGGAATTTGACTTTTTCCATAGTAAAATATAAAATAAAAAAAGACCGTCCAGACGGTTTTTTACCAACCGATTTTGTTATCTCGGGAGGAGGCTCACGCATGTCAACAAAAGCAAGTGCAAAACGAGCACTTATCATTCGTACAGCGATTCACTATTTACAAGAAAATGATTTAAGCACTTTAACATTGGAAAAGGTTGCTGGGAAGGCTGGAGTTAGTAAAGGGGGGCTTCTCTATCATTTTAAAACGAAGGATGTACTTCATGCAGCCATAGCAGAGAGCATTATGGCTGAATTTATAGAATCCTATGAAAAAAGAGCCCAGCAGGAGCACGGTGTTGGTAGATTGACGAGAGGCTTTATTTTAGCTTCACAGCAAGATCTAGCAGAGGGAGCTTGGTTTAATATCGCGATTCAAATAATTCAAAACGAGCATACCTCTATTTCGACAGCGTATGAACAAATACTTGAAGATTTGTTACACGATGATCTTGAGACATCCATTGTCCATTTAATACGACTAACGATTGACGGATTGTATTATTCGAAGTTATTAAACATTGCACCTGTTTCGAAAGAGGTAACAGAAATGGTCTTTGCACAATTATTGCAAATGACAAGAAAGGACGAGTTTTCATGAGTGCTTTTGGTTACCTATTAATTTCAATTGTTGCTGAAGTTTTTGCCAGTTCGATGCTAAAACTGACAAATGGCTTTAAACGATTGCTACCGACAATGGGCGTAGTTGTTGGATACGCTACAGCTTTTTATTTCTTATCCTTAACACTCCAATCATTACCGATTGGCACTGCCTATGCCATCTGGGCTGGATTAGGTACGGCATTAACAGCGATTGTAGGTGTACTGTTTTATAAAGAGGTTTTCCGTATAAAAAAGCTTGCAGGAATCGCTATGATTATTGCGGGCGTTGTCGTACTCAATCTTGCTGGTGGCGGACATTAAGGAGGGCTATATCTTGAAAGGTTATGTATTTTTAGCAATATCCATCGTGAGTGAAGTATTCGCGACAATGATGCTCAAGTTCTCGGCTGGCTTTACAATGATAGGCCCCACAATCGCAGTCATACTGGGTTATGGCATTTCGTTTTATGGTCTGTCTCTCTGTTTAAAAACCTTGCCTTTAAGCCTGGCTTATGCGATTTGGTCAGGTATCGGTACGGCGTTAACAGTTGTAGTGGGAATTGTCGTCTGGGGAGATATTTTTAATGTGTACGTTGCCATTGGTATTTCATTGATTATAGGTGGTGTCATCCTCTTGAATCAAGGCACTCAAAAGGAAGTCACAGCAAGTTCACCATAAAATACTTTTTGTACGGCAAGAAAAAGATGAAAAACGTCCAAAAAGGAAAAGTTTTGGACGTTTTTTTAAGATGCAATTACCTGCAAGCCATTCGTAATGTCACTCACTTGTATCAGCTTAGTTGGTAGCAGTTTGAATGAGTAAATAGAATTTTGAGACGCCTCCCTAGTAAGGCAAAATAACACCTGCACTGACGTAGTGAACAATATCATTTTCTAAATAGGGTAAAACCTCTTCAATTGTCCCTGTTAACACGACACCACTTACTTTTAGCGATTTTACATCTCCATCGCCAATTGTATTTTTTAATACTTCCGCTTCGTCTAGCTTTTCATGACCATGAAAGGCTAAACCTGATGTATCCTCGCCTCTTTCCACCATTTTTTCTTTTAAAATAGCAAGAGCTTCTTTTTCATCATAGGCATACATATCTATCTGATCTATAAATTGTTCAGCAGATTGAAATGAATTATTGGAGTATGCTGGACTATCAATAATTTCGAAACCATATGCATTGTCGCCATTTACTAGTCCATAATTGGTTGATGGCATTTCAGGTACGTCTATACCAGCTTGTTTTTGGGACTCAGCCAATTCTTTTTCCGCTTTTTCCTGTTCGTCTATGGATTCGAGAAGACCATTTTCAATAATCCATGCCCACTGTGCAGTTGGAAATAGAGGAGCCATCTCTTCTAGTGTTAATTTCTTATTAAACGATAAGGCAACCTCAACACTATAGTAAGATGGTAAAGATTTCAAATAGGCCGAATCGTCCTCGATTTTTGGTTGTGTATATGGATAAAATTGAATAACACGTTGATTATTGCGGTAAATAGTATTTTCTGAATTCTGGAAGGTGTTATCTGTATAGATGGCTGCCTTCGTACCTAATATAGTATAAAAATGTTCTCTAGTTAACCAACTTACTTGATGACCATTAACATCCTTATACATATGAGATTTTGTCGTACCCGCCAAAAAGAAATGATCGTAATTACTACCATTGCCCTGAATATTTGCCCCGGTAAATGTATTGACCAAATAATTTTGAGTGGTTTGTTCATCCATTTCTTTATACATAAAATATTGGCCTGTTGCAATGAGCCCCCACAAAAGAAGGATAAAACATATGATGACACTAATCGTAATAAAAACTATGCGTTTAAGTGATTTTCGTTTAGCGTTCTTCACTAAATTTTGAAAAGCTTGATCTTCGTTAAAAATTATTGTTTTCTCCATTTCCACCAGTCCTTTCATATACATCACTAAATTTTTTCTTGGCGCGTGCAAGCTGAGTTTTAACGGTTTTATCAGTTGTTTTAAAGAGTGCAGCTATTTCCTTTAATGATAATTCCGCACTATATTTCAATAGTAATAACTCCGTTTCCTTTGGCTGAAGCTTGCTTAAACATTGCTGAATAGTGGCTTGCCTTTCTCTTTGTAGCACATACAGCTCTGGTGTTTGTTCGTCAAATAAATCCTGCAAGTTAAACGACAGTACATAGTTGTTAGCGTGCTTTTGTTTTTTGAGACCATCATAATATTTGTTAATCGCTACACGGTATAGCCAAGCTTCAGCGTACTCTGCATCAATACCATCTATGTATTTGATGAATTGATAGGCTGTTTCCTGCAAAATGTCTTCAGCATCCTGTTTGCCAGCGCCCATTTTTAATAATGTAAACTGTATTGTTCTTAATTTTTCCTGTAACTGCTTGCCAAATGCCTCATTCATATCAACCCTCCTACCTAGATAACGATTGAACTAGAAAAAGGTAAACAATTAATTTGCTACAACGTTGCAACAATCAGTGACTGTACGAAAGAAGGCATTTTTTTTGTCGCTTACTTTGAAAACGAGTCGTCATAATCCTGCGCTCTACATATTATAACGAGAAAGGTCAAATAAATATTGCTGTTGTTGTTCGAGTGTTTGCAAATTGCTGAAATGGACTAGGGAGGGGCTGGAAAGGATTGAGCATTGAAAAAGGAAGAAAACATTTTGTATGTGAAGCGTTATACGATATAAAAGCACTCCAGGATACAATAACGAATTTTCATTCTAAATATTATGGTCAATTACTCGTGAAGATAGTTGGGAGTGATACCATTCCCCTTTTTTTAATAACGAACAACGGTGCTCATTTAAGATTAATAGATACAGTTAAGCAATTTGAAACAGAGTATTTTCGTATAGAATCTGTTGATAAAGAGCGCTGTCGTGGCACCATTTCGTTGTTACGCGCGTATGATTATGAAGGCAATGAGACGAATTCGATTGCTGATGTTGTGAGATTAGAGAAAACATCTACTGAAAAATCCATTGAGTTAAACAGTATATCAGCCATTCAGCTATTAAATCCTGATTTATTAAAAAGGAAGATTATGATCGAGCCTAAATGGTAATGAAAGTTCTGTTAAAACCACTAAAATAATTTGAAAACTAGCGCATCTGATTACATGCAAGTGCATTGGCTGAATTTAATAAAGAGAGAATCTAATGAAAGGAAGGTACATGCATGACGATTATTGGAATGTTGCATCATCGACTAGATCCAAAAACGGTTCTCAAGTCATATGCATATGCAGCAGTTGCAAGAGCGGAAGGTGCCAAATTTTTTTATTTTACGCCTAGAAGTGTTAACTTTGACGACCGTACCATTAGGGGTAAGGTATATGAAGAGGGGCAGTGGCAGGAGCGAATGATGCCCTTCCCAGATGTAATTTATAATGCAGGAAGTCCTGAAAAACTAGCAGTATCCAAAGAGATTATCGAAAAATTGAAAAAGGAAATCCCGTTTACTACACATTCTATAGGTAATAAATGGAATGTGATGGAACGCCTAAATGCTGCAAAAGAATTTGCTAACTATTTAATCCCGACTGAAATAGTAAAAAATGTGGAAATATTACACAACTATCTTGCCCATTATAAAAGGATCGTGTTTAAACCGATTGATGGACGTAAGGGAAAGGGAATTTATTTCATTTCGAAAATGGGAAATGATTTTGAGGTTAGGGTGAATAGCGAAAATAAAATTTATTCGAAGGCTAAATTAAATGAATTATTACAGGAGCAACTTTCTTCAGGTACGTTTATCATGCAACCCTATATTAAATCTATGACAAAATCGGGGCAAGTCTATGATTTCCGTCTACATGTGCAAAAAAACGGAGAGGGTAAGTGGGTGGTGACGACCATTTATCCGCGAATTGCACCAAATGGGTCCATTATCCCCAATATTAACAGCGGGGGTTTTACTAACTATTTAGATCCTTTTTTGGAGCAGGAATTTAAAGAAGAAGCCTTTAATATTCGGCGCATGCTGGAGCATTTTTCATTGTCATTGGCACATCATTTAGATGATATCCAAATGGATAAATTTGGGGAGGTCATTGACGAAATTGGCATAGATGTCGGATTGGATGAACAACAAAAGATTTGGATGTACGAAGTAAACTGGCGTCCGGGATGTCCTCCTGCATTTTATTTAGAATTAGATGTTGTCGTACATTCCATTCGATATGCCATGTATCTTGCAGAAAACCAGAATATCATTAAAAAAGAAGTAATGGAACGAAAGTACAAAAATTTAGACGCAGAATTGGGCTTACCGATTATCGCCATTACTGGGAGTGCCGGCAAAACAACATCGAAGGCATTTCTAGGCTCTATTCTATCAACAAAATGGAATGTATTTGAGTCAAAAGATTATTGGAACACCACGGAGCATACAAAAAAACATGCAGAAGAGATTAATTCGTCGCATGAAGCAGTTGTTCTTGAATACGGAATGGCTTATCCAGGTATCATTACGAATCATTGCAGCATCATTCAACCGAATATTAGTATAGTTACAAATATCGGTCTGGCGCATGTGGGGAACTTTGATGGGGATATTCGAAAAGTGGCAATGGCAAAATCAGAATTAATACATGGCATGAACCAAAAGGGCTTACTTATTTTAAATAAGGATGACGACAATTCGAAGTATTTATCTTCACAGCAATTCAAAGGTAAAATACTAACAGTCAGTATCCATACGGATGCAAACTATAAGGCTTATGATATTCAGTATAAAGAAAATGGTATGAGCTTTAAGATGAATCTTCAAGGGCAAGAAATCGCTTTGTTTATCCCCATCTTAGGAGAACATCATGTATATAATGCGCTAAATGCCATTGCGGTTGCCGATTATTTAGGATTTTCACCAATGGATATCAAAGAGGGTCTAAATTTCAAGAAACCACCAAGAAGACTAACATTGTACAATTGCCGCGATCAAATTACGGTTATTGATGATACAGTTCACTCGCATCCACAAGGCGTACGAGCTGCTATTGATGTACTCACCAACATAGCGAAGAACCGAAAAGTTGCGATCATTGGCCAGATGCGAGAATTAGGGGATTTACGAGAGGAAGAATATCGTAAAGTGGGCGAGTACATTTGTGAACAAGAAATAGAGATTTTAATAACCTATGGATTTCGGACAGAAGAAATAGGGGCAGCAGCAAAGGCAAAAGGGATGAATCTATCAAATATTTATCATTTTACGAACAAGGAAGCTTTACATGCACTATTAGTAAAAATCGTCAAACCGCACGACACTATTTTAGTAAAGGGTGCAAGTAAAACGAATATGTTTGAGACGGTTAAATTTTTAGATCAGACATATAAAGCATAAATGCAAAAACCCGAGTAACTGCCCGCTTGATCGTGGCAATTATTCGGGCTATTTGTTTTGGCAAAAGTTCAGTGAATTTTTTGTTCGTGCTAGGTTCAGTTATTGTTTAAAAGGTATTTTTAGAATACTGGAAAGGTTGCCCAATGAGGGCACCTATAGAAATTTTACGAAAGTAGTAGGATTTCGCCTACTTTCGTAATTATAGCGCTTTTAGGAGAAACTTGATTTCTTTCGCAGCGCTAGTAGCGTTTCTTTTAGCTTCAACTAATGTGGTGCCTTCTGCAATGACATATGCATAGCGATGGCCCATAGATAATGGAGGGGTTAGAATTGTTCCTTTTTTAGGCTTCACATAGACTTCCACTACGCCTTTTGAGTTAGTTGCTCGTGTTTTTCCAATCACTCTCTCTAAAACGCCTCTACTCTCTACAATAACGTACTTTGTAAAGATGAATTTTCTGTGCCTTGGTTCGACATTAGGTTGTTCCCCTAAAAATAGTTTAAGTGTTTCTTCCACTAAACTAAATCCGAATGCAGCGAGAAGCATATTATTCATAGCTCCGCCTGAAATTCTAGGATTGATTTCAATAAGTTTCCAACCTTTTTTTGTTAAACGAAGCTCTAAATGCAGTGCACCATTTTCAATGTTAAATGCCTTGACGATGGAATGGAGCACTTCCTCAATACCAGTTTGAATGTTCTTCGGAACCTCTGCCAGTACCCCATAACCGGTAATGATAAAACGTTTACCTTGCGTAATCTCTTGTTCAATAATACCGATAATATGAGCTTGCTGTTTATAAACAAAGGCCTCTACTAAATATTGTGGTCCGTCAATATATTCTTCTAGCATAATCGTTTCACCAGGATTTTTGCTTTGGAGAAAACGCAGGTGTTTATGGAGTTGGCTTTGATCTGCCGCTAACAGTACGTCTTTAGAGCCGGTAGATTTTGGCGATTTCACGATCAGTGGATATACCATTTTTTTAGTAAATGGTTCATGCGGTTTTACTAGAAAAAACTCCGGAGAATAGGGCTGATCCTTTAAGAAATTCCTGGTTTTCTCTTTATCTTCCATCATTTCAATGGCCTCAGATGACGTATAGTTGTGACAAAATTCATCACATAAGATAGAAGCAATATGGACAAAAGGGTCTACAAAACTAACAATCGTTATAATTTCTAACCCCGTTTTGGATAAATCGTAAATTTTATCTTTCATTTCTTCGATATCTGAAGTGTCGATAAAAATCATTTTATGAATATCTGGATAGGCTTTTCTCTGCTGTAATTGCTTTTCATTATTTGTGAAAAGTACAGTCAAGTAACCCAATTTCTCCGCTGCTCTTATGGCTTCACGACTTGACCCGGATTTATTTGTACCGATAAATACAATTGCTTTCAGTTATATCACTCCTTCGATTGGTACTTGGATTCTTAATATACATTTTATATATATGCTCACGAATAGTTTTCTTCTAGTTAGGTATCATGTCTACATCCAAGCAACTTTTGTCGACGTACATATACTAGAAAAGAAAGGAGTGTGAACAGATATGAAGCCTCTTCCGGTGAAAAATTTAACAGCGATTATTGCAGGTAAATTAGTGCAAGGGTCGGATGAAGTGCTTATCCACTACGGCGCATATCGACTAAAACAAGTAAAAAAATCAAATACAGCCCTTTTTACAAATAAACGTATTGTAAACTGGAAAAGTCTTGAACCACTTTCTCCTCTAGTGCTTGTTACGGATTGGTCCTATAGTCAAAATGAGATTCCTAAACATGTAATCATTATTAAAGTAGCGAATACTGATGAGGCCTACTGGAAGTTTGTACATTTTTACCGTAGCCAATTTGATATCCCCGTAATAGCTATTACGGGTACTTCTGGAAAAACAACGACAAAGGAGATGATAAAACATATTCTTTCTGCTGGAAAAAAAGTGACGGCGACTACGCTAAGTAGCAATTCCAGAACAGCCTCTTTGCAGTATTTACTAAGCATTGACGAGGATACGGAGGCAGCCGTTTTTGAAACAGCTGTTGGTTCTCCGGGGGATGTCACGAATGCAGGGAAGTATTTCAAGCCGAAAATCGGGATTATTACCAATATAGGTGCTCATCATTTAAATTACTGTAAAACTTTAGAGGGCTATATACAAGCTAAAGGTGAAATGGTGGATATTATTGACCCCACCGGTTCATTAATTCTGAATGCTGAGGATATCAACACCCAAAAAATTGATTTGTCGAGATTCCGAGGCCGCATTATTAGAATTGGTAAGGATGCATCCTGTGATTTTAGAGCAAGTAATATTCGCTACGGTCAAAATGGTATGCAATTTACTGTTCATCATAAAATGTCGAACCATGAAATATTTGTCCCTGGATTTGGTGAGCATCAAGTATATAATGCACTAGCAGCTATTGCAGCTGTTTGTGAGCTGGGTGTGCCAATTGCAGCAGCGGCCGTCCAATTGTATACATTCCGGCAATTGAATAAGCAACTACAAAGATTTGAAGGCATTAATCACTCGATATTATTGGACGATACTTGGAGTATTACGACCACTTCTTTAGAAGCCGCATTGAAGGTATTAAATTCGCTTGGTGAGGGTAAGAAAAAGATAGCGGTGATTGGGACGATTACGGATCTAGGATCTTGGGGATATATTATTCACGAGCAAGCAGGTGAGCTAATCCATCGCATAGGCGTTGATGTACTCATTACGATAGGGGAGCATGCACGTATTATGGCAGATCATGCCGTTGATTTAGGTTTTAATGCACCCGTTTATACATTTAGGAATGGTATGTTCGCATATAAGTTATTACAAAAAATTGTGGACGAAAATACCATTGTGCTCGTAAAAGGAGATATGTACAGTAAGCAAATGTTCCAATTGGCAGCAGATTTAAAGATAAAGCCATCATTGCCCGCTGAATAGCATGCGCTCGTGATGAGAGATCTACGATAACATCGTGATAAAAACAGTGCACAAGTGAGTAGTCGATATTATTGTATTTTATTCTACTGGAAAGAAGCGCTCCGGATAGAAGATAAAGTATTGGATAATATGCTAGTCAATGTTCGTAATATGGATGAATTGCTTATTCACTACCCAATCGTCCAGAAATCACATTTCATACTATAATGAGAGGGGGCGGAGTTAACTTGCAAAATATACGTGTGAAGGAGATAAGGACTTTACTGCAAGGCGAATTATTGAACGGTTCTGAGGATTGGCTTGTTAAACATGCCATTTACTATAACCGGCATGATTTGACGCATAGTAATACACTTATCTTTGTTAATAGAAACGATGCAGTCAACTGGAATGAAATAGACAATAAGGGACCTTCTCTTGTCATTTCAGATAAGTCTTCAACTGAGCTGAAAAACGCACTTACCAATACGACTGTTATCCAAGTAAAAAGTAATGTGCAGGCATACTGGAAGTTTATCGAATATTACAGAAATCTTTTTCAAATACCTGTCGTTGCTTTAACCGGGACATGTGGGAAAACAACGACGAAAGAAATGATCAAACATATTGCAAGTAAGGATTGGCATGTGCAGGCATCTGTGAGTAGTAAAAATGAGCCACGTCAATCTTTACCCTATTTGACTGGCATCGATGAGACAACAGAAGCAGCTGTATTTGAGTTGGGATTAGGAAATACAGGTAATATTAAACATCAATGCATGATTTACCAGCCTACGATTGGCATTATTACAAATATCGGTGTGCATCATTTAGATGGCTGTAAAAACTTAGAAGGTTATATTAAGGCGAAATCAGAAATCGTAGAAGGTATAACAAAAGGCGGGACTTTAATCATCAATGGTGATGATGAAAATACAAAAAAGGTCCCTTTGCATACGTTTAAAGGCAAGATTATCACCCTAGGAATACAGGAACAGGCAAATTACAGAGCGTCTAAAATACAATTTACGAAAAATGGCATGAGATTTGTACTGCAAGTGTCAGATGAAAAGTTTAATGTATTTGTTCCTGGGTACGGTGAACACCAAGTGTACAATGCGCTAGCTGCCATAGCAGCTGTAAAAGAAATGGGCATGACCATAAATCATGCCATTGCTCGTTTAAGGACGTATAAGCCGATGGCAAGACATCTAGAGTTTTCAACGGGGATTGGTGAATGTACCATTGTAGATGATACGTGGACAAATAACCCAACATCAGTTGAAGCAGCTTTGAAGGTTTTAGATACGATTGGAAAAGGGAAAAAAGTAATCCTTGTACTCGGTGATATTAAGCGGTTGGGGAACTTCGAAGAAAAGTATCATCGTGAGATTGGCTCGATGGTGGCCAAAAGAAATATTCAAACGCTGATTACAATTGGAAAAAGGGCAGAAGATATAGCGAAACAAGCGCTGAAAGATGGCACAAGTGCAGAGGTTCATATTTTTAAAGATGTTACAGGGGTTTTAGATGTGCTCAAGCCAAAACTGGACCCCGAAACCATTGTGCTGATAAAGGGTCCGATGTCTAGTAGATCCATGATTGAATTTGCGAATAACTTAAAAGATATATAATAAGGTAGGGAAAGGGGGTGCCTCAAAGTCATTTGAGACACCCCCTTTCTGTATCAAAAGTGAAGCGGAAGATGAAAAAGTATGATGAAAGCCATTGCCGGTATATTTCTATCTAATTCCAGCAATTGATATATGACATAGACCCTTCTTACTTTATACTAGAGAACGCGGCGAGCCGAAACGTAGTTTTGTTGCGCCCAAGTAGAATTTAGGTTTTGTTTCACTATATTATTAGCGGTCATACTAATAAATTGATTGTCACCAATATAAATCCCTGTTTGTGTAATTTGCTGTCCACCATTATTCGTGGAGAAGAAAAGAAGATCTCCTTTTTGCAGCTGTGCTTTTTGTACGCTTTTACCCACTAATGCCTGTTTGCTCGCTAGTTTATCCTTTAAATCAATCCCATGTTGTTTAAAGACATAATAGGTAAACCCTGCACTTGTAAATGTCAGTGAGTTTTCATTATACGTGTAGCCAAATTTTGCTTTTCCAGTCATACTCGAAGCAGTAGCGATGATTTTATCAGCAGAAGCTGACGGTGCGTCGGTAGTCGGTGTTGAGTTATCTGAAAAAACACGTTTTGCTGTAATATAATGCTCATTGTAGTAGTCGACGAATAACACTCTTGTCATAACACCATCAGAATTTGGAATGATGATACGATGATCCCCAGCGTAGATGCCTACAAGTGAAGGGGTTTGAGAGCCCTTGACACTATTAAAGAATACTAAATCGCCTTTCTTTAAATTGGCACGTGAAACAGTTGTTCCAATATTCATTTGTTCCTTTAAAGTTGTTTTACCAAGGTTCACGCCACTTTTTCGATAGACAAAATCTACAAACCCTGGTGCCGTAAAGCGTAGCGATGATTCGTTATTTGTTGTGCTCATTGTGACTTTGTTTTTATAAGTTAAGGCGTTTTCAACAATTTTATCGCCCTTCGTTGCTGGATTAGCTGAAAGCAAAGTAGGTAAGACTCTTCGCGCAGATACATAATTATCTGTATAATATGGCTTGCTATTTAAATCAGAAATCACGATATTTTGCTGGCTATCAGCCATATGAATCATTTTATTGTCACCAATATACATGCCTACATGATCAGGGTCTGTGCCGGTTTTTTTACTTTTAAAGAATAGTAAATCCCCTTTTTGTAATTGATTTTTCGCAACATATGTCCCTTGCTGTATCATATAATTTTCATTATAAGTCCCAAGATCTACACCGTTCTTCTCGAAAATGTACATTAAAAATGAAGCACAAGAAAATTTGTAAGGAGATGTAGGCTTGTATACTGTATTGCTGTATGTTGCCTTACCTATTAAGCTTTTTCCTGTTTGAATGAGTTGGTCCGCTTTCGTCGCAACGGCTTGAGCGTTATTCTGTGCATTTGTAGTGGCAGCCTCTACTTCAATTGGATGAATGGTACCTTGAACCATGCCCAATGAGCTAAAACCTAATGTTAGTGCTAATGTAGTGGTTAAAAATTGTTTTTTCATGCGATGTGTTACCTCCTAGATACTAGCGATTGGAATAATTCTGTTGGCTAGTGATTGGAATAATCGTAGCATGAAAAAGTGTAAGTTCTTCTAGGTAAATGTTTCCACGGACTGCCTGTAAAAGCTTTAAAGCTTGGTACAAAAGGCTTTGTCGTTGGAATTTACAGTTTGATTACAAATATTTCAGTTACTGTATTATTTGCAGAAATTGGTGTCAATGTTGTTAGTGATACTTGATGATCTGTAAACATTAAACTCAGATGTGCTGATTGCTGTAGCTTTATATCTGGATGATTTAGAATAGAAAGTCGCGACAAATCTCTCATCAATCAATAGCTTATGCACAAGAAATAAAAATATCAAAATAATTTTAAGGAATGATATAAAAATAACTTTCTTATTTATAAATTACTAATAAAAGCATGTTTTCTGTGAAATATTTTGATAAGAAACACCAATTAAATACATAATTCGAGTCATGGGATTTATAGGGAATGTATGATATATTTAGGTTGATTTAATGGATAATATTACAAATAATAACGAAAAAAGTAGGTGATTTACACGAACAATTGCTCGTAATTTGTATTTTTTCACTAAAAAGGGGGCTAATAGTATGTTGCGGAAACTTAGGTTCAAGACAATCAGAGCGAAAATTTTAAGCGGATTTTTTATTGTCGTATTTTTTATAGCATGTTTTAACACCTACAGCTATTTTGCAAACAAACGAGTCATTACTGCGAGTGAAAATATAGTGCATAAAGAATTACAGCTACTAACAGCAAATGAAAAGCTTGCCTCAACGATTAGTGTCAGAACAACTGCTGCCAAAAGCTATGTCTTAACTGGTGATCAGCAGTATAAAAAGGAATTTGAAGATTATATAAAAATAGCAGAAGAAAATAATGCCATTTTAAATAAATTTTCGACAGATGCAAGCTTAGCCACTACTGTTGAAAAGGCAAGAGAGTGGCGGAATTATGTACAAGCGAAAGTATTTGATGAGTACGATAAAGGAAATATCGAAATTGCCATTGAAAACCTAAATGCAATTGATAATTTAGCAGCTGAGATACGACAAAGCTATGAGGGGCTTGCCTTGGCAAGGGAGGATTCCATTAATAAGCTTGGTGAAGAGATGATTGCTCAATCTAAATTCACGATGCACTTGGGTGTATTCATAGGTTTATTGACAACGATACTCGCGATTGTAACCGCTTACTTTTCTGCGCGCATGATTGCTAATCCGATAAAAGCTGTCATTGAACAACTATCAAAGATGGCCGAAGGGGACATTAGTCAGCCAGCTCTACCAGAAAGAATGCAGGATGAAATTGGCTTACTTGTACAATCTACAAACACCATGAATCGTAAGCTTCATGAAGTAATAGGATCGATACATGTCGTTTCGGAAAATGTTGCTGCTAGTAGTGAAGAGTTAGCACAATCTTCGCTGGAAGTGAAAACGGGTGCACAGCAAACCGCACTGACGATGCTAGAGTTAGCGGGTGGCTCAGAATCTCAAGCGCATAATGCCAGTGATTTAGCTCAAATGATTGACGCTTTTAAAGTGAATGTGCAACAGGCAAATACACAAGGTGTCAATTTACAAGGACATTCGAAGGAAGTATTAAAGCTCACAGCAAGTGGTCAACAGTTGATGGATGCGTCTACCCAGCAAATGTTTGCCATCGACCAAATTATTTATGAGGCTGTTACCAAGGTTGAGGATTTAAATCGTCAATCGCAAGAAATTTCCACATTAGTATCAGTTATTGACAATATTGCGAATCAAACGAATTTATTAGCATTGAATGCTGCCATCGAAGCGGCTAGAGCAGGAGAGCAGGGTAAAGGCTTTGCCGTTGTAGCCGATGAAGTTCGAAAGCTTGCAGAACAAGTGTCATTTTCTGTAACGGATATTTCGTCGATAGTGGCGCGTATTCAAAGTGAAACAGTGGGTGTGACAGCATCGCTTCAAAAGGGATATCAAGAGGTAAAGAATGGCACCGAGCAAATTACGAATACGAGTGCAACTTTTGAAAATATAGCATCTGCAGTGGATAATATGTTTATGAATATTCAAGGAATTACCGGAAATTTGCAAGATATATCTACAACCACTGAGCAAATCAACCGATCCATTGATGAGATTGCGGCCATTTCGGAAGAGTCGGCAGCGGGTGTTGAAGAAACGACTGCTACCATAGATCAAACCGTTGGAACGATGGACGAAATCGCGAAAAATACCGAGCAATTAGCATTGATGGCGGATAGTTTAAATAAAGAAGTGCAGCAATTTAAATTGTAAAGTGAAGCAGCCATCCATGATAGATGGCTGCTTTTGAGAGTTACTGCATTGGTTCGATTATCTCTACTCGACATGGCAGTAAAAATGTTTACCTTGCTCCTTTCTTCTAATTTTAGGAACTGACGGATAGAATTAAGAATGTGACGGATAGAATCATCAAAGTGACGGATAAAACTGCGAATGTGATGGATAGAATCATCAAAGTGACGGATAAAACTGCGAATGTGATGGATAGAATCATCAAAGTGACGGATAAACATTGTGAGTGTGATGGCTAGCAACGCAATCATTACTGAAATAATTCTACTTTTCTGAAAAATATATGCTATAGTTAGAGCATAATTGAATATTGTGTAAGAGTTGGTGCCAAATGAAAGTTTGGCTTAAAAGGGAAGTCGGTGTAAATCCGACGCTGTCCCGCAACTGTAAATCGGAGCAAATCACAAATGCCACTGGGAAACTGGGAAGGCTGTGAGGCGTGTTGATGAGAAGCCAGGAGACCTGCCAATATCTAGTACACACCAAATAACCTACGTGGAAATAGGTGGTGAGATGTGACCATACCGGCACTGTGCGAAACGAAAGAAATAGTACGATTTCACAATGAATTTCGTATCGTTTCGTTATAGTTAATTTCGACAGACCATAAACCATTTTCCGAATAGGAGAATGGCTTTTTTTATTTGCATACAAAAGGAGAGAGTGACATGACGTACACAACTACAGCCATTGGTTATCCGTACATCGGGGAAGACCGCGAATGGAAAAAAGCATTAGAGACTTTTTGGAGAAATGAGCTTTCACAGGAGGACTTTTTACAGCAGTTAAAAGAAATACGCTTAGCCCGCATTGAAAAGCAACTTCGTTATGGTTTAGATATCGTAAGCGTAGGCGATTTCACCTATTATGATAGGATACTTGATACAGCGATGATGTTTGGCTTAGTGCCAAAGCGCTTTGACTGGCAGGGAACTCAGCTAGATTTACACACCTATTATAGTGCGGCTCGTGGTAACGACAACGCAGTTGCTTGTGAAATGACCAAATGGTTTAATACGAACTATCATTACATTGTGCCTGAATTCGAGGGACAAACATTACAGCTCACGGAAAATAAAATTCTCGCTGATTTCTTAGAAGCAAAAGAAGCGTTTGGCATTACAGCAAAGCCAACTCTCATTGGGCCTTATACATTTTGTAAGCTGACAAAGGGTTATGATAAAAAAACACAGGTGGCTTTTATTTTAGCGTTACTCCCCCTTTATACGCAGGTTATCAAAGAGCTAGTAGACGCTGGTGCCGAGTGGATACAGTTAGAAGAGCCATCCCTTGTCACAACATTAGAGGAGGCAGAGGTGAAGCTCGTTCAGGAAATCTATACGCAATTAACAGCAGCTGTCCCTAACGCAAATATTATGCTACAAACTTATTTTGAATCGTTATCAGCGTATGAACAGTTAGTAGCACTTCCTGTCCAAGGAATTGGTTTAGACTTTGTTCATGGCTACGATAAAAACATGGAGTCACTGCGTCAATATGGCTTCCCTCAAGATAAAGTTTTAGCTGCTGGCGTTGTTAATGGTCGAGATATTTGGCGTGCAAATTTAGCACAGGTGAGCACGACCGTAAAAGCGATTGAACAGTTGAGCAATGCAAAGGATATGTGGATTCAGTCCTCATGTAGTTTACAGCATGTACCGATTACGACTGCACGCGAGACCAAGTTAGATCCCGTTCTAAAAAATGCACTTGCCTTTGCAGATGAGAAATTAGTAGAAATTACAGAAGTAACAAAATATGTACAGGAAAAAAATCATGCCACAAATCAAACAATTTCGGAGAGTATGAAGGCAATCGAAGCTTTAAAAAATCATCCAGTACGTAATAATAGAGCTATTCAACAGGCTGTACAAGCTGTGTCGACACAGGATTTTGAACGTCAGCATGATTTTCAATCTCGCCAACATATTCAGCAGGAACTATTACAGCTACCTTTATTCCCAACAACAACGATTGGTAGCTTCCCACAGTCAGATGAGGTCAAACGTATGCGTAGTGCTTGGCGTAAGAAACAGTTATCAGATGAAGAGTATGCAACATTCGTAACACAAGAAACGAAACGTTGGATTGCTATTCAAGAAGAGTTGGATATTGATGTGTTGGTGCATGGTGAATTTGAGCGTACTGATATGGTGGAATACTTCGGTGAAAAGTTAACAGGCTTTGCTTTTACGGCAAAGGCATGGGTCGTATCCTATGGCTCGCGCTGTGTCAAGCCACCGATTATTTACGGAGATGTTGCGTGGGAAACACCGATGACGGTAAAAGAGACAGTGTATGCCCAAAGTCTAACAAATCGATATGTAAAAGGAATGCTAACGGGTCCGGTAACCATCTTAAATTGGTCCTTTGTACGTGATGATATTTCACGAAAAGATGTGACCTATCAAATTGCGTTGGCACTACGAAAAGAGGTGGAGGCACTTGAAGCGGCAGGTATTGCAATCATTCAAGTAGATGAGCCTGCTTTGCGAGAAGGCTTACCACTTCGTATAGAAAATTGGGGTAGCTATTTGGAGTGGACAGTCAATGCCTTTAAGCTTGCCACAGCGAGTGTGAAGGATGACACACAAATTCATACACATATGTGCTACTGCGAGTTTAATGATTTTATCGATCCAATAAGTGCGCTCGATGCAGATGTGATATCCATTGAAACGTCTCGTAGTCATGGCGAGCTGATTTCTTCACTTCAAGTAAATCCATACGAAAAAGGCATTGGCCTTGGTGTCTACGATATTCATAGTCCACGAATACCGAGCGAAGACGAAATGCTACACATTATGCAGGATAGCTTACAAGTATTATCGAAAAACCAGTTTTGGGTTAACCCAGATTGTGGCTTAAAAACAAGGAAAGAGCCCGAAACCGTAGCGGCGCTCGCTCATATGGTAGCCGCTGCAAAAACACTTCGCCAACAGGTTAAACAATCGACGTTTTAATATGAAAACTTGACTTCTTAGGGGGTCAAGGTTTTCTTTGTTTTTCTCCCTTTTAGTACCAGATACTATGGTATAATAATAAAAACGGAATAATAAGATAGAGGTACAAATCTAATTTTCGATTTGTTTAAAAGGGAAGTTCGGTGAAAATCCGACGCTGTCCCGCAACTGTAAATGGGAGCACATTTCAGCAGACCACTGTTACGCATTGTAATGGGAAGGTGAAAGGTGTGATGAACATAAGCCAGGAGACCTGCCTTTATCTAGTACAACCAAAAAACCTACGAGGATAGGGGGTGTTGAGTGTGACTAGAGAAATTCTTCTGCATGCTCATAGTACGACGATCGTCAAAAAGGTAGCTTCTATGACTAATAGAAAGCTTTTTCCAGTATGGCAATCGGCGTATTATGTCGTGTATTTGTCATAGTAAACATCTTTCTAAAGAGGGAAAGATGTTTTTTTATGCTAAAATTGAAGGAGTGTTACACATGAATCCACAAGTAATCGAGTACTATGAAAATCTTTTCAAAAATGAAATTATGCAAAAGCAGTTTGATGGTGCTAGAAAAACATTACAGGAGCTTGTCGAACAATTTTTAGGGCAAGATGAGGCGCACCATACAGACATTCATGCGGCTTATAAAAATGTAAGAAGAGAATTAATAGGATAATAGGAAGACAGCTACTTAAAGCATTCCATTTCATGGGGCATTAAGTAGCTTTTTTAGGGTATTTTCTAAAATAGAAATGCGTCGTCACTACATGAAGAAATGTCTATCCTATGAAAGTAGATTCTTATAATTGATGGCTTTAGAAGTTTACTTAAATAAAGAGAATTTACTCTTAAAATTTAAAACTTCATTAAAAATTTTCTAGGACTTCATTCTTATTTCACTTTTTCAATATATAATAAATCTGCTCTTATTATAATAGATTGGAGAATTTGAATGAAAAATACGCTTTATTCTAGCTTTTGGCGAATGCATTTTTATGCAGCATTATTTATGACACCGCTTCTTATTACATTAACGCTTAGCGGCATTGGGTATTTATTTTATACTGATGTGGAAGATCAGTTATATGATGATTATTTCTTTGGCGATAGTAAAAAAACAGAAGTAGTATCGATTGATGAGGCGGTAAAAGAGGCAGAAGCAGCATTTGCGGGCTATACAACGGATAAAATTATCGTGTTAGAAGAACCTTATAATACACGTTTAACGATGACAAATGAAGAAGGCGAACAGCGATATTTGTTTTTAGATCACAAACATCAAATTGTTGGTCATCAAGATGCACAATACACATTTGCAAATATCCTCAGAAACTTGCATAGTTCCTTATTCATAGGGGGCACCGTCGTTAACTATCTCGTAGAATTAGCGGCGTGTTGGGCCATCTTTTTACTACTTTCAGGACTATATATGACCTTTAAAGGAAAAGTTTTGAAGAAAGCGAAACAGCCCAACAAACGACAACAAAATAAAAGATGGCATGCCCTTATTGGTACGATCATTACCATTCCGATGATTGTCATCATTTTCACAGGTCTACCATGGTCTGCGTTGATGGGCAATATGATTTATAATGCATCGCAAGAAAACCCTTCACTCGGCACACCGATATTGCAACAGCAACCGCCTACTTCGGATATGAGTGAAATTCCTTGGGCGACGCGTCAGGAAGTGGCCCCTCAGTCCGACACTGGACATGCGCACCATGGAATGGGAGCGGTAAAGAGTAACTTGACCAATCCAAATCAATTGGCTGTAGAAAGTCTTCAACAACAGATAGATGCCATGAGCATTACCAAACCGTATTCGATTATTTATCCTACAAGTGAAACAGGCGTATTTACAGTTGCTAAATCGAGCAACACAGGCGTAACTGGGCTTGATGTTAGTCCGAATGATGAAGTGACTATGTATTTTGATCAATATAGCGGTGAATTTATGGACAAAGTTGGTTATGAGGACTACGGAATTTTAGCAAAATGGTTTACATGGGGAATCCCATTACATGAAGGTCACTTATTTGGCTGGCCCAATAAATTGTTAAATTTAATTGTCTGTGTTGCATTTTTGGGCGTTATTTTTTGGGGATTCCGTACTTGGTTGCTTCGAAAGAAAAATGGCTTACTGTCTGCACCACCTCAAATATCTCAGAAGATCTCTATACCTTTTATCGTATTAATGATTGTATTAGGATTAATCATGCCATTATTTGGACTTTCTTTAATCGCAGTCGTATTGATAGAATGGATCGTAAGAATAGTTTCAAACAAACGGTTATCGAGTAAAGAGTTAAACTAAAACATTAGCGATACTGTCATCCTGGAAGAGGGGATCATGACAGTATCGCTTTATTCATGTAAGAGGTGAATCTAGTTATCGTAGTTGATCGTCCACCAAATCTTCAGGATAATAAGTATCCTTACGCAAGCACACATCACGATGGGTTAAATGCTCACCTTTAAAGCGCAGCCAAATCTCATCATCAGCCATTACACCATGTGTTTTTCTTACAATTCCCCAACGGTTAAATGCTTGCATGCCTAAAGCTGCAAGTAGTTCCTTTGCATTCGCACGTGTTGGAGGAAATGTGCGCCATTTTAGCCATTTTTCCAATTCTTCTACTGTAATAGGTCCTTCCATAGTGGGAGAAAATTGCTTGTTAAAGCCCGTAATAAAGTTTTTTACATAAGGTAGACTACTGTCTTGGGGCTTTAATTGTACATTTGCGATGATATCATCAAAGAACATGACATCAAATTCCATATAATCAATCATTTTTATCACCTACAATCAACAATTTCTGATAGGCGGGATCGTCCAGTTGCATTTTCAAAAGATCTTTAATTCTCCCTAAATCAAAAGATTGTTCAACGAGTGCATTTTGTAAACGTTCCTTATAAATAAACGGCGGTCCATTATATAACGCGAGCTGTTTCTTGAAGGAGGCATTAAATGGTTTAGATTTTACTTGCCTTTTTAAAATAGCAATATCAACTTTTTGGGGGTAGTCCTTTTCATCAGACAATAAGCTTAAACCATGGTCAAATAGAGGTGCAAGTTCCCATTTATTTGCTTTGGTATCGTATAGAAAAAGAATATTGTTCGTATGACGATCTTCATTTAAAATAAATGCATCTAAGGCAAGCATACGTGTTAAAGGTAGCCTTATATCTAGTCCTGTAAAGTCAGTTACTTTTTCAACAATCTGATTCAGCTTCTCGTTTGCTGAGAGCGTAGTCTTGCCAAGTATACTATGAGTGGTTTCGTAATGTTTTTCGAATAAACGTTCTAGAGAAACTTCTTGTTTATCTGCTCCTCTGAAATCAAGAGAATAGCATCCAAAGGTTTTTCCATTGTTTTCTAATAGCAGTTGGCATGGTACATAGGTAATGAAATCAGTAGGTCCTAATGTAGAATTCGCTAATATGAGTGATACTGCATACTCTGCTAGATGTTCATAGCCTCTAGTATTTTGTTTAATCCACTTCTCACCAATACGCCATTTAGATTGATCACCTTTACTCGAAGTACTGATAATCGCTTCGGCAGTTGAAGGGATAAGAATCGTCTCCATCTCATCACGTCCATTAATTCATATTTCATTTATATTTCCATTATAAATAATTTGATTCAAAGTAGCTATTCAATTCGCTGTGTCCCACTCTGCACAAAGTTGTTGCATTTGGTTGTATTGATCCTGCAAAAACGGTCAGTAAGATGCCTACCACAAGTGGAAAGTTGACAACGAGCTAGCGAGGAAGGCAATCAACTGACCGTAAAAACTCCCCTGATTAAAGCTTCGCTTGCTAGTAACGACCACATCAAATGTATGTATGTTAACAAAGGAGCATTTTAATAAAGGGCATGTGAAATCTCGTCACGAATAAGGCGAGATTTTTTTAATGTCGAAGCGCGCATACATTAAATTTTTTTTGACAAAATTTTAGCCTTTTTTAAGATTTCGTTTATAGGGAGTTTAACACTGAGGACTACTATAACGTTAGAGATACAAAAAGACGAAACAATGGAAGAGTGATGATGAAAAAATCATCAATTGGGACTGAATCATATAAATGTCTTATTAGGCATGTAGATAAAATCAACGAATAGGACAAGATGAAAGAGAAGGAGACTATTCAATGAGGAAATGGAAGGTAGTTAGTATCTTAGGAATATCGCTCTTGCTTCAACGGTGTTCCGCCGATCAAGATGCACAACTACTAAAACAAAAGGATCGTGAAATAGTGCGTGTTGAATTAAATGAACAACTGCTTCAAGCAGCAGCGCAAGGTGAGGTAAGTACGATACAAGACATACTTAGAGAAGATATAGATATTAATGTGCAAGACGACGCTAACAAACGAACTGCTGTCATGATTGCAACGTATAACAATGATGTTGAGATGGCAAGAATGCTAATTGAGGCAGGTGTAGATGTCAACATACAGGACGATATGCAAAATAATCCATTCCTCTATGCAGGAGCGGAGGCTATCTTGAAATTTTGAGGTTAACGATAACAGCTAGTGCAGATCCTTCCAACACAAATCGTTATGGTGGTAGTGCTTTAATACCCGCCTCTAAACATGGTTATATAGACGTTGTGCAAGAATTACTAACAACTACAACAGTAGATGTAAACCACGTGAATAATCTTGGATGGACAGCTTTATCGAAGCAATTATTTTAAATGATGGCGATTACAGACAGCAGCAGGTAGTTCAGTTGTTAATAGCTCATGGAGCAAATGTCAATATAACGGATAGCAAATATATTTCGCCATTACAGCATGCGAAGGCAAAGGGTTTCGAGGAAATCGTGCAAATTTTATTGCAAGCTCGAGCAAAATAAAAAATTGATGAGAAAAGGGAGTCGTAGAAATGAACAACAAGGTAAAAATTATTACACCACTACTTTTAGGCGCAACGCTAACGTTAACAGGATGTAACTTTCTAAATAAGCAAGCGGAACCAAAGCAAGAGCAAGCGCAACAGGAAACATCACAACAAGCAAAAGAGGCTGCGCAAATTATGGAAATACAAGCGCTAAATGCCATGACATTACAAGTAACATTTTCTGAAGCACTACCAGAAGAAGCTGTTAAAGTAGAAAATTTAGATGCTATCAAAAAAGATTATACATTCAATCATAATGTGAGTATTGTCAATGTGCCTCGATTAAAAATCGGTTCACAAAGCACGTATATTGTCCCAGTGACAATCCAACAATCTGACACGACATATACGTTAAGCTACAAAGGTGGAGAAGAACAGATTTTTGAGGGCAGCGATGAAAAAATTAATATCAGTCAAACAAAACAGGTCACAAATGATACGTTTGAAATCGAATCATTTAAAGAACAAGGTGTAATCGATTATTCCAATATTATTGAAGCCTATAAAGATGCGAGAGGCGATCAATCTTTTCAAGTAAATGATGAAAATAAAGATGAAAGTGGCAAGCAATATCAAGTCATCTCCTCTTTACGAGACCGTGTGGTGACATTGACGGCAGAGGATGGAGAAGAAATTCAAGCGAGTTACGTTTTGTTTACACAAGCTGCTGATAGCAGACAAGCACCAAAATTCCGCTTACCCGAAGGACGGACATTAAGACCAGGTGTGCAATATACCGTGGCGTCTGATTGGGCAACCATGAATAACTCAACTTTTAAAGCAACAGAAATCGCGCCATTGACAATCAAAGCGGTGGAACCAATTGATGATAAATCATTCCAAGTTACTTTAGACAAAGATCCAGGTATGGAGTTATTTGCAGGCCGCAGTGTTGAATTACAAGGTGATGATGGAGAAAAAATCCAAGCGCAATATCGCTACTCTTCACGAAAAGGTGCAGTCGGTATTTTTGATGTAAAAGAAGGCACATTAAAATCTGGTGGTACTTATCAAGTAGTGCCACTCAACAACTGGGCTACTGCAGCTAATTTAACGTTAAAAACGAAGTGAAACGATAAATAAGATATTGAAAAGCCAGCATCAATAATATTGACTGCCTCCATTGTTAGACGCTAGTGAACAATTGGAGGTAGGAGCTGTCTAAAAAGTCCCTCAAAAGATAACGTCCGTCTTCCTATATAGTAAAAATTCGCTTCGCTTTTCGCGGGCAAGGCACGAGCCGCATCAGGGCAACAGATGTTTTATGTAGCGAAAGCGAAGCGTCAGCTACAGGATGTTGGTCACGAAGGCGTTGTCACAGGACGTGACGACTTTAGTCTTCGTTCCACTTAACGCTCCCTGCTGGGTCTCATGCTTTGCTTTTCCAGCAGGAGTCTACTCGGATTTTTACTTTTGTATCAAAAAAACAGCATAATAGGATACCTCTAAGTCTTTTACTTTTGGAACAGCACATCTGGTTTTTGTATGTGTAAATCTTTAAAATAAGTGCTTTATCGTTCAGAAAATCGTAAAACCATATTTGCAAATGACATAAAGGTACTGCAAAAACTCATCCACATGGAAGTGCTTTTCTTACAGCACAGTTATATCTTGATGCGCGGCAATTGTTTGTAAAAAGTAACGCATCGAGTTGGTCATATAGGCATCTTTTCGACGTATAAATACAGTTGAATTGCTGCTATATTTTTTAGGGATTGGATGACAGTATACTTTACTTGTAGTGGAGAGTTGATTTACAGCAGATTGCGGTACTAGCGTAATGCCAAGACCAAGTGCAACACTGTTTATGATTGTCTCTAGTATGTTAAATTCCATCATCCTTTTTGGCAGTAAACCTTCATCTTTAAGCCAGTGTTCTAGCTTGGATCGATAACCGCAACCTTTATTAGAAACGAGGATGGGGGTTGTCAAAAAATCTTCTTTATGAAAAGTTTTATTTTGCGTAACCAGAACGAGTTTTTCAGTACAGACTTCGTATTGTTCTAAATGTGGATTTTTGATAGGTCCTGAAATAAAAGCACCATCTAATTGGTGGTCGGTTACTTCTTTTATGAGTTCGTCAGTCAAACCCGCTTGTAATGATAAATCGACATTGGGGTAGTCCTTATAGTAAGCAGCTAGTATGGTTGGTAAGATACTTACGATTTCAACTGTACCGATTTTTAACGTGCCAACAGGCGTATTACTATCTAGAAATACTTGTTTTAATTCTTCAACATCCAATAGAATTTTATTGACGTAAGTAAGCATTTTTCTTCCATCCTCATTCAACAGCATCCCCTTTTTATGACGATAAAAAAGCTGTGTGTTGAGCTCGTTTTCTAAATGCTTAATACGTGCTGTTACGTTGGATTGGACATAATTTAATTCCTTTGCTGCACTGCTGACGCTTCCTATATTTGCGACGCATTTGAAAATTTGTAAGTCTCGTAGTTCCACTGTACAATCCTCCTTGATATAACTATCATTATAAATGATAGTTTATATCACTTTCAATCATTTTACGTGATGCTATTTTTTTTTTATAATTCACAATGTGAAATATTAAAAGAATACATAGAAGCGGGGAAAAGCAGTGAATAAGAGTAAAATGGTAATAGGTGCGATTGCCTGTTTAATTGCAAGTATTTCATGGGGCGCAATGTTTCCAGTTGCAGATCATGCACTGGAATATATCGACCCATTTTATTTTTCAACAATTCGATATGGTGTGGTATCGATTGCATTGATTATTTTATTATGGATAAACGAAGGTAAGAAAGCATTTCAATTAGAAGGTAAAGGGAAACTGCTAATCTTTTTCGGGGTAATGGCATTTACTGTATACAATGTCCTTGTTTTCTTAGGGCAGATGCTAATGGGCAAATCAGGTGTTATGGTAGCGTCTATTATGGAGGCGCTGATGCCGATGATTTCGATTGCTATTCTATGGGGATTTAAAAACGTGAAACCGAAAAAGTATATGATTGTAAGCATGACCATTGCTTTTGTTGGCGCTATTTTTGTTATTACAAAAGGCGATATGGATTTCTTTCTTACATTGAAAAATAACGTAATGCCACTCGTATTTATATTACTAGGAGTTGTTGGATGGGTAATCTATACGATGGGGGGACAATCATTTCCTGAATGGTCTACACTCCGTTATTCAACATTAACTTGTGTATTTGGTACAGCCGTAACAGGAATATTAACGATGGTTGTGACAATGTTAGGGTATGTGTCGGTACCAACGATGGAAACAATCGCTATTGTGAAATACGATTTATTGTTTATGATGATATTACCAGGAATTGTAGCGCTACTTTGTTGGAATTATGGTGTGAAAATTTTGTCATCCATTAATGGCATCTTATTTATCAACTTTGTGCCGATTACTACATTAGTCATTATGATGGTACAAGGTTATACTATAACCATTTTTGATGTTGTAGGTACTGTGCTTGTTATTACAGCCCTCATTCGAAATAATATATGTCAGCGTAAAGAAGTAAATAAGGATATACAAATTATACAGGAACGACAATTGCGCCGTGCTGCTGATAGTACATGTTTCGAAAGGAGCTTATAATGTTAACGAGTTTATCGTTTTTCTTTGCTGCAGGAATTGCATGTGAGCTTGTCGCTATTAATAGAAATGGCCGTAGAAAGATCAAACAACAAGACGAGATGATTCTACTTTTAAGAGATTTACTACAGCAAAAAAATAAATCTACTTAACACAGCAGATTTCAGCAAGTGTGTAGACGACAAAATGAGCTACTCACAAAAAAAATGAACTACCCCCAATTGTAGACACTAATGGGGTAGTTCATTTTTTTAGTTGCTCCCTTTTTAACGCATATGTAGCTCACATGAACGAGTATCTTTAAAGCCAGCCTTTGTCACTGGCAATCTGAACAGCTTGCTGTCTGGATTCCACGTGGAGTTTCTGAATAGAGGTAGATAAATAATTTCGAATTGTTCCCTTTGTTAAAAATAATTTTTTGCTTATCTCACTGGTTGTAAATCCTTCTTTAACAAGCTGGAGCACAGCGATTTCTCGTTCATTTAGAGGATTTTGCTCTTTTATAAATAACGTAGCGGCTAAATCTCGACTAACGACCTTTTCACCATTCATCACTTTGCGGATTGTTTCGATTAAATAATCAATCGGTTCATCCTTCAATAAATAACCATTGACCTCACAATCCATCGCCTTCTGTAAATACCCCGGACGGGCGAAAGTAGTGACAATCATCACTTTGCAAGGTAGTTGAGCTTTTTTAATTTTTTCTGCAAGTTCCAGCCCTGTCAGATTAGGCATCTCGATATCCAAGATACAAACATCAGGTACATCGCTTTGTATGCATTCCCATGCTTTTTGCCCATCGGAAACCTCTGCAATTACCTCGATATCAGTCTCGAACGACAGCAATGATGTTAAAGCGCCACGCAACATTTGTTGGTCTTCGGCTAGTAATACACGTATCATTTAATAGGCTCCTTTCGATAGTGTTGGAAAGGAAGTTTGAACGAAACAAGGGTTCCAGTATTTGAAAAATTATCAAAAGTTGCAGTGCCTTGAAGGACACTCATTCTTTCCTTCATAGACGAAATGCCATTCCCGAGACCTTGATTTGCCAAGCCTATCCCGTCATCGATTATGTTTAGCGTATAGACATGGTCGATATAGTCAATTTCTACACAACAAGATTTTGCTTGACTATGTTTGATGATATTTGTTGTTGCTTCTCGCACGCATAAAGAAAGCATCGTTTCTTCTACGCTTGATAATAGGATTTTTGGACATTTGTTCGTTATTTTAATCGTAATATCAGCTGTTTGAAGGAGTTTCTCACAGTGTGAAAGTTCACTTTCCAATGAAATAAAGTTCATATCAGACACTAACTCTCGTACTTGTTTAAGTGCTGTACGCGTTGTGGCTAAAATATCTTGTAACTCATCTTTTACTTTGGATGGATCTTTGTCCACTAATTTTGTTGTCAGCTCCGTTTTTAATTTAATCATTGTCAGCGTGTGACCAATAGTATCGTGCAGATCTCTGGCAATACGTTGCCTTTCGTCCTGCTTTACAAGTTGTGTATTGACTGTTGCTAACTCAACTTTTAAATTTTTTGCTTTTTCTACAAAGTAAATCAGCACGGGGAAGACAAGTTGAATCATCATAATAGGAAGTATAACCGGGTCGTCTATTTTGAATAGCTCGCCTGTTTCAATCCATAAAACAACGATAAACATCAAGGCAATGGCAAGCATTGCCGAAGCAATATGCCATTTGACTTGTGCTCTCCCGATTAAATCTGCGAACGTAAATCCGAAAAATAGCATGTAAATAGAACCTTCGTAAATCCCAATTATTGTCACGCTAAAGAGTCCTGTTAATGTTGCCAGATGAAGGCGCCAATCTCTATACCATAATGCAAAATAAAATGCTATTAAGAATATTATGAGGACAATTATTTTTGCTATGACTGGTAAATCCGAGTTCGAGCTTAATACCATGGATATCAAAAAAATAATGGATACTACGTCGATAATTAAATATTGTTTTGCTTGATTTTTAGGATATATTTTTATATATTACACCAACCCTTGTCGATTATTTATGTGCAATGGCTTGAACAGCATGTTTTCGAAGCCATTCCAAAGGTCCAACATGAAAATGCTTTAGGCAAATATGAGCAATGAACAGTTGGAAAAGGGAAAGGACAATCCATATGACAATCACTTCGAGGCTAGTAAGCTTTCCACCTAATCCAAAGCCCCAACCATAGAAAATAATAGATGCCATTATATTTTGTAAAACATAGCAACTTAAGGACATTTTACCAACTTGCCCAAATCTCTGCCATAGCCAATCTACCTTTTTATATTCTATCAGTTTACCTAAAATTCCAATATATCCAAGTGATAAAATTGGTGCAAATAAATAGCGAACAGGGAAATCAAAAGCCCCTCCAGGAATAAAAATAAGGAGATTTAATGGTACACCGATATAAATCCCAATAGACATTAACTTTTTGCGCAAATGGCGTCCGTGCTCATCGGGAGAAAATACGCCGTTACGCATTAATTTAACGCCCATTAAAAATAAGAAGATATTCATTGGAATAATAAAAATCGCTTCCGTTCTAAAAAACCAAAAATTCGTTATACGATTGTGAATTTGTTCAAACCAACTACCATGTTGATAAATACTCACGATCGAATCGTTGCCAGGTAAAGACATATTCGCTCCTAGTAAGGCACTTACTAAAATTAGCAGAATGATAAGTGCATGAAATCCACCAATTAGATATAAAGCACGATGAATGGCTTTATCGCCAGCCTTTACGATAAAGGCAACGATGATGGCTGTCACAGCGTAACTCATCAAAATATCATATTCCATGACCAATGTGAAATGGATAAAACCCTCTACAAACAAGAATAAAACAGTCCAAATATAGACCCCGGGCCATGCATTCCCTTTTCGAATGGATTGTTGGTATTTTAATTGTAGACCAACCCCGAACATTATAGTTAACAGTCCCAAAAGCTTCCCATTTACCAGAAATAAAACAAACATTCGTAGAAAATCATCGAATGACCACCATCCTGAATAATTACTCGTTGTGATGTAAGATAAGTCCCCAAGATATGCAAAAATCCAAATATTTGTGCCAAGTGTTCCTAATACCGCAAAGCCTCGTAAAATATCGATCAGTGGTAACCTTTGATTATGTTGCATCATACCTATCACTCTTTCTGTGTTTTCTTATAAGTAAAATGATAAAGAGAAACAGAGAAAAAGCCTATTCACAGGAGTCAAAAGTTCTTTATGACACCTGTCATAAAGAACGAGAGGGTGTAGTAGAAACTGTTGTAAGAAGATAAGCTATTCACGGAGGAGTCGAACGAGCTGTTTATGAATCAAATACTATCACGGGAGAATCTGCTTCTCGCACTCAAACGAGTGGAACGCAATAAAGGGAGCCATGGCGTAGACAAAATGCCCGTAAAAATCCTACGACAACATGTGGTCGAAAACTGGCAAACTATTAAAAAGCAAATTATAGCCGGAGCAACTACGGTAATAGCCTAATCATATAACCGTTTCCTCTATATCTGTTGAAATCAACACTTACAAGAAAGGTGTTCTTAGGAATCTCAAGACTTCAGTCGTGAGAGGTCAAGACGGTAGCTGTCGTTAAAGTCTTAATATTCAGAAAAAATGATTGTAAATTAAAAAATTTCCGCTCATAATAGACGTTATGAGCAATCAGGAGCTAGGGTTATATTACACTTCAGTGAGTATTACAAGGAGGGATTTCGCCATTAGCTTTTTCTTTTAAAATGGGATATTCTTCCAAAAAAGAAACTTCTTTTTTTACGGATTCGACGAGAACACTGGTGACTTCAGTCGTGAGAGGTTCAAGGATTATTTCTTTTAATCCATAAAATACCAATAACTTTACTTTTTCCCACATAAAATATAGAAAGGCTACTATAATCAACGAGGGCCAACAGTTTGTTAGCTTGGGAAATAATTTTAACATAATGAATATCTTACAATATTGGGGTAAAAGGGGGGAGCAGTCATGCTGAAAATATTTAAGTATATGCAAAGAAATGAATGGCTTTTTGTTTGTATAAGTCTTTTATTTATCGTCGTTCAAGTTTGGCTAGATTTAAAGTTGCCAGACTATATGGCTGAAATTACGACACTTATCCAAACAGAAGGCACAACGACTGCAGATTTACTGGCACCGGGTAGTTATATGCTATTATGCGCAATTGGTAGTATGATGGCTGCGATGGTGGTTGGTTATTTTGCTGCAAGGGTAGCGGCGGGACTGTCTAAGCGTTTGCGTGCAATGGTGTATGACAAAACAATGATGTTCTCGATGGAGGAAATTAATTCTTTTTCTACAGCGAGTTTAATCACGCGATCGACGAATGATATTACGCAGATTCAGCTTATTATTGCGATGGGCTTACAGGCGATTATTAAAGCGCCTATTTTAGCAATATGGGCGATTGTGAAAATTTCAGGAAAGAACTGGCATTGGTCAGTTGCGACAGCTGCATCCGTATTTGTGTTAATCATTATGCTAAGTGTAGTGATTATATTTGCCCTCCCAAAGTTTCGGATTATTCAAATATTAACGGATAATTTAAATCGTGTGTCGAGAGAAGGTTTAACAGGCTTACGAGTGATTCGTGCCTACAATGCCGAACACTATCAACATACGAAATTTGAAAAAGCCAATGAACAATTAACTGCTACCAATCTATTTGTAAACCGTGTAATGGCTATTATGATGCCGGGTATGACCTTTATTATGTCTGGCCTTAGCGTATCGATTTATTGGCTGGGTGCTTATATTATTAATGAAGCAAATGCGATGAATCGTATTCAGCTTTTCTCAGACATGGTGGTATTTAGTTCTTATGCAGTACAAGTGGTGATGGCGTTTATGATGCTAAGTATGATTTTCATCATGCTTCCTCGTGCTGCTGTATCGGCAAAACGAATACTCGAAGTGTTATATACAAAATCAACAATAACTGATGGTAAGAAGGTTGAAGGATTGCCTGGAATGGTTGGAGATGTGGAATTCCGTAATGTTGATTTTGCTTACCCAGATACGGAAGAACCGATCCTACACAACATTAGCTTTACAGCAAAAAAAGGGGAAACTGTCGCATTTATTGGTTCAACAGGTAGCGGTAAAACAACTGTTGTCAACTTAATTCCTCGTTTCTATGATGCTACAAGAGGGGAAATACTCGTTGATGGTGTCAATGTAAAAGCATATACGCAAGAAGCATTGCGCAATAAAATCGGCTATGTTTCACAAAAGGCTATTTTATTTAGTGGGACAGTAGCTTCTAATGTAGCGTATGGTAAAAATCGACAGGAAGATGCACAAGAGTTCCTGGAAAAAGCAATTGAAATTGCCCAAGCGAAGGATTTTGTAGAGGAGCGTGAGGGGCAATATGACAGTGAAATTTCTCAAGGCGGAACAAATGTATCAGGTGGTCAAAAGCAGCGTTTATCTATTGCACGTGCCATTTATCAACGACCAGAGATTTATATTTTTGATGATTCTTTTTCGGCGCTGGATTATAAGACCGACCGTTTATTGCGAACAGCATTAAAAAAACTAACGACAGAGGCCACAACCTTAATCGTGGCACAGCGTATTGGAACGATTAAAGAGGCAGATCAAATTATTGTATTAGATAAAGGGCAAATTGTGGGCAAGGGTAAACACGTAGAATTATTAAAAAATTGTCCTACCTATATCGAAATCGCCTACTCACAACTTTCAAAGGAGGAGCTAGAAAATGAATAAACCACATCAAACTAGACCTATGCCATCTGGGCAACCTCCTAAAATGGGGAGGGGCGGACCTCCGGGTATGGGGCCTATGTCTGGAGAAAAACCAAAGCAATTTAAAGCTACCATTCGTGAACTAATCGACTATGCAAAGCAATATATTCCATTTGTCATGATTGCACTTGTACTTGCATTAATAGGCGCTATATTAAATGTAGTCGGTCCAGATATTTTAAGTGATATGGCCAATACAATTGCAGCTGGGTTAGCCACATCCATTAATCTAGATGAAATAAAACGTTTAGGCATTATTTTAGCCTTTATGTATGGTCTTGGCTTGTTTTTTAATTATCTTCAAGGCTTTATTATGGCAACAGTGACGCAGCGTATTACGAAAAAAATGCGTACAGACATCTCTGACAAAATGCCGCGTATCCCTTTAAAATATTTCGATAAAACAAGTATCGGGAACGTACTAAGTCGTGTAACAAATGACGTTGATACAATCGGTCAAACATTAAATAACAGCTTAGGTTCTCTAGTAAGTGGGCTCGCTACATTTGTAGGTGCCCTAGTGATGATGTTTTATACAAACTGGATTATGGCAATCTCGGCAATTTTATCTACGATCATTGGTTTTAGCTTCATGTCGATTATTATGAAAGGCTCACAAAAGTACTTTAAAGCACAGCAAATGGAACTCGGACTGATTAATGGTCATATTGAAGAAACCTATGCGGGTCATACAGTCGTAAAAGCTTATAACGGTGAAGAAAATGCAAAGATGGTTTTCCGTGATATCAATGAGCGTCTGTATACAAATGCGTGGAAATCACAATTTATGTCCGGCTTAATGATGCCGATTATGACATTCGTCGGTAATTTTGGCTATGTAGTCGTTTGCGTAGTAGGTGCCATTTTAGTGAATAATGGAACCATTCAAATTGGTACGATTGTGGCATTTATGATGTATATTCGCTTATTCACACAGCCACTTGCCCAATTGGCACAAGCTGCAACAAGTATGCAGTCAACCGCCGCAGCAAGCGAACGCGTATTTGAATTTTTAAAGGAAGAAGAGTTAGAAGATGAAAGCCAAAAAACACAAAAGCTTGCTAGCGTAAAAGGGGATGTGGTATTTAAACATGTTCGTTTTGGCTATGATGAAGAACATACCATCATTAAAAACTTTTCTGCTAGTGTAAAGGCAGGTCAAAAAGTTGCGATAGTAGGTCCAACTGGTGCTGGTAAAACGACATTAGTCAATCTACTAATGCGTTTTTATGAAGTAAACGAAGGGGAAATCACCGTTGATGGCACACCAATTCATTCATTAACGCGTGAAAATGTTCATGATCTGTTTTGCATGGTCCTCCAAGATACTTGGCTATTTGAAGGAACAATCCGTGAGAATATCGTGTTTTCTAAAAAAAATGTAACAGATGAGCAAGTGGAACAAGCATGTAGAGCAGTTGGTTTACATCATTTTATTAAAACCTTGCCTAATGGATATAATACAGTGCTGAATGATAAGGCGAACCTATCAGCGGGGCAAAAACAACTGTTAACCATTGCTCGTGCGATGATTGAAAATGCGCCACTCCTCATTTTAGATGAAGCAACAAGCTCCGTCGATACGCGGACAGAGATACTGATCCAAAAAGCGATGGATGAGTTAGCTAACGGCAAGACATCCTTCGTAATTGCACACCGTTTATCCACGATAAAAAATGCAGATTTAATCATTGTTATGAAAGATGGCGATATTATTGAGACGGGTAACCATGAGGAACTACTTGAAAAAGGCGGATTCTATGCGGAACTTTACAACAGTCAATTTGAAGATGCATCTTAATTAGTTTTAGAGACACAGAAAAAATTGAACTGGCAGCTATAAATTTCAAAAAAATTTATAGCTGCCATTCGTAAATTTAGCGAAATCAATATGCGACTTAACTGCAAATCAGTGCTATTCCATGTCGCATCATTAAAATTATGTCGTATGTCAATTTCACCATATTGCATATAGGGAGCTATTAAAAACATGATTAGGCTATGATATGGTGAACCGTATCATAAGTAAGTGCGGTTTAAAGCAACATGGAATTTATATAGATGTTGCTTCCTTTTTAGGAGGGCAAAATAATGAGTATGATTTTATGTTTAGGTTTAAATTTCGAAGCAGCAATTAGTGATGACTTTGAAGAGTCATTAGTCATTCTCGATTCAGCTAGAGAAGAAGGGTTGACTATTCAACAAAATATTTTCACTACACCGTTTGTTTATGAAATCGACTTTCATCCTAAATATCATTCTATATGGGATATGACCCAATACAATGAACAGTATTCACCACATAATTTTCAAAAAGCAAAAATAACTTTTAAGGTGCTATGTGATTTTCTTAAACAATTAATCCCAAAAGGTGATTTTTGTGAGCTTTATTTTTGTTGGATAGGTGAGGAAAGCGATCCAATTGAACAAAAGGTCAAAATTGATTTAAATCAATTCGATGAGGAATCATTATATTTTGATGAAAAATATTATATTAAATTTACTAATGAATAGAATGTTTTGGGATAAAAATTTACCGCACTTAGCTCTATTACGGTGAACCATATCATAAGTAAGTGCGGTTTTGCTTTTGAAAAAATATTAATAGTTCAAAGCTCAGCAATGTATTTAGTGCACGGCTAAAATATAGGGCGGTATAACAGTGTTTTTTTCAGAAAAGCATTTATCCCGCATTAACGGTCAGTAATTTATCTGTTCCGAAAGCGAAGCGTCAGGTACAAGCCGCCCACCTCAAGTGGAAAGGAGAGAACTAGTACACTAGGTGGGCGAACAACTGACCGTAAAAGCCCGATTGGTTCGGGGCAACAAATGTTTTATGTGCGAAAGCGCAGCGGCAGCGACAGGGTGTTTTATGTGCGAAAGCGAAGCGGCAGCGACAGATGTTTTATGTGCGAAAGCGAAGCGGCAGCGACAGGATGTTGGTCACACAAGCTTTTTCACAGGATGTGAAGGTTTTAGCTTGTGTTCCTCTATTTATTGTGGGGGTTGAAGAAAACCCCCACTGATTGAAGTTTCACTTTATCAGAAGATTTTATTTGAAAATTTTCATTTGACGTTTTCCACCATATTTTATATTATGATAGTAGAAAAGAATGCCCGGACTAGAACGGGAGAGGTTCATAGCTGATACCCTCTATAAAAAACTATGGAAACATGACAATATGCCATGTCCATATCGGACGTGGCTTTTTTATGTTTTTACTTATGTTTTAATAGAATGATTAGTGATGACTCTCTTGAAAAGTGTTGGGAAACATTTTATAAGGAGGGTTTTTTTATGTCTGGAAGAAGCCATGAAGAAGGATTGAAGGATTTAACATTATTAGGTAATCAAGGTACACAATATTCATATGAATATGCACCCGAAGTACTGGAGGCAGTAGATAATCTTCATTCAAATCGAGATTATTTCGTCAAGTTTAATTGTCCAGAGTTCACTAGTTTATGTCCACTTACAAATCAGCCTGATTTTGCGACGATGTACATCTCCTATATCCCGGATAAAAAAATTGTTGAGAGTAAATCACTGAAGTTATATTTATTTAGTTTTAGAAATCATGGCGATTTCCACGAAGATTGCGTCAATATCATTATGAACGATTTAATTAAATTACTTGATCCAAGATATATCGAGGTTTGGGGGAAATTTACGCCACGTGGAGGGATTTCGATTGATCCATGGTGTAACTATGGGAAACCAGAAACTAAATACGAAGAAATAGCGAATTATCGTTTAATGAATCACGATCTTAATCCAGAAAAAATCGATAATCGATAAAGTGAAACTTCAATCAGTGGGGGTTTTCTTCATCCCCCACTGATTGTTAGTTGAACTAATCGGGCATTTACGGTCAGTTGATCGCCCACCTAGTGTACTCGTTCTCATCTTTCCACTTGAGGTGGGCGTTTTGTACCTGACGCTTCGCTTTCGGAACAGATAAATTACTGACCGTTAATGCGGGATAAATTTGAAAATCTTATCAATGAAGGAAGAGGTTTTAGCTACCCTCTTAAAAAAAACTAAGAAGAAAACAGCATTTTTCTTAGGGTGCTGTTTTTTTCGTTATAAGGGAGTTTTTACAGATGAAGCAGGAAAAAGCAATTGTTGTGTTTAGTGGAGGTCAGGACAGTACCACTTGTTTGTTCTGGGCACAAGAACGTTTTGAAGAGGTTGAGGCGGTGACTTTTGATTATGGTCAAAGGCATATTTTGGAAATTGAATGTGCAAAGGAGATAGCGGCGGAACTTGGTGTCACGCATCACATTCTTGATATGTCGCTCCTGAATCAGCTTGCTCCGAATGCATTGACACGACAAGATATCGAAGTAGAAGACGGAGAAGATGGCGGGCTTCCATCGACTTTTGTGCCTGGTCGGAATTTGCTCTTTCTTTCATTTGCGGGCGTTTTGGCGAGCCAAGTTGGAGCCAAGCATATCGTAACTGGTGTTTGTGAAACAGATTTTAGCGGATATCCGGATTGCCGGGATATTTTTATAAAATCCTTGAATGTAACGTTAAATTTATCTATGGACGATTCTTTCGTGATTGATACACCGTTAATGTGGCTGAATAAGGCACAGACATGGGAGCTTGCTGATCAGCTTGGGGCGCTTGAGTTTGTTCGGGAAAGAACGTTAACTTGTTATAACGGTGTCATAGCAGATGGTTGTGGTGAATGCCCGGCGTGTAAACTGCGAAAAAAAGGGCTTGATGACTATTTAAGCTTCAGAAAGGAGTCTTAAGGCATGTTTCATTTTAAAATTGTCGAGAAGCTCCAAAAAATAGATGAAGATATTCAAAGGAATCAATTGAACTATCATGCAAAGCGTGTTCTCGTGAGCAAGGAATTTACCTTCGATGCAGCCCATCATTTACATGATTATGAGGGGAAATGCAAAAATTTGCATGGCCATACATATCGAGCTGTATTAGGGTTGAGTGGATACACAGATGAACGCGGTTTGATGATTGACTTTGGTGATATAAAAGAAATTTGGAAACAAAAAATAGAAATTTATTTGGATCATCGTTATTTAAATGAAACGCTTCCATCGATGAATACAACGGCAGAGAACATTGTAGTCTGGATTTACGAAAAGTTAGCGGAAGCCTTGCTTGATGAACAACGATATAACGGGGCACGTGTAGAGTTTATCAGGCTGTATGAGACTCCGACAAGCTATGCTGAAGCGCGACGGGAGTGGATGGAAGTTGAGTAAGGTACCCGTTATCGAGATTTTTGGACCGACCATTCAAGGCGAGGGTATGGTAGTTGGACAGAAGACGATGTTTGTGCGGACTGCTGGCTGTGACTATTCCTGTTCCTGGTGTGATTCATCGTTTACATGGGATGGTAGCGGAAAACATCTGATTGTTCAAATGACAGCAGATGAGATTTGGTCTGAGTTGAAACGACTCGGAGGCAGTGGTTTTTCATTTGTCACGATTTCGGGCGGCAATCCTGCACTCCTTCGAAATTTGGAAGCGCTCATTGCTATTTTAAAAGAAAACGACATAAAGGTCGGAGTAGAGACACAGGGAAGCAGATGGCAAGAATGGCTATATGATATCGATGAACTGACGATTTCACCCAAACCTCCTAGTTCCGGAATGACCACAGACTATACGGTACTATCTGATATCTTCGGAAAACTTCAAAATCGAAACAGTAATCAGCATATATCCCTCAAAATAGTCGTTTTTAATGAAGAGGATTATGCTTATGCTAAGCAAATTCACCTTCGATATCCGGCGATTCCTTTTTATCTACAAGTCGGTAATGATGATATTACGACGACTGATAATCCGCTGCTGATTAGCCATTTATTGGAGAAGTACCAAGCGCTAATTGACAGGGTGATTGAAGATGAGGAGTTAAGAGATGTCAAAGTACTGCCACAGTTGCATGCCCTTGTTTGGGGAAATAAAAGAGGTGTATAGAAGGCAGTTACAAAACGGTCTCTAAATTTACTTGAGGAGTAACATCATGAGAATATTATTTTATTTATTATCTATTGTCATTGCTAATGTAGTAACGGCAGCATTTGCGCCATTACAGTTTGGCATGTTTATCGTTCCAATGGGGACTCTGTTGATTGGCGCGACCTTTATTTTCCGGGATCTTGTGCAAAATAAATATGGTAGAGCAAAGACGTATTTGTTTATTATTACAGCTCTAATCTTATCCGCAGTGGTTTCATTCATACTCGGAGATACACTATTGATTGTGGTGGCATCGGCACTTTCATTTGTTGTCGCTGAAACAGCCGATACAGAAATCTATACCCGATTGAAACTACCAATGGCTTGGCGTGTGTTCTACAGCGGAATTGTTGGAGGATTTCTGGATTCCGTTATTTTCGTAGTCATTGGCTTGAGTCCGCTTGGAGCCAATATGCTGCCTTGGGAAGCAATACCAGCCGCCATTTTGGGACAAATTATTGTGAAGACGATTATTCAAATGTTGGGTGCACTGATTTTAAATCAAGTTCATGTAATTCAGGGAAAACGTCTTACTTTAGAATGATTTTTTGGCTCTTTTTCAAAATATGTACTTGACCGCACATGCCACTACGAGCGGTAAAGCGGCTCATCGTACGCACCCCGGAAAGCATCCAGCCGGAACGGAACTCAATTCTACTCTACTCCAAGTTATGGAGATGAGCCAAATAAGGAAATACCGTCGCGCCTAATGATGTAGGGGCGATTATCTTTATAGGACCGAACAAGATGAAGGATTACTACAAAAAAGGGGAAAGTTAGTTAAAAACAGGGCTGATTCTACACGTTTTGTAGATCAAGCCCTGTTTTTACTATACCTTATTTATCAACACTTTCTTGGAGGAGGGGGGATGTTAATTATTTTATTGTGGATATTTTTCTAAATCTCCACTCGCACGATTAACCATCGCTGCCATTTGCGCTCTTTTAACAAAATCGTTAGGATAAAATCCGCCGTCTTCTTTACCTTTAATAATGCCATGACTACTTAGTTTTAAAATATCTGAGTACGCCCAATGTCCTTTTTGTACATCATAAAAAGGGTATTCATTCGTATTATCTAATGGGTAATCTAGTATTCTCGATAATATTGCTGATAATTGAGCTCTTGTAATTCGAGAATTTGGTTCAAATACATTTGGTTTCGTTCCATTAACAATATTATACTTATGTGCTAGTTCAATAGCCTGTTTTGCCCAATGGTCAGTAGGAACATCTGTAAAATAATTGGCTACCGATTCGTTTTTGTCATGTAAACCTATCGCGTTTGTAAGGATAGTAACAGCTTGTGCCCTTGTTAGATCACCATTAGGGTCAAAAGTGTATTCATTTTTTCCACTTATCCATCCCTTTCTATAAAGAAACATAATATCATTTTCAGCCCAATGATTTTCTGAATCTATAAAATTATGTTCGCCATTCGCCCAAGACGAATAAAATTTCCATATTCCGTTATCTGCTTGCGTTAAATCCCAACTACCAGTTCCTCTTAAATTGTATTTTTCTACTAATCTTAATTTATATTTTAAAGATAAATCATTTTCATACCAAATTGTGTAATTGCCCGTTGTAAGTTTTTTACCACCAATATAAGTTGGTGAATCGCTTTCTCTAACAGTGAATTTAGCATAAGCTGATTTTGAGGTATTATCAAAATAGAGTTTTCCTTTATGATTATTAACTATGCTTTTTACAGATTTATTCGCTACACCATATCCACCTAATTCCTCGTCGTCGTTCCAAATTCGACCGTAAAATGGTAAGCCTAAAACTACTTTCTTTGAATCAACACCTTGATTTAATAAAGATTTAATAGAATTTTCAACAAATGATAAACTAGCGACAGGACCTACTGGACCACCATTCCAACTTTCATCATAGGCCATTAACATTAGGTAATCACTATATTCACTTAGTTTTAAATAATCATAAGAACCATGCCATCCTACCGTCCATCCATTTGGATTTGCAGCAACTGCTATAGATATTGTTTTATCATTAGGCATTTTTTCATTTAATAATCGTATGAAATCTGTAAATACTTCCTTATCGGTATAGTTTAAATTCTCAATATCAATATCTATTCCATCTAAGTTATTTTTTACTACAGAATCTACTAATTGAGTAGATAAAACTTCTCTATTTTTCATAGCAATTTGAGCTAAATTTCTATCCCAGTTGTTAGTAATATATGGAACGACTTTTATTTCTCTTTTGTGTAACTCTTCTATTAAATTTTTATCTATTGAAGATTTTAAACTACCGTCAGCGTTTAATTCATAGAAGTCTGGCGTAGCTGTATTTAACGCACCTAAAGTCATATCTATATTTTCTAAATAGGAGCTAGAAGTTCCACCATATAAATAAGACATATGTATGTCATTTACTGAGGCATCAGCACTAAATGGAGAGGCAAATAATGACGTTAACAGAGCGGGGATTAGAAAATATTTTTTTAATTTATTATTCATACCTTCTTTCCTTCCTAATAAAATAGATTTTATCTACTTAATTATCTATTATTTGGATCAACTATATCAATTATAAAAATATGGTTTAATTGAGTTATTTAGGTTCATCACCTAAACTCGTGGCTGATTTTCCAAAATTCAATAATTTTACATTTTACTATAGAAGAAAAGTGTAAACTCACGTATCGTAATAGTTGACTAGACAAATCACGAATGCAGAAACTTTCAATTTACGCAAATAAAACGAGCATTCGTAAAAAATCATTGAATGACCACCAACCTGAATAATTACTCGTTGTGATGTAAGATAAGTCCCCAAGATATGCAAAAATCCAAATATTTGTGCCAAGAGCAACAGAGAAAAAGTATATTCACAGCAGTCAAAAGTTCTTTATGACACGTGTCATATACTAATTACTGTTTAAAGTAAGGCGCTGTTGATGAACGGATAATCATCCTAAATAAATTAACGAAACATCAACAATAAGATTGACAAAGCCTATAAGAAAAGAGAGGATCTTACTTTAAACAATTTTACTGAGCCACTTTAAAGCTTCAGGTAGATGTCATAGATTTTGATAGGAGTCTACATGACCGTTTTTACTCCAAATGCTATTAACAATATGCCTGTGGATTTTTGGAAGATTAGTTGAAATTTAGGATTTTTTAACCACTTTTTCATATGGTCGATTAGATAAACTAAGACCATAAACCATCCTACCGCTATCAAATTGTGGCATAAAGGTTATGTAGACCAAAACCGTCTTAGGGTTAAGGAAATTACTAATGGCTCCCTGTAAATAAGACTCTTTATAATGATAGTGAAATGACTGGTCAATAGCACACTGATTTTCTTCTTGAACAGCTTTTAATGAAAGTGTACTTTTCGAAAAAAATGCTCGTACACCTAAGTAAAACAAATATGTAGCTCCCAAATACTTGATGACATGGAAAAGAAATAGTGACTGAACAATGGCAACTGATAAACCGAAAACGGCAATAACAGTCCAAAACGTAAGACCTGTTGCCATCCCGAGTATCGTAAAACGTCCGGCTTTTGCTCCGTGGCTAAGTGTATTTTTCATAATAAGTACCGTGTCTGTACCGGGCAACATAGACATCATAAGGGCCATTAAGATATATGCTAGTAAGTTATCCATCTTACTCCTCCTCGTTCTTTTAAAGATTTTTTTAACTTGATTACCTCAACAGAGGGAGGCTTCCAGTTAACCGGTTTACTTTTTTCTTGTCGCCATAGATGCCAAGTCCTAAGTAATTGTAGCCGCATTTGGATGTTTTTTGCAGTTTACTTATGTACGCTTCATACGTTTTACAGCCCTGTGCAGTATCTGAAAAATCGATAACAAGCAGATCAGAAAACGGTTCAGTCAAGGTTTTATCTCTTAATTCTTGGAGAAGGGTAGTGCTCCCTTTTAAGATTGGTATGGGTATTTTCACAATTCCCATATGTTCAATACCAGATTGGTCCACTACTTTGTTACCAACTAACTCAGGAGCAAATCTTCCAAGTGTTACGCCTAGAACAGCTGCTGTGTTGGCGATCAAGCCTATAGATAAATGCTCCTCAATAACAAGCACACATTTTGTCTTGAAATTAGTCATCGTGTTTCTCCTTCATTTTTAAAAATTCTCATATATTGTTTCGGTGTTAACCCAACCTGTCTTTTAAAGAATTTAGTCAAGTGACTTTGATCACTAAAGCCTGTTAAAAAAGTTACTTCGATGGGTTTAATACCTTGTTCCAAAAGCTTTTTTGCATGATTCACTCGAGTTGTTTCCAAGTAACTGTTAGGGGAGATACCCATTTTTTTTGTGAATGTTCTTAGTAAGTGATATTTACTCCATCCGACCAAGGTGCTTAAATCATTAAGCGTTATCGTTTTTGTATAATTTTCCTCAAGATAAATACACACGGTTTTAATCTCATGAGAGGTTTCAGAAGCTGTCGGAAGGATTGTCAAGTCAGAATATGACTGAATGAGCTCTTCCAATAAGTACAAAAATAGTTCCTCTTTCTTAAGTTCATTCTCATCCTGCGAAATTTTTAGATGAAGCTCTCTTAAATCGGTGACAAGCTCGCTATGATATAAAACATTTTGGTTGAAATTTGGTAGGCATTCGTTACCATTGATTCCTAAAACCATTTTTTTCATGGTTTCCGGTGTCACATTGATGCACCGGTAATCCAATGTTTTCCCATCTATCTGCTCGCAACTGTGAGTATCGTATGGGTTAAACAATAATAAGTCCCCTGGGTTAATAATGTATTCTTCACCTTTACATACCAAATAACGTTGACCCTCTTCAATAAATCCAATCACATAATATTCATGAAAGTGCGCAGGAAACTTCTGCATGATTCCTTTAAATCGATAAGCTTCGATGTTTAAATCTGAATCTAGATAAACCGTTCGGATTTCATTTAACATCAGGTACCTCCTATACTGTAATGACTATAATAAAAATATCATTTATTGAACTGATTTTCTTGTACGATATTGCGCCTAACTTGCATAACAATTGCTATTTATAAAATAATTACTAGAAATAAAGAACACCTATTTAGATGAAAATACAGTAATCAACTATTCAAGGGAAGGCTGGATGTTACGACTGACCAAGCTACAACGAAAAATGCAACAACAATAAAACGATCCCACTGAGTTATTCAATGGGATCGTTTTTATTATAGTTCATGAGTGATTATGACGGATTCGTAATAAATGGGCATTCCTTAAATCAATTACAAGAGTACGCTAATATAGCGGAAGATGGGAATGAAGCAAACGTGAAATTCGGCCATATAATGCCTGTAGTATTACCTGTAACGCTTGCTGAAATGACATACATTAAAAATAGCTGGCCATTCCTTAAAAGAACAATTGTCCATCGACCATCACAACCAACTGCAAATGTTGTTGGACCTTGTGATCGTAACATACTTTGCGCTTGTGAAGGATTTTGACTTAAAAATTGAAATCTATTAATCATGTTTTGAGATGGGGCTGGTGGGTTTCTTTGCCCCCCTTGGCCAGGTCCAGGTGTTCCGCCTGGGAATCCACCAGGCATCCCGCCCGGGAATCCACCCGGCATTCCGCCCGGGAATCCGCCAGGCATCCCACCTGGAAATCCACCCGGCATTCCGCCCGGGAATCCACCCGGAAATCCACCAGGCATTCCGCCTGGGAATCCACCCGGAAATCCTCCTGGGAATCCACCCGGCATTCCGCCAGGCATCCCACCTGGGAATCCACCAGGCATTCCGCCAGGCATCCCACCTGGGAATCCACCCGGCATTCCGCCCGGGAATCCGCCTGGCATCCCACCTGGGAATCCACCAGGCATTCCGCCCGGGAATCCGCCTGGCATCCCACCTGGCATTCCGCCTGGCATCCCACCTGGCATTCCGCCTGGCATCCCACCTGGGAATCTGCCCGGCATTCCACCCGGCATCCCTCCCGGCATTCCGCCTGGCATGCCACCAGGAAATCCTCCTGGGAAATTAACCATTTTATCGCTCCTTCTTTTGAGATATAAACTAGGTTATGATAACACCTCTAAATAGGAATGGTTAAATAACCCGATTATTAAAAGTAAGAAATTTTATTTGGATTTTTATAAGCAAGAATATGGAGAATGGAAATGCGTAAAAGAAGCTTTAGTTATTTTGATGTTTTTGGAGGAACGTTTGAAGCTGTTCTAGGAAACTTATAAGAAATGGATGAAGAGGAGATGACAAAGAACCATATAGTAGGGAATCCTATCCAGTTCGTTATAGAGCTAAAAATTTTATTGTTTTTTTAAGGATTCGAAGCGAACACTCGCGACTTCAGTCGTGAGAGGTTCAATAACAGTCTGATTAAGTAATGGATAAGCTGTCGTTTTAATGTTTTGACATTTCATTTGCTAGTGTCCATATGTTTTCTAATAGAAAACATATGAAAGCAATCTGATGTTCTTTAACCATCAAACTATTAGTGATACGATAAAAAAGAATAGAAAATAGCAAGATGGGGGAAATTTCATGTTCCTAGAAAAACTGAAGAATGACTTAAACCAAAATCAATCTCTCTTTATAGGAGAGGAAACAGCTTATCGTTCAGCGATATTGATTCCATTAGTTCAAGTAGATGAAGAATGGCATATTCTTTTTGAAGTTCGTTCATTCACAATGAGAAAACAGCCAGGTGATATAAGTTTTCCTGGGGGTCGAATCGACGCATCAGATCCATCACCATTGGCAGCAGCTGTACGAGAAACAACTGAAGAATTAGGAATTGACCCTAAAACGATTCATATTGTCGGGCAATTAAGTCCTTATATTGCTTCTTCTTCATTTGTCATCTACCCATTTGTCGCAACCATTGACTACAATCAAATTCGTCATGCTTACAACAAAGAAGAAGTGGAAGAGGTATTTACGGTACCACTTCAATGGCTATTCAATTATGAGCCTTATATGCATTTAGTATCTGTGGAACCAGTGCCTTCCCTCGACTTTCCTTTTGATAAAATTATGAATGGTTCACAATATCAATGGAGAACTCGTACAATGGAGGAATGGTTTTTTGATTATGATAAGTATACAATTTGGGGCTTAACAGCTAGGATATTAAAACATTTTTTGGAAATCATAAAATAAGTAAAGGAAGAGACTTTTTTTCGAACTAGAAAGGAATATGTTATTCTATCAATAGCTACATTAATTTTGATATATAAACATAATTTGGAGGATTTCCCTTGAAAAAAGAAATTAACTTTTTAGTAGATAAGGTGTGAAAGCTACAATTGAAGTGGTTGCGAAATATCTTGAAAATGAAGCATATACAAAAAAACAGTACAACAAAAATTAAATGAGATGACCGATAAACTTAATGAGCTTGCAGAAGAATTTGAAGAAAATAGAAGTAGGGTTGAAACCGTTGCAAGAGAATCCATTGCAGATACGGTATTCTTAGTTTTAAAAGCTTATAAAATTGATATTGATATAGAAGAAGCAATTAGAAATAGAGATTGGTAGAAATAATGTTAGTAAAAACATCGCTAAAGTAGAAAGTTTACACTTTAGCGATTGTTTTATATTCATTGAAAGGGAAGGTTACCTTCATGGAGAAATTTGTAGATTCACCATTCTTTACTTATGATTTTTATAGCTTTACGTCAAGAGGAAATCCCGTATTAGTACAATGTCCCAAATGTACAAAATGTGCCCAGATTAAAAGAATCGACAACACTTATATTGTACAATGCGAAAATTGTACTTTCCGTAAAACAAAAGAGGAGCAATATTTAGTAAAAGCCTTTGCACAAGGGGAATGTAAATCCTGTAGACGACATGTAAATATTCAATTGGAAGATAAAGATCGTCATTATAGGAAGTTAAATAAGGAATGCCCTTATTGTAATGCCCTTGTACAATGTCATATCAAAATTAATCCAACAAAAGTCTACTATAAAGAAGTGTCGAATGCAAAAGGGGCAGATCCTATATTTCTACTAGACTTCCATCTGTTAACAAGTTTAGGACCTAATCAACCTATATGGGCGTTAAACAAAAGTCATTTGAAGTATTTAATTGCTTATGTGTCGGATAAATTAAGAACGAAGAACTTTACAGGTAAAACAGCTTCGCATTCGCTACCTGCCTATGTTAAATTAGCAAAAAATCGAGATGATGTATTACGTAAATTAAAACAATTAGAAATGAAATGAATGGGCAGGGATAAATAACACCGATAAGGAGAGAGTAGCCTGTGTAATACATCAGCAGAAGAATTGGAATTAACATGACCTAAATTTAAGTATATAGCGCATCCCATCAAATCAGGTATTTTCAAAACAGACAAAATAGTGACATGTGATTGTTGTGAAGAAGAAATAGAAATATGTCTTGAAAGTGGACTATATGCAATAGAATCAGTCGAGTATCTTTGTCCAACTTGCATTTGGAGTGGGAAAGCGGCAGAGAAGTATAATGGAACATTTTAATCGGATTTATATCATGATGAACGGGTAGTAAATGAGTCATGAGTCGTTTGTAGAAAAATCTTACATCGAACACCAAGTTATATAAGTTGGCAAGGTAATAACTGGCTTGCCCAGTGTACGGATTACTGTGCTTTTATCCCGCATTAACGGTCAGTAATTTATCTGTTCCGAAAGCGAAGCGTCAGGTACAACGCCCACCTCAAGTGGAGAAGGGACCGAGTCAACTAGGTGGGCGATCAACTGACCGTAAAAGCCCGATTGGTTCGGGGCAACAGGATGTTGGTCACACAAGCTTTTTCACAGGATGTGAAGGTTTTAGCTTGTGTTCCTCTATTTATTGTGGGGGATGAAGAAAACCCCCACTGATTGGAGTTTCACTTTATTGGCTATGTAGGGTGGTCGGAAATAGTAGAAAAAGTGATTGAAGATGAAATAGAAAATTTTATAGAAATGACTATAGAAGATTTACAGCTGTACTTAATGAGTCCTAAGGAGGGTTTGAGAAAATGAATTACTTAACATCTGCCAATTTTACAACGCATCTAGAAATCTTTCAACAAGCGATAACTGAAATTCAAACGAGGAGTTGTAAATTGATTGAAGACTATCCTCTCTCTATTAAGTTATCAACGGGAGAAAGTCTATTGCTAACGAGTACTTTAGAATTTTATTTAAATAATCAACTAACGACAACATTTAGTCATGCCGCAGTTAAAGCTTTTTGCGAACAATTGCGTCAGTTGGTAGGGTTCAATAATATTAGTTACACATTGAAAGTTTGGATTGAAAAAAATATTGAGGGACAGTATTTCTCTAGGGAAACAAAAAACTATGATTCTACATATACATTAAAAGAAGGAATGGAGTTAGAAGAGATCAATCTAGAATTACTCAATTTTGTGTGCTATGTAGCCATATGTTATATGAAATATGGTGCAAGTTATGAATCGCTTTCAGCGGATCGCCTTTTTAAATTGGTAGAGGCATCAGGATCAAATGCAGTAGCTAAACTTCGAAAAAATGGTTCGGGGGAACTTTCTATAAGTGAAAGTTCTTATAGTGATAACGATGTTGACTGTAAAGCTAATGATGTCTTTGCCATTATTGATATCAAAATTAACAACGAAAAACAGGTTGCATATGAAAAATCCTTGGATTTTATTATTCAGTTACTAGATTTGAATTTCCCTAAAAGTTATCAAATTAAGTTTTCTAGTTCTGCAAATGAGTACTTGCCAATCGATAATTTACCTCATGTACCTGTTCATAATTTTTTTGCCAATGCTCTAAAGTATCCGAAACTGCATGCCAAAATTAAATTATACGCTGAAAAATCCATGCGAACATATGAGTGGTATATGGATTTAGAGGATGAGGATTGTGCTATGCCGTCCACATTTGCAGTCTTAGGTTTAGGGTTAGTTTCCTCAGAATACTGGCCCTTAGTAAAAAGATATATGGAAACCTGTGATGGAGACCACTCGTTAATCCAAACAGCTTTCACACCTGTGTTTATCAAAAAATTTGGTTTCACATCTGAAACGCTGCCTATTTTCATTAGTTGTGTACTCGCTGTTCAAGAACATGAACATCATGCTATTTTTTGGGAGAAAATTAATGATAAAGTCAGTTTAGAACTATTATTATCCTGTAAAAGAAACATAGTGGAGTATCTTAGTCAAAGCCAGAAAGAGAACTGGAAAGATGAACTTGATGAAATGATTGAATATGTCTGGGAAGGTGTTTGTTACGCTATTTGGGGAGTTTGCTCGAATAAACCAGCTGCTGTAGTGATTTACAGTGCTTCAGAAGAATTAAAACCTCTGTATCAAGAAATTTTGTTATAATTTTTATCATTCCATGAGGTAAGAATTTAATTCATCTTAGAGATGAAGAACCAATTGATTAAACAAGTTATTTAGTACATGAATAAACCCTATAATCTAATACCTCTTCATACTTTAAGTTCATATCATAATGCTTTTCCATGAGCTCGTAAAGTTCAGGTTCAATCTCCTTGGAGTAATGATATTCAGGTACTGAAGAGATTGATTTGTTTTTTTGTATACGTATATTTTTAAAACCAGCCTGTTTAAATAAAGCGATCCAATCCTTTTTCATGGAGAAGGAATCAAATCCATAAAATTGTTTAATTTCTTCTTCACACTTTGCTTCGAGCGGTCGATTAATGGTAAATTCAATGGCAATGAACCGACCGCCATTTTTTAATAAACGAAAGATTTCTTTAAGGGCTTTAGGTTTATTTACAAACGAAAGAACAGATTCAGAAATAATAAAATCAAATTTATGATCCGGTAACAGTGTTTGTTCGATTGAACCATGAATAATTTTAACTGGTAAGCTGTTTTTTTTCATTCTCTTTTTGGCCTTAGCTACCATTATTGAATTGATATCGATGCCAGTTACATTTGTTCCATAGTTGGAAGCTAAATAGGCAGCTGTCTGGCCTGTACCACAGCCTACATCTAAAAGGTGAGAATTATTGTGAATGTTCTCAGACCTGAATATTTCTTTTGTTAGATTAATACCACCAGGATGTGCACCCCCAACACCAAATTGGGACAAAAAATCTAGGTATTTGGATTTTGGCAATAGAACCACCTTCTTTATTCGTCTTATTTATATAATATGAAAATAAAAATAGTAAGGTTCCTGCAAAATATAAAGTTTACTTGAAAAGAACCTCAACAAGAAGTAAGCGTAGGTTCAATTATTTGCTTGTAATAAGGCCGTAATAGGCTGTGAGGGGCTGTATGAAAAGTGTCATAAATCACTAGATTTCACTATCTTTTTAGGCAATATATCTCTATGAATATTTATCAGCAATCTCTTCGAAAGTCTAATCTATAAAAAAATACAGGCATATACTATTTTATAGCTTTCAGATAGGGGGTGAATTGATGCCATTTTATCCGCCGAATCCTAGAAGGAGACCACTCCCGCTAAGAAATAGACAAGGTTTTGGCCCCGCTTATCAAGGTAGACAGGTGCAACCTTTCTTTTATCCTAATCAACAACCTTTGGTTTCTAGATTTGGAACATTACCAGATAATTTAAATGCAATTATGGGCCATGCGGGAAAAATAACAAGCGGGGTTAATATGCTAAGGCAAATGGGGTCATTATTAAGTTTATTTAGATAGTTTATCTAGATGGAATACGAATATAAGATGCACATCAACGGCTATATAGTTGATGTGCATTTTTTGTCAATTAATATGACATCAGGTTCATCATTCGTCTTCACCGTAGGATTAGGATTTGCTGTCATTAATTTGGTCTTGTCTTTATTCATGAAAAAACCAAACGATGTAAAATTAAAATCTTAATCATAGCAGCACGGCGAGCTTGCTAAGTTAGTGGATGTGATAATTAATCATCGCTCCCAATTTTAAATTGATTAAATTTTCTTGAAATTGTATAATCAAAAATATTGGTTAATTATTACAATGGAGTATATGGGGTGGGATTGTTGAAAAAATATGTGTATACAGGATTCTTACTTGGAACGATTGTTTTGGCAGGATGTAGTGTAAATGAAAAAACAGAAGGACAGATTAATGAAGAGACATCAGAAGGTTTGACTGTTGGAGAAACTGTAGAAATTGAGCAATTAGCTGATACAGATAAAGGAAAAATTATGGTGTCAGCAGTTCCTTTAGATTTAACGCAAGAACAAAAAGAAGATTATTACAAGGAATATACTAAAATAGTTACTGAGGTATCTTCAGCGTATCCAAATCAAGATTTGTCTATCGAGACTATGGACAAGTTTAAACAAGAAGATTGGGTTGAACTAGAAGAATTCGAAAAAATAGTTAGCGATAGAGCTAATGCTAAAATTACTGTATTAACGAACACCGATATTTATGCGCCTGATCTAGTTCCGAAGACAGCAAATTTTCATATAGGCTCAAGTGTAAGAACTATTCGTTTTACAGGTTCTTTTGAGACACAATTAAGTTCAAATACACCGAATGGTAGGCAATTATTTTCAAGGTTTGACGCTATATCTTCGCAAGTAGAGAGTGGTGGTGGAATCTGGATACAAACAGGATATGATCATTCCATGACGGATGGTGGTCGTATATATCTTATCACTGTGGGAGGAAAATATTCACAGGGTGGTGTTTCTTCAAGTCATAATATTGAAGTAGCATTTAATTGTAATAAAAATGGTGGAATTAGTTGATGTTGAAAGGCATAGGCCAGTAGCTATCTTTTTGGTTTTCGGAGCAACAGTCTATTTTAAAAGAAAAAAGACTGTGAACAAACTCAATTTTTTGAGTTTGTCTACAGTCTGAAAGGACATGCCATATTTGTCATAGGGTATGTCCTTTAATTTATATTTTTTAGTTCTGGATAACATGGAGTCTTAGGAGGGTTTCTTTTGATTTCCTTATTCAGTTGAGGTTAATTTACTTGTACAAGTTGTTTTTCAATAATGGAGCGATTTTTTTCTTTGAATATTTCGTTATGTGAAGATACAACCGCATTACGATAGGCTGTTGGCTCCAGATAGGTTTTCGCCGAGTTGACCGCATTTGCGGCATCTTGGAAAGTTCCTAAAAGTAAATGGATTTTACCTTCGAAAGCTAAAATATCGCCAGCTGCAAAAATGCCAGGTTGAGCAGTTTCACCAGTTGCTTTCCCTTCGAAATAATAATCATCTTTCTTTGGAATAGTAATGGATTCTTCAAATGCTAACGATGCTTCGCGGTTATAGCCATGACTAACGATTACCTCGTCTATTTGACGTGTGTAACTTTGTGTTGTTTTTGAATTCTCACACGTTACTAATTGAATGGCTGTTTTATTTGTATTAGCAGACAATTTTGTAATCGTCGTATTGCATTCGATTTGAACGCCAACTGCGAGTGCCTCTTGTATCGTCGCTTCATGTGCAGATAAGGTTTCTTTACGGTATACAACGGTTACGTTTTTGGCGATAGGGCTAAGCTCAACCGCCCAGTCGAGTGCTGCATTACCACCACCAGAAATTATTATTTCCTTGTCTACAAAGCGCTGATAGGATTGTACCGTATAGTGTAAATTTGTCATTTCGTATTTTTCTGCGCCTTCTAGCGTAAGCTTTTGAGGGTTAATGATGCCACCACCAACGGCTAAAAGAATTGTTTTCGAGTAATGCTTGTCACCTTGAGCTGTATGTATGACAAAAGTATCTTCTTGACGCTCAATGTAGTCTACCTTTGTTCCAGTTAAAATAGTTGGGTCAAATGTTTTTGCTTGTGCAATTAATTGTTTGACAAATTGTTCGCCTAAAATTGGAGGATGACCACCAATATCCCAAATCAGTTTTTCTGGGTAAAGTAAGACTTTGCCACCGAGCTGATCCTGACTTTCAATAAGCTTCGTTTTTAATCCCCTTAAACCACTATAAAAGGCACTGTATAGACCAGCAGGCCCACCACCAATAATCGTTACATCGTATATATCTTGCATTTTTATCGCCTCACCCTTAAAAAATAATAAAAAAGTAATTGACAAATTCTTATCTGAAAACTAGACTAACTTTAGTGATAATGATTATCATTATGAGCTGTGATTATCATAGCATGGAGATAAGTAAAAAGAAAGAGAGGTTACGTTTTGCGTTTACAAATTGAATCGATTCGTGTTGGTTATGATAACAAAACGATTGTGCATGATTTATCATTACAAATTCCAGACGGCAAAATAACGACAATTATTGGCTCAAATGGCTGTGGCAAATCCACGCTATTAAAGGCCATTGCAAGAATATTAAAGCATGATCAGGGACAAGTAATTTTGGATGGCCAAAATATCTCAAAGATAAAAACAAAAGAATTGGCGAAAGAGTTGGCCATTTTGCCACAAAGTCCTGAAAGTGCGCATGGGTTAACGGTGGAAGAGCTTGTATCCTATGGACGATTTCCATATCAAAATGGCTTTGGCAATTTATCTCAAAAGGATAAAGACATGATTGATTGGGCCTTAAAAGTCACAAAAACGGATGACTATCGTCAGCAAACGGTTGATGCACTATCTGGTGGGCAACGTCAGCGCGTGTGGATCGCGATGGCATTAGCGCAAGAAACGGATATTATTTTTTTAGATGAACCGACTACTTATTTGGATATGGCGCATCAACTTGAGGTACTAGAATTACTAAGCAAGCTAAATAAAGATGAAGGTCGCACAATTGTCATGGTGCTACATGATTTAAACCAGGCAGCACGTTTTTCAGATTATATTGTGGCGCTTTCAAGCGGAGAGCTTGTGAAATTTGGTACGGCAGAAGAAGTCATTGTGCCTGAAGTTTTACAGAAAGTGTTTAATATTGATGCAGTGATTGGCAAAGATCCACGAACGGACAAGCCAATGTGCATTACATATAACTTATTACAAACAATTTAAAAGGGGATATACAAATGAAAAAGTGGCTTTTACCAATGTTTATGATGCTTGTATTAGTACTAGCAGCATGCGGCAATAAAGAAGATAGTTCTGAGAAATCGGATGCAGGTTCTAACGATGCATCTTCGAAAGAGACAATTACGTATGAATCTGAAACAGGCCCTATTGAAGTACCAGCTGATCCGAAACGTGTAGTTGTGTTATCTTCATTTGTTGGGGATTTATTACAACTTGATGTCAATGTGGTTGGTGTTGATTCATGGGCGGCAAAGAATCCAAACTTCCAAGATGCCATTAAAAATGCGGAAGTAGTGGAAAATACAGATATAGAAAAAATACTGGAGCTAGAACCAGATTTAATTATCGGTTTGAGCGGTATCGAAAATGCAAATAAATTAGCAGAAATCGCACCGACAGTATTATTTACGTACGGGAAAGTTGATTATTTACAGCAATTTATTGAAATCGGTAAGTTAGTAAACAAAGAAAAAGAAGCAACAGCATGGGTAGAGGATTTTAAAGTGCGTGCTACTGAACTAGGTACAAAAATCAAAGAAAAAATTGGTGATGATGCAACTGTTACAGTCGCTGAAAACTTCAATAAACAATTGTATCTTTATGGAGATAACTGGGGTCGTGGAACAGAAATTTTATACCAAGCAATGGGCTTGAAAATGCCTGAAAAAGTGAAGGAAGTGGCGTTGGAGCCAGGTTATTTCGCTATTTCTCAAGAGGTATTAGGTGATTACGCTGGTGATTATGTAATTTTTAGTATGTTTATGGACCAAGATACTTCATTCACAGAAGCTACATGGTTTAAAGATTTAGAAGCAGTGAAGAATGGTCATTTATTTGAAGTAAATGCCAATGCATTTTACTTTAATGATCCGCTTACATTAGATTATCAACTAGAATTCTTTGAAGAAAAGTTTTTACAATAATTTCAGTAGAGAGTAGCGAAGGCAAATGACAAAGTTTCGACAGTTCCCATTTTGGCTTCAAGTGTTGCTTGCACTGATTTTATTAATCTTGACAGTAAGTATTTCACTTTGTGTCGGCGCGGCCAATACAAGCATTCAAGATGTCTATCAAGCGATTGTTGGACAAAGCGGTGGCAAGCATTATGCTATATTACGTGAAATTCGATTTCCTCGTATTCTTGCAGCTATTTTTGTAGGCAGTGCACTAGCAGTCGCTGGGGCAATTATGCAAGGGGTTACAAGAAACCCATTAGCAGACCCAGGGCTTCTTGGATTGACGGCGGGTGCGAATGCGGCACTAGCCTTAACCATGGCATTTATCCCTATTACTTCATATTATATGCTAATTTTTGCATGCTTCGTCGGTGCAGGAATCGGGATGATTATTGTCTATGGTATAGGCGCATCAACAAAGAAGGGTTTTTCACCATTAAAACTTGTTTTAGCTGGTGCCGCGGTATCAGCTCTATTACAAGCTATTGCAGATGGTACGGGCATATTATTTCAGATTTCAAAAGATGTGTCGATGTGGACAAGTGGTGGCTTAATTGGCACAACGTGGCAAGCATTGATTATCGTGCCGTTTATAATAATTGGTTTAGTAATTGCCTTTGCATGCAGTCGTCAACTAACCATTTTAAGCTTAAATGAAGAAGTAGCTGTTGGTTTAGGGCAAAATACAACAGTGATTAAAGGCATTATGATGTTTGTAGTTGTTGTATTAGCGGGCTCTGCAGTGGCGCTTGTCGGTAATTTGGCATTTGTTGGTTTGATGGTACCACATATTGTCCGAGTCTTTGTGGGTACTGACTATCGATTTGTCTTACCGATGAGTGCCCTTATTGGTGGTTGGTTTATGGTCTTGGCTGATTTTGCAGGTCGTATGATTAATGCTCCATATGAAACCCCAGTAGTGGCTATTATTTCGATTATCGGCCTTCCATTCTTCTTACTTCTAGTTCGGAAGGGAGGTCGTCAGATTGTTTAAAGTCGGGCGTAAAAAACAGCGTCGATGGTTTCTTGCTTGGCTATTGTTGACAGTTGTTATTTTTATCATGGGTATTTCGCTGGGGGCAGCTTCTGTATCGATTGACCGCATTATACCGATTCTGTTGGGAGATGGCAGTTTTAAAGAATCATTTGTCTTGTTTTCTGTGCGATTGCCAAGAATGTTTGTGTTGGCAGCAGCAGGGATGGCGTTAGCGTTAGCTGGGGCCGTTTTGCAAGGTGTTACGCGCAATGATTTAGCAGACCCCGGGATTATTGGGATCAATGCAGGTGCTGGAGTTGGGATTACACTCTTTTACCTATTCGCGAAGGGTGATTTACCAAACTTTGCGTATGTGCTCCCAGTAGTAGGATTTGCCAGTGCCATATTCACAGCATTATGTATTTATTTCTTCTCGTATAAGCGGAATATAGGCGTTCAACCGGTACAGCTCATTTTAGTTGGGGTAGGGGTGGCTTCTGCTTTATCGGGTGTGATGATGATTTTAATCTCCTCTGCTGAGCGAAGTGATGTGCAGTTTATCGCGCAATGGCTAGCAGGTAGCGTGTGGGGAACAGATTGGCCATTTTTCTGGGCTTTAGTGCCTTGGCTTGTGCTGTGTATACCATTTATCTTTTATAAGGCGAATGTGTTAAATGTGCTGGCAATGACAGAGCAAACGGCAACCGGTCTTGGCATGAATATTGGACGAGAGCGTCTGCAATTATTAGTTGTTTCTGTTGCATTAGCGGCAGCGGCTGTATCAGTAACTGGTGGAATTGCCTTTATCGGTTTAATGGCACCGCACATCGCGAAACAACTCGTCGGACCACGTTATCAATTCTTTTTACCGTTAACATTATGTATCGGTGCTAGCCTATTAATGCTTGCCGATACAATTGGACGCGTGGCGATTTCAACGGCAACTGTGCCGGCAGGAATTGTTGTAGCGTGTATCGGTGCACCTTATTTTTTATATTTATTACGCAAAAACGACTGAACGGCTCGCGCTGTTCAGTCATTTTTCTGTTTAGAAAGGTCAGTGAATGTCAGTTAGACGGATAGAATTGTCAAAGTGACGGATAGAAATGCGAAAGTGTTGGATAGATTCGATGAAGTGATGGATAGAACCAGAAAAGTGACGGATAGGCAGCGGAAAAGTAGTAGAGAGAGCTAGACATAGCCATTTTCTTCGTGCTTTTTATCGAGAAAAAATGAAGAAAGATTTATTTTGATATAAACGAGTTTCAAGTTTTTCGGAAAGCCGTTTTGCGGGGCTTTCTTTCTTTATAATGAGGAGAAGGAGGTGAAAACAATGATTATATTAGCACGCCAGCAATCAGAAACACAAAAAATTTTAGAGGCACTGATACGTAGATTGCCTAAGGCACATACAGCGTACACCAACTACTATGAGCAGTTACGTCGCATACAGGCTGGCTATGCGGGAGAACAACGAGTAGATGCAGAATGGCTTGAAATGGATTACCCTCATCCTCATTATTTTCTTCATGATTTGCAAACCATCAATCGCTTCGGCACCACACATCAAATTGACACGATTTTTCTATGTCCCCACTTTATTATGATTTTAGAAATTAAAAATATCACAGGCTATCTGGAGCTCGATGAACCCTTTACTCAATTTACTAGAACAACGGCAAATGGCAATGTTGAAGGAATGAATGATCCTTTTCATCAGGTTAGGCGACATGCGATGTGGATGAAAGAGATGCTTCAGGTGGAGCGGCTCGAGATACCTGTAAAGTACGCCGTCATCTTTGCGACGAAAAATGCAATTTTATCGCAGAGTTTACGGGGACAGCCTGTGTTTCATGTATCGGGGTTACGTTATCAAGTAAACGCGTGGCTTCAACAACATCATGAGGCAATCGTGGATGAAGCAGAGCTCCAACGTTTTGCGAATCTCTTGCTTACGATGCATACACCAATGAAAAGACAATTATCTATACCTATACAGGATATAGTGAAAGGTGTGTTGTGCCCAGGTTGTTCGAATGGGCAAAGAATGAGCTATCACTATAAAAACTGGTATTGTGAGTGCTGCGGTTTAGTAGATAATCATGCTGTTTTGAGTGCGCTTGAGGATTACCGCTTACTGATAAGCGAATTTTTAACGAATAAAAGCTTTTGTGAATTTTTTGCAATCAGCTCTCCGAATGTGGCATATAGAATATTGCAGCAGCTACCTTTAAAAGCAGTCGGCACAAAAAAGCATACAAGATATTGGATTACGGAGTAAAATGGTGATACCAAAATTCAAGCGGTCTGAATTTTGGCTATTAGGAGCATGAGACGGATAGAATTGTCAAAGTGACGGATAGAAATGCGAAAGTGTTGGATAGATTCGATGAAGTGACGGATAGAACCAGAAAAGTGACGGATAGGCAGCTGAACGAAATGCATGTATAGGGCTAGACAAATGGCGAAGTTGGGTATATAGTTACCTAGGCTAACTAATTTAATCTATCGTACTAAGAAAAGTAAAGGAGTGATACTTTGACCATTGAACAGCATTTTTTTAATGAGTACCGATTAATGTATCGACCGTTTATAAATCAAATCAATGTGCAGTTAGAGAAATATCAGTTGTATAGTTCTCAGTGGGCTGTCCTGCGATTGTTGATGGATAAGGGGCCGCATTCGCTGGTTGAAATTGCGAACTATATGTTCATTGAGAAGCCGAGCGTGACGAGACTTGTACAAAAGCTAGTGGAGCTTGGCTATGTTGAAACGGTGGCGGGCAAGGATAAGCGAGAAAAGCTTGTACAATTAACCGCTTTTGGTGAAAATACCGTTCAGGAAATTCAGGCTCATTTAAAACCATTTTTAGAAAAGGCATTGGCAGGTGTGCCAATGCAGAATATTGAAATTGCAACACAAGTTTTAGCAAAAATTTGTGCAAACATTCATCAGTAGGAGAGGAAGCAAGTGGAAGCAACTAGACATAAACTTTGGACAAAGGACTTTTTAATCGTTTCACTGATCAATTTTACGATCACATTAATTTTCTATTTATTAATGGTGACGATTGCGGGCTATGCAGTGGAACAATTTGGCGCCTCAACGAGTACCGCGGGGCTTGTGTCGAGTATTTTTATAATAGGGACGCTATTAGGGCGTCTAGGTACTGGACGCATCATTGGAGATTGGGGCAGTAAAAAGACATTATTTTGTGGACTCTTGCTATTTATGTTATCAACAATGTCGTATTTTCTTGCAGGAAGTTTACCATTATTAATGCTGAATCGATTGGTGCAAGGGATAGCATTAGGTGTGGCAAGTACGGCAACGGGTACAATTATTGCTCAAATCTTACCACCGGATCGACGTGGAGAAGGTATTGGTTATTATAGCTTAAGTGCTATTTTAGCGACTGCTATCGGACCTTTTGTCGGGATTCTTTTAACACAGTTATTTGAAGATTATCGCATGATTTTTGCGGTCGATTCAGTCTTGGCAATTATTTGCTTTATGATGTATTTTATTGTGACAGTGCCAGATGCACCGAAGAAGGCGAAAGAACTTGCAGCGAAGACAGGCTTCAAAGTGTCCAACTTTATTGAACTGCGCGCAGTGCCAATTGCATTTGTAGCACTCGTTATTGGTTTTGCTTATTCAGGCGTTATGTCATTTATGACGTTCTATGCCAAAGAATTGGATCTAGTAACGGCTGGTAGTTATTTCTTTATCGTTTATGCAATCGTCATTTTAGCGACTCGTCCATTCACGGGGAAATTACTAGATTCAAGAGGCGCGAATATTATTATTTATCCATGTCTGGTGCTATTTGCAATTGGTATGTACGCGTTTAGTTCAGCTACGAGCACTGTTGTATTTTTAATAGCTGCTGCTTGTATTGGGATTGGTTATGGGAATTTCAACTCAGTGGCACAAGCAATAGCTATTAAAGTTACACCGAATGAACGACTAGGACTTGCGACATCGACATACTTCATTTTGTATGATTTAGGATTAGGCGTAGGGCCTTATTTCTTAGGTTTTTTTGCACCGGCAATGGGCTACAGCGCCATTTTCTTGGCAATGGTATTCGTTATTTTAATTTCCATTGTGCTGTATTACTTCTTGTATGGAAAACACGAAAATTTGAAACAAGCAAAATTTTCATAGATTAGAATCGTTATATTGTGGAAAAAACGTATTTTTGCTAGTTGATTATAAAATTCAACTGCGAAATGACGTTTTTTTCTTTAAATAAAAATACTTCTTGCAATCAAATATGATAATCATTATCATTCACATATAAAGTAAAACTTTAAATTGATGGGGGACTTAATGCCCTATCGATTGTAAGTTGAATAAATCGGGTACCTCAGGGCTCAATCTTCCACTTAAACTATTTAACTTGATGTGGAAGACTTGGCACTCTATAGTACAGGATAAACAAATTCGGAAGTAGGTACTTAACATGAAAAACAAATCATTACTGTCAGTATTAGTGGCGGGCGGTATTATTATGACGGGCTGTGGCAATACAGACGAAGCAAAAAAAGAAGACAAACTAGCAACAGAGGAAGTACAACCAGCAGCTGAGGTTGATTTAACTGCTGAACTAACAGCCTATCAACAGTTTGCTTTAGAACAAATGGATCAATTTCTGATGGAGACAGAGAAGTTTGTGAATTTGTTCAAAGCGGGCGATATTGAAGGCGCAAAAGCTGCTTATGCTCCTGCACGTATGTATTTCGAGCGTTCTGAGCCAATCGCTGAAAGCTTTGGCGACCTTGATCCACGTATCGATGGGCGTCTAGCCGATATTCAAGAAGAGGGCAAAGGTGAGGAAGAATGGAGTGGCTACCACAAGCTTGAATATGCGCTTTGGGAAGAAAACACGACAGCGGGTTACGAAGCAGTGGCAGATCAATTACTTGCTGATGCCAAAGAATTGCATGCATTAGTACAAACGGTAGAAGTAACACCGGATTTAATGATGACAGGTGCAGTTGACTTATTGAATGAAGTATCAACTTCAAAAATCACTGGTGAAGAAGAAATTTACTCTCACACTGACCTATACGACTTTAAAGCAAACATTGAGGGTGCAGAAAAAATCTTTGAAATTCTTCGTCAAAAACTAGAAGCAAAAGACAAGAATTTAGTAGCAACATTAGATGAAAAATTCAAAGCAGTAGATGATTTATTAGCACAGCATGCAACAGCTGATGGTGGTTATATTTCTTATGAAGAATTAACTGAAGAACATACAAAAGCACTTGCAGCTGCAGTCAACCAACTTGGTGAGCCATTAAGCCAAATGGGAATTATTTTGGAGTGATGAATAATGACAGCGTCAAATGATGAAAAATGGATTGATAAAAAAATATCTCGTCGTGATATGTTAAAGCTATCGGGCATCGGAGTGGCAGGGGTTGCTATCGGTGCTTCTGGCTTTGGCGGTGTTATGAAAGCAATGGGCTATAACGTATTTGAACCTGTTGCAGATAGTACAACTGCTCGTAACAAAGTGGATTTTTATGGTGGGCATCAATCTGGCATTAATACAGCTGTTCAAACGCATATTTATTTTGCTTCTTTAAATGTGTTAATCACATCGAAGAAGGAGCTACAAGAGTTGTTCAAAAAATGGACACCTCTTGTAGTTCATTTAATGAATGGCGAATTAATGGTAGATTTAACAACAAATACAAGAGTGCCGACTGGCGATACAGGGGAGGCAGAAGGTTTAGATGCTGCCAATTTATCGATCACATTTGGCGTTGGCCCTTCACTTTTTGAAAAACTTGGCATCTCACACTTGAAACCAGCAGAATTAGTAGATTTACCGCATTTCCCAAAGGACCAGCTACAAAAAGAATTTACTGGTGGCGATCTTTGTATTCAAGCATGTGCCAATGATCCGCAAGTAGCGTTCCATGCTGTACGTAATTTAGTGCGTGCTGCTTCTGGCAAAGTGGAGATTAAATGGTCTCAAGCTGGCTTTAATTCATTCCCAGCAGGGGGAGGGACGCCTCGTAATTTATTTGCTTTTAAGGATGGCACGGTAAATCCTTCGATTACTGATGAAAAAGATTTAAATAAGGTTGTTTGGGTGGATAAAGGCTGGTTGAAAGGCGGCTCATATTTAGTTGCGCGTAAAATTCAAATGCACCTTGAAACATGGGATCGAACTTCTTTGAAAGATCAAGAGGCAACTTTCGGTCGTTATCGTGACAGTGGTGCCGCATTGGGTAAAACGAAGGAATTTGAAGATTTCGAAGTAGAGGCGAAAGACGACAAAGGCGAGTATGTTATGCCAGATACATCCCATGTGCATTTAGCAAGGAAATCAGGTGCGCGTATACTACGTCGTTCTTATTCTTATGCTTCAGGGGTTATGTCCAATACAGGTGCACATGACGCTGGACTATTATTCATATCTTTCCAAAAAGACCCAGCGCAGTTTATCACGGTGCAAAATAGTTTAGGGCGCATGGATAAAATGAATGAATATATTACCCATCGAGGCAGTGCTGTGTTTGCTTGCTTCCCTGGTGTACAAAAGGGGAGTTATTTAGGTGAAGCACTTTTTAACGCGCTGTAGTATCATCCTTTGTTTGCTAGTAGTACTTGCAGTGCCAGTGCAAGCAGCGCAGTCTTACAGTCACTTATACATTTCGATTAGTGATGCCCTTATGAATACAAAGCAGGACAAGGAAACAGAGGCTGAGCGTGCACTGGAGCAGTTTACAACTGACTGGGCTTCCGTAACATCTGAACAAACCGAAGCGAAAGAAAAGGTCAATCAAATTCTAACACAAGCTGTAGAAGCGACATCTAAAGAAGAGCGCTTAACGGCGTTATCTGCATTATCGAATGCCTTACGTTCATTAGAAAAGCTTGAAAACCCAGTGGATGAAACGGCACAGCGCGCTGAATTTGGTACGAAATTTAAACCGATTATGACAGCGTTTGAGAAAGCCTTAGCTAGTGGTGACATAACTGTTATAGACACTGCTTACAAAGAGTTCAATATTAAATGGAATAAAAATGAACGGCCAGTTCGTGAGCAAAGTATGGCGATGTACGGACAAATCGAAACGCAAATGGCCTTCTTACGTATTACGATTTCCTCAGAAAAGCCGGATATAGCTTTAATGCAGTCACAATATGCAGATTTAAAGCAAACGATTGAGGATTTCGTTGCGGGTGAAGAAACTGCACAAGTTGTGGAGGGTGAGTATTCTCTAGCAACACTGATCGCCTATATCGATGAGGCAAATGATTTTGTTGACGCAGGCGACTATCAGGCTGCATCCGATAAAATTCGTGAATTTATTACAATTTGGCCAAGTGTAGAAATAGAAATTTCAACTCGCAATAGTAGCCTTTATACGAAAATAGAGAGTGATATGCCTATACTTGTTAGTGACTTATTGAAAACGCAAGTCGATGTAGAAGGCATAAAAAGTAAGCTTGATAAATTTCGTACTGAGATAGAGCTGATACAAGGTGATACAGACTATACGTTATGGGATTCAGCGTTAATTTTGCTACGTGAGGGCTTAGAAGCACTACTAATTATTTTAGCATTAGTGTCGTTTTTAAATAAATCTGGACAAAAATCTATGCGTAAATGGATTTATGTCGGTGCATTTGTTGGGGTATTATTATCAGCTGTAGCAGCTATCCTCATGTCAACGATCTTTAATTCTGCAACTGTAGATTCGAATCGTGAAATGATGGAAGGCTATGTCGGCTTAATCGCAGCTGCGATGATGATTGGTGTCGGTATTTGGCTCCATAGTAAATCGAACGTGACAAGCTGGAATCGCTATATATCGAAACAAATGGGCAATGCCATATCAAGTGGCTCTGTTTTCGCCATGGCGTCTGTCAGTTTCTTATCGGTGTTCCGTGAAGGAGCAGAAACACTTGTTTTCTACGCTGGGATTGCACCTAAAATGGAAACATCTCAGTTTGTGCTAGGTATTGTGGTGGCAATTGTTATCTTAGCGATTATAGCCGTTGTGTTATTTAAGGCGAGTGGTAAAATTCGAATTCATAAGCTCTTTGCAGTGGCGACGGTGTTAATTTATGTGTTGGCATTTAAAATTATTGGTGTCAGCCTGCATACATTACAACTGAGAGATGTAGTTCCGACAACAATCGTTGATGGTCTGCCAGTTGTTAGTTTCATAGGTTTTTATCCAACAGTAGAAACAATGATCGGACAAGCGATTTTACTTGTTTTAGTACTAGCAACGATTGTATTTAAGAAGAAACAAGAGAAATAACGAAAAGCTGTGGCCTAAAAGAGGGCGCTGAAAAAGTCCTTAAAATGAGTTTTAGCTATGGCGGAAACGATTAATCGTTTCTGCCATGGCTTTTTCTTCGATGCCGTTGATTTCCGTTTCGGCGGACGCTTCCCTAGAGGCGAACCTTGAGCTTCCTCGTCGCTAACGCTCCTGCGGGGTCCCAAGCTGTTCGCTAGTCCTCCAAGGAGTCGCCGCCTGCACTTCAACCAACTAATTTTATCGCTTTTCTGCGTTTCATTCTTTCCGATTCACAAGAAATGGAAAGATTCAAAGACTTAGCGAAAAAGCGCTATAAGATTGAATCGAAGAATAGTGAGTTAAAATATCCGTATGGCTACAATACAGCGGAATCGGCGGGTTTATTTGGCCTGGAAATCCAAGGAGCTACTACAATATTTGCGGTGAATTTGACGTTGGTTTGGTATAAAGTTCGATTAAAAGTAACTCTAAAAGCCATATTTTATTGTAAATGAAAAGAAGGTATTTTTAACATAAAAGCCCAATAAAAAAATCACCTCCAAGAATAACTAGAGAAGTGATTTTTTCATCCTTTTCATGTTTAATTTCAACAAATTCATGTTACACTCCCATTTTCGATCTTTCCAATTAATCACCTTGAATAAGTTTGTCAAAATGGATTCTTCTCTTACGAATTAGTATACATTTTTTATAAAAAAGTGTGATCATTTTCATCCTATAATTTTCTTCAATCGGGGCCTATTATGGAACAACGCCCACTCCTAATAGTGATATTTTAAAAACAGTGATAGTATTATCATAATAGTTTTTATAAATTCTGAAAATAAAGACCAATGTTTATGGGTGGTGTTTTCTTGAAAAAAGATTTAATAAAAGTTATATCCGTGACTGTTGTGGGTACAATTCTTATATTAATGGTTCCTTGTCTTCTTCGTTTATTTTTATAGAAATTTAATTGTTGTTCTAAAAATTCAAAAGCATTTCTTAACGAAAGTCTTTTAGATTATCCATTATAATAACTACTTTGACATCATTTACCGTATTCGTGTTTCCTCTACAATTTGGCTCGTTTGTTGAATATCGATATGTTATACATACCCACCTTTTGGACATTGCAATCCAAAGGGTTAAAATGGTGCAACTTTATTTTAAACTTACATTTGAAACGTATCTTGAAGTTAAATGAAAAATAAGGGGGTACCCAAAGAAAACCGGCACTTTTTGTTCAAAATCGAACAAAAAGTGCCGGTTTTCCGATTGAAGAACATTACATTTTATAAATGTAAGTTTTTCAGTGCCCTCGGCCTAGCCTAAACCACAGCATTTTTAATGGGAAAATACATTGTTTTGGTCCATGATTTTTATCCCGCATTAACGGTCAGTTGAGAGCGAAGCGTCAGGTACAAGACGCCTACCTGAAGTTGAAAGATGAGAACGAGTCAACTAGGTAGGCGATCAACTGCCCGTAAAAGCCCGAATGGTTCGGAGCAACAGATGTTTTATGTGCGAAAGCGAAGCGTCAGCAACAGGATGTTGTTCACACAAGCTTTTTCACAGGATGTGAAGGTTTTAGCTTGTGTTCCTCTATTTATTGTGGGGGAGAAGAAAACCCCCACTGATTGAAGTTTCACTTTATTAGCCTTGCCAATGAGAAGGTCGCTTCAAATGTGATGGTAATAATGTTTTGCTATTGCCTTTAGCTGAATTAATTTGCATTTGTGTAAGAAACATACTAGTAGATAGATTTGCACCGCTTAACTCGGCATCTCGTAAATCTGCACCAATAAAATCGACGCCTCGTAAATCCGCATTTTGCAAATTCGCGGCAATTAGATAGGCTCCTCGAAGGTCAGTCGCTGTCAAATTTTTGCCCTTGAGGTTTTTCCCAACCCAATCGACCCCCCTATAATTGTATTTTCGCTTATTTTTAGCGTCACAAGCCTTAGCCATTACGCCAAGCCGTATTTGTTCACTTGTTGCTAAAAGTAATGCATTGACGGGCATTCGGTATTTCATAATATCAATAGCTAACAGTGTATCTGCATCTTGCCTTGTTAGTTGCTGTAATTGCTCTAATTGGCTGTTTAGTTTTTCAGACAAGGAACTTGACACCTCATAAGACAATGCCTCTGTCAAATACGCAATCATTTCATATAACTGTTCCATAATTGGAAATACACGAAACATTTTCGCGGCAATTTGAGTATTTTTTCGCCAATCTTGTCCATTAAATGTAGTTTGAGAAACCATCTGGCCAGCGCCTAAACAATCAAATACTGTACATCCTTTAAAGCCTTTTTCTCTCAAACTACTGTGAATTTGACAGCTAAAATCAGACTGCAAATTTAGACAGGGTGTGCCCGCTGCCTTATTCATCGCAAAATCACTGGATGCGACAATATTGAGCGCTGTGCAACAAAGACCAAAACAGTTCTGACAATCTGCTTGTAAGCTCTCTCTCATCCTTTTTGCCGTGTACCCTGTAATTCTTCCCTCAGACATGATTTTTTCCCCTTCTAATACATTAACTGAAATATGATTCTTTTTTTATTTTACATGACTTTTATGAAAATAACGAAACGTAATGTCGTGATAAATGAAATTTATTCCAAAATTTAATTTGAAATAATATGTCACGTTGTAATATAGTCGAGATACGACATAGTCACATTGCGACATATGGAGGTAAACAATTGGAAAAGTTAATAAAAAAATATGTACCGATGACAGAAACCGCATTTTATATATTGTTATCACTTACAGAGCCCCGTCATGGTTACGGAATTATCAAGCGGGTAGAAGAATTAACGAATGGTCGTATAAAGCTTGGCTCAGGTACCATTTACGGTACGTTAACTAAAATGCAAAAGGACGAAATGATTACGGTTTTTGCCGATGAACGTAGAAAAACCATCTATGAAGTAACGGCTATCGGCAAACAAGTGATGCAAGCTGAAATGATTCGTTTAAAAGAGTTACATGAGCATGTATTACGCTTTGAGGGGGATTTTAGGTGAAGAAGATGAAATGGCTGTGGAGCTATCAAATAGATAAAACAGAAGAATGGCTAACCAATATGGCAAGTAAGGGCTATCATTTATGTAATTTTAATGCTGTAACACGTATGTTTACTTTCGAAGCGGGGGAACCAAAAGCTGTAGCATATGCGATTCGTTTGGATAAAAGCATTTTACCAAGTGCTTTAGTACAGGCAGGTTGGCAGATAGTAGCGTCTTCAAATCGTTGGCAGTTTGCGAAAAATGAGATAAAGACAGAGGCTACCGTCTATCCATCACGAGAAACCATTGTAAAACGGGCTAGAATGCATACGTATTTGTTTATCCTATTAGCTATTTTTTTTACAATGGGGCAGTTGAATATGTTCCTAATGACGGCAATCATATCAGGCGTGGTTGGCAGTATAAACTGGTGGTTGATTGCTATACCGCTTTCGATTAGCACACTTTGCATAAGCTTATCAATTTATGTGTACAGGGCATACCGCAGATTTGAAAAGCAAGAAATGGATATGGCTGTTCCTCAGATAAGCAGTGGACGAAAAGTGCGGAAAATAAAGCTTGGCTGGATGGACTTGCCGCTGCAAACGAAGAGATGGCTCGAGGAACAAGCACAGCAAGGTCTGGAGTTAGAACGAGTGACTGCAACTATTTTTACATTTCGAGAAACGACGAGCAAACGTATTGCTTATGAAGTGAGCTTCGAGCCCAAGGTTGATAGTAGCTTCTTTACAATTCATAAGGAACTAGGCTGGCAGTTAAAGTTTGCATCCAACATCACATGGTTGCATTATTCGATTTGGGCAATGCCATATGATGTAGGAGAAATAGTACCGGCATTAACATATGATGCGAAAGAAAAAATTCGTAGCATGAAAAAGTCATTTTTTATGAGTATGGGAATAGGCGGCTATATATTAATCGTGAGCGGATTTACTTTATATACGAACCTTTTCGCAATATCAAGTCCGTTTTTTGAGTGGTCTATTGCTGGGGGGATACGTTTATTGTTGATATTGATGACGCTACTATGGGTGAATTTACTTTTCAAGTCAATTGTCGGTTTCATGAAAGAAATGAAAATGATCAAAACAGGACTCTAACTAGGGTCGCAATCAAAGCGTATCCAATTAAAGAGGAGACGCTTTTTTCATAGTATCGATGATGCTCTTAAAAAGCCCTAATGAGAGTGCCTTTATTTTTCAGGAGGCAATCATTACGTAAAGTTTCACCTCGGCAAATAATCAGGAAAGTTGACGATGATTGCTGTAAACTAAAAGGGAATATAGAATGAAAGAGTGATGGGATGCTACAGGTGAATGTCGAGAATTCGAGTTTAATATTAGAGGGTGGCACCTTTCGTACGTTGTTTACATCGGGTGTTTTGGATGCGTTTTTAGAGCATGACATTATGATGCCATATGTCGTAGCAATTTCAGCAGGCGCCATCAATGCATGCTCTTACGTGTCACAGCAAAAGGAACGTTCATTACGTGTATTGATGGATTACCGACACGATAAACGTTATATGGGCTTGAAAAATTTTCTTAAAGAGAAGAGCTTATTTGGCTTAGATTTTGCTTATAATGTGATTCCTAATCAGTTAGATATTTTTGATTGGGACACGTATCAGCAATATGATGGAAAATTGCTTTTTGGTGTAACGAATGCTTCGACGGGGCAAGTGGAGTATATGGATGCGCGAGAAATGGATCGAGAATGTATGATGTTGCGTGCTACGTGTGCCATTCCCATCCTATTTCCTGAAATAAAATTAAATGATACTGCTTATTACGATGGTGGACTAGCGGAGCCAATTCCAATTCAGCATGGTATTGAGAGAGGCTTTGAGAAGCATGTACTTGTGTTAACACGACCAAAGGGTTATCGAAAAAAGCTAGATAGGCAAAGTAAGTGGGCTATGCGATTACTTGCGAAACGATATCCTAATTTAGTGAAAAGTATGGAGAAGCGGGCTGAGCATTACAATGCCTCATTGGCGCATTGTGAGCAGCTAGAGGAAGAAGGTAGGGCATTTATATTCCGTCCAATTGAAGCATTAAATAGCTTTGAGAAAGATACTACACAAATGCGTTCCAATTATGAAATGGGTTATGAACAAGCACAGCAGCAAATGGCAGCACTCAAGCAATTTTTAAAATGACAGAAAGTAAATGCGAACTAGCATAATGGAATAGTGAAGGGTAAAAGGAAGAGAACTGTTTTTTTACAGGCTCTTCCTTTTTCCGTTCTTTGGCTATTGCGAAATATTTCGTCATAGTGTAATATGTGTCTAGTACACTATGACACGAGGTGTTTTTATTGAAAAAATTTTCAGGGCTGATGAAGAAGGAATGGGTGCTTTATAGAGGGAGGCTATTTTTCACAATCATTGGAGGACTTGCGCTTTCGCTCGTAGTTCCCTATTTATTGCTACGTTTTGGGGATGGTATTACAACAGCGCACCAACAATTGTTCTTTCTCTTCACAATACTTGTGTTAATGCTGGGTAACTTTTATGCAGTGTTACAATTTTTCTCGAGTATGCGTTTTGATTTAAAGGCGAAAGAAATGTGGCTACATTCAACGAGTTCCATAGCTCAACTGGTTGGTGTGAAAATTATTTTTACATTAATCGGTTATACAATATTCAATAGTCTCTTTACGTCAATCGCATTTTATTTTGTAAGAGAAAATTATGTGGCAAATTTTGGAGAGGTCCTTTTATTACTATTCTTCATTGTAGGAATGATTGTGATGTTTCAATTAGTGTTGTTTGTGATACTCCTACTCTTCTTAGCATTTACTCTACAAATGAAGCGTTTTATAGGTCGTTTTGCCATCGTTATTTCCATTCCTGTGTTTTTCTTGAGTATGGATGTATGGTTCCGATTTACAGAGAGTGAATTTTATGATAAAATTTTCCAGTTCGGTGAAATTCGAATTAGTCGATTGGCACAATATTTACCAAAATCAGAAGTGCCAACCATGCAAATCGAACTTGGCTCGTTGTACATTGTAGAAGAATTCTTTTTTATCATCGTACTCGCACTGCTTTTTATTGTCGCGACAAAGTGGCTTGAGAAGGTGATATTACGATGACAATAGATTTTTCACGGGATAAACCAATTTATAGTCAACTTGTAGATCGTATATGTGGGGATATTCTGAAAGGGAAGTTATTACTTGGGGATCGACTTCCTTCTGTTCGAGAATATGCGGTGGAAACAGGCGTGAATGTCAATACCGTACAACGTGTATATAAGGAGTTGGAAGCAATGGATTTAACGGAAACAAAACGCGGGCAGGGGACATTTATTACAACCAATGAAGAACGAATAGTAGAACTACGAGAAGATATGAAAAATTTTTTAGCACAAAATTTTTTGACATCCATTGAAGCGCTCGGGTTTTCAAGGGAAGAAATGCTCGTTGTTTTACAAAAGAAATCGTGAGGTGAAATAAGTGTTACAGTTATCCAATGTTTCTTTCCGTTACTTAAAAAAGCCTATTATACAAGATGTTACTTTTTCTTTTCCGATTGGACAAATCATTGGGCTTGTTGGTGAAAATGGCAGTGGAAAATCGACGTTATTGAAAGTTCTGACAGGTTTGTTACTTCCATCAAAAGGGGAAGTACTGTTGAATGGGCAATCTGTTACACGTAGAAGTGCTGATCAGATTGCGTATTTGCCTGACACCGATTTATTTTTTGATTTTTACACGGGTGAGCAGCTATTTCAGCACTATGCCTCTCAGTTTGAAGATTTTTCCTATGATAAAGCCTGTATCGTTGCAGAATTTTTGCTTGTGGATAAGGAGTCAAAGCTAAGGAATTTATCGAAAGGCAATCGAGGGCGCATGAAAATGGCGGCGACGCTTGGCCGTGAGGTGCCCTATTATGTGATGGATGAACCATTCGCTGGACTTGACCCAATTGTTCGTGAAGAGCTTATCAAGGGGCTTATCCAATTTACAGATATTGAACACCAAACAATTATTTTATCGACACATGAGTTATACGAAGTTGAACCAATTTTAGATCAAATCATCCTGTTGCAAAATGGTTCTATACTTGCACATGACGAAGTAGAGACGATTCGAGATGTTACGAATAAGGATGCTCTACAATGGATGAAAACGTACTACAGGAAAGGGTGAAATCCATGCAACAACCAATTGTCCAACTACAAAACTTATCAAAAACTATCAATGGTAAGCAATTGATTCACAATTTGAATATCGATTTATATCCCGGACAAATTACCGGATTTTTAGGTCCAAACGGAGCAGGGAAAACGACAACAATTCGGATGATGACAGGGCTCATGCATCCAACAGAAGGAAAAGTCATCATTGACGGGCAATCTTTACAAGAGCATTATGAGGCAGCGATTAGTAAAGTTGGTGTCATTGTAGAAAATCCCGAAATGTATAAATATATGACGGGTTATAAAAACCTACTGCATTTTGCACGGATGCATAAAAACGTATCAAAAGAACGTATTGACGAAGTCGTGACACAAGTAGGATTAGAAAATCGTATTCATGAAAAAGTATCGACGTATTCACTTGGGATGCGTCAACGTCTGGGCTTAGCGCAGGCACTCTTACACCGACCAAAATTTTTAATATTAGATGAGCCGACAAATGGGCTGGATCCTGCAGGGATTCGAGAGTTTCGTATGTATTTACGTAAAATTGCAGAAGAAGATGGCGTTTCTGTTTTTGTTTCGAGCCATTTGCTTTCAGAAATCGAGCTCATGTGTGATCGTGTAGCCGTTATTCAGAATGGTCAATTAATCGACATTCGTGAAATGAAAAATGAAACGACTTCATTTTATTATATTGAGGCAACGCCGAGTGAACAGGTTGCTGCACATTTACAAAAATTGGACCACAGCTTTACGGTTGAAAATAAAGGTGTCGTAGTGGAAATAAAGAAAGAGGAAATTCCTAACCTTATCACACAGTTCGTAAATGAAGGCATTCAGCTATTTGCTATACAACCACATCAAAAAACATTAGAAGATCAATTCTTGGAAATGACAGGAGGTGGGCAAATTGTTGAAGCTAATTCAAAATGAATGGATGAAATTATGGCATAAAAAAGGAACTTGGGCAATGGTTGCGCTAGTAATTCTTGTGATTATTGGTCCTGGTATTATGATGAAGTATTATGAATCCAAAACTGCAGAAGACTTGTCATGGCAAGAAAATGAACAACAAACGATTACAAATTATAAAGAATCACTAACAATTGATGAACTTACAGTAGAAGATAAAAAATATTTCGAAGAGCAAATTGCCCTTTCTGAATATCGTTTAGCAAATGATGTACCACAGCAAACAGCAGAAAGCCTCGAAAATTTTATGTCCTTTACTAGCAACATGCTAACTTTAGTGACATTATTTACAGTTATTACGGCAGCAAGTATTGTATCGAGTGAGTTCTCAACAGGTACGATTAAAATGTTGTTAACACGCCCGATGTCTCGTGCGAAGATATTAACTTCTAAATTAGTAACCACTTTCCTATTTGGACTATTTTTATTCGTAGTGAATGTGATTGTCAGTGCAATTGTAGGCTTCGTGCTATTTGGTATGGCAACGGGTACAGAGTTAGAAATGGTGAATGGTCAAATTGTTGAAAAGGCAGTATGGGGCGATTTAGCTTATCATTATTTATTGTCTGCTGGTGACTTTGTCATGTCTACCTTATTTGCCTTCTTAGTTGGCTCTGTCTTCCGTTCAAGCTCATTAGCAATCGGCTTAACTATGTTTTTATCATTTACAGGTACAATGATTGTCATGTTCTTAAGTAAATATGAAATTGTGAAATACGTTTGGCTAACACATTCAAATTTAACGCAGTATGAAACGGGTGGTTTAATGATTGAAGGTATCACGATGCCATTCTCGCTTACAATCCTCGCTATCTACGCTGTGATTTTCCTTGCAATTAGTTACTTGTCATTTATGAAACGTGATGTAACAGCATAAAAAAGACGCGGTATGAAAAATTTCGATTTTCATACTGCGTTTTTTTTTATAATGAAGACGGAGAGGAGAACGCGGGTATTTCGGTTCTTACCGCGGGTATTTGTATAGCTACCGCGTGTAAATCAGATAAAATCGCGAGTATTTCAGCACTGAGCGTCGATATTGAGTAACGCGACAGTATACTATGAATGTTTAGCGATGATCTGCTGTAGTTTTGCTTGGATCGTCGGTAAGTCCTGTCTAGTGATCGTCGTTCTTACGTAGCTTTCATCCATATCCAAGGCTTCAGCAAATAAACTACCTAGACCTTTAGCTTTTCGGTCAATTTGCAATAAAATGTCAACCGAATAATCAGATTGTGAAAGAAAGACGAGCTCTAGCTCATCAAGATGGCGTCGATAACTACCGGTCGGTACAAATTCAAATTCCTGTACGAATGGATAGTTTCCGTGGAAGCGAGTCGAAGCCTGTTCACATTCAGCTTCACGTAAACGGAAACCAAGTCCGCTTACTGCATCGAGTACACTTTCAGCAAGCTTTGTCGGTTGAACACGAATAGTATCTTTGTCGTTCGGGTCTATAGCATTTTTTATATCGAGCCCTGTCTGAATCCATACTTGTGTTTTACCAACTGTAATAGGTGTATCAATCGGTAGTGTCAATGAAATAGGAAACACTTTATGTTCGCCAGCAGCTATTGAAAATGGCTCTGTAGCTTTTACCTTTTGAATAACCGCTACATCTGTATACTTTTTATCATTGGATTCTCGTATATAAGTCGTATGAACTGATACATAGATGGCATCGACTTGCTGTTCGACATTTCCACCGCGTACAATGATCTCCCCGTGCATCACTTCACCCGCTCTGTATGTAGCCCTTTCTAATTTCGTATCAACCGTTGCTGCGCCAATACCAATACTTGCAAGTGCTTTGTTGAATATAGACATTAGAATGCCTCCTTTAGTCATTAGATAGCTATTTATACGCAAGAATTTAGAAAAGGTTTCAAGCCGCTCAGAAATTTCGTTATAATGAGGGAAAAACAAAAGAGGCATGCTTATGGAAACAGAGTGGCTACGGACTTTCATTGTGGCAGCGAAAACAGAGAATTTTCGGGAGACAGCAGAAAAATGTTTTGTCATGCAATCAACGGTAACGAAGCATATCCAGCATCTGGAGAAAGTATTGCAAACACAATTATTTGACCGTAATGGCAAGCAGGTAAAGTTAAATAGTGTAGGAGCCCATTTTTTAGAGCAGGCTGAAACCATTGTCGCCGCTTTTGATGAGGGGCTAAATAGTACATTATCCTTTATCAATGGTTATACATCACAATTAACGATTGGGGTCGCCCCACAGATTGCAAATTCAACACTGCCCGCGATTATTGAGCTATTTCAACAACAGAAACCAACCATTCAGCTGGCGATCGAACTATTAAAGTCCAATGAAATCGGGGAAGCAGTATATGCAGGGGACGTTGATATAGGTTTATCCAAACTAACGTCTACACGAGACCTTCAAACTGAAATTCTTGCGCAGGAGCCTCTTCAGCTAATAGTACCGGTAACTAAAAAGGTCACAGATGCTCTGACGCTACTACAGCAAGAAACAATATTAATACATGAATACGCGCCTTATTGGCAGGAGGTACAGCAAGTACTTCAGCAATTGCCAAACTATAAAAGCATGCATCTCAACCAAACGGAGGTGATTAAAAATTTTGTGAAGCAAGGTTTGGGCATAGCCTTTTTACCGAAGAGCGTGGTAGAAGCGGAATTTCATCAACAGTTGCTGCAAAGCTACTCAGTGAAGGAGTTTTCACATATTGTTTCCAATACCTATTTTTTAACGAAGTATTTGACAGCAGATATTGAAGCATTTCTAGCAGTATGCCATGCCATATACCAAGGTTCAGTGTTTAAGGATATGCCCACAAACTTGGAGAACAAAGCACCTTAAAGAATCCAGGGTGACAATACGCAGTTCTTTTCTGGATGCTTTTTCTAAGGTGTAATTTTATGTTCAGACATAATTCGGTCAAAAAAACTGCTATCCCTTCATTTTATAATTACGAATAGTTAATTTCTGCATAATTACTTCATATTTACCTCTTATACTAGGTCAATGTCAGGCCTTGAAAAGAAATTAGATAGGGGGATTTTGTTGATGAAAAAAGGGAAAATATTGTTGAGCTTATTCATAGCTAATTTAGTATTGTCCGCTTGTAATGCAAAAGCAGGGGATGAAGCATTTACGTTTGGAGAAGTGAAAAATACCAAAGTAGAACATATTCATGGAATGGGATATATAAATGGAGGAAATGACATAGCCTTTGCTACACATGACGGATTATATAAATACGGTAAGGACGGATGGCAGGAAGCGAATGGACAGAAACATGATTATATGGGTTTTCAAGCTACGCGAGAAGGTTTCTTTTCTAGTGGTCATCCAGAGGGAGGGGTCCGATTTGAAAAATCCGTTTGGCTTGATTAAAAGTACGAATCAGGGGGCCAGTTTTGAACAGCTGGCTTTTTATGGGGAAATCGATTTTCATTATCTCGCAGCTGGTTATGACTCCAATATGATTTATGTCTACAATGAGACCGCTACTGATAATATGGAAATAGGATTACACTATTCGGCTGATGAAGGCAAAACATGGAGGAAAGTAGCGATGACGGGCTATAATTCGAATACGATATCTAATCTAGCCGCTCATCCAGAAAAAGAGCAACTATTAGGTATTGGTAGTCAGGATGGGCTATTCATTTCAGACAATTATGGTGAAAACTTTACATTAATAAATGATGCAAAAATGGTGACGTCTGTCACATTGAATGACAGTGGAGGCTACTATTCAAATATAGATAATAATAATATTTATTTGACTTCGTTTTTATTTGGAAATAAAAGTGAGCGTGAGATTCCACTTCCACAAGATCAAAAGGTACAGCCAATTATCTATATAGCGGTAAATCCAGATAACGACAAAGAACTAGTTATCATGACAAATAATATAGATATCTATGTGACGAGGGATGAAGGACTATCATGGGATATGCTTGCATCAGACGGAGAGTTACTAGATTAAAAAGGGTGATACACAATGTATAGTTTCATGTCGGAAATTAGTCAATTAGTAAGTGGGCCGATTACGTTGTTTTTAACGTCTTATAAACATTCGCCATTCATCATTGCCGTCCTCCTTGGACTAATTGGCGCATTAGCACCTTGTCAGTTAACGGGCAATATGAGTGCCATCACCTTCTATGGCAATCGAACGATACAAATGAAAAGTAATGGCGGGGATATCGTATTTTTTATCATTGGAAAAGTCGTAGTCTTTAGCATAATAGGCTTATTCGCTTGGTTGTTTGGACAATCCTTCGAAACGGAAATGACAGTCTATTTCCCTCTTCTTCGCCAAGCTATTGGACCCATCATGTTGTTGACTGGTCTTGTTCTAATGGGCATTCTAAGATTGAAATTTCTACATCGTATCCCATCATTCATCCCTCAGATTTTGAAAGAGGGCAAGGTTGGTTCATTTTTGATGGGCGCTAGTTTTTCAATTGCTTTTTGTCCAACAATGTTTGTGCTGTTTTTCGTATGGCTAATGCCTACAGTGGTGACCACTTCTTTTGGGTTTATATTGCCAGGGGTTTTCGGCATAGCAACGTCCGTCCCGCTGATTGTAATGCTTGCTCTCATTCACATGTTCGATACAAAACGTTTAATTATGAAGTCTAGCATGAAAATGGGTAGAGGAATACAAACAATAGCGGGCATACTTTTAGTCATAATAGGGGTTACAGATACGATTACTTATTGGGGTTTGTACTAACAACAATATCGTGAGGCGCTAAACTAATGTTTTCAGACTTGAATATACTGTTCGCCTTTGGAGCAGGGTTTTTAAATTTTTCATCACCCTGCACATTGCCTTTATATCCAGCTTTTATATCCTAAATTACAGGAATGTCTTTGGATGAATTACAAGGTGAAAAAAATCAAAAAGAGTAGGGATGCTACATACCATATTTTACTTTTAGGATTTTCTATTATTTTTATTTTTTTAGGCTATAGTTCAGTTGTGGGATGGTCTTCTTTCAATATCAAGATTTGCTACGTCAACTAGGTGCTATATTAATAGTCATTTTCTGTTTGATGATTATTGGCGTATTCTCACCTAAATTCTTGATAAATGACAAAATAATCTAGTTTAAGAATCGACCAACAGGCTATTTTGGTTCTTTCTTAATTGGACTAGCATTTGCTACAGGCTGGACGCCATGTACAGGACCCATCACGGGTGCAGTGTTTATGATGGCATCACAAAATCCAAATGTAGGAATGCTCTATATGCTTGCATACGTTTTAGGATTTGCAATTCCATTTTTCCTGCTATCACAATTTGTTACGAAAGTTGCTTGGATTCGAAAATACAGTCATACAATGACAAAACTCGGCGGGTATATAATGATCGCGCTTGGCTTACTGCTCTTTTTCGATGGCTTGACATATATTATTATTTGACTAAGCCCTTTCTATAATGGAATTTCAGGTCTTTAATTTTCGAAAAAATAGTTTCATTGGAAATCCATAATTTCTCCACAATTATTTGTTACATTTTAATTGCAATGAGATGGAGGAGGAAAAAAATGAAATTAAAAATATGCATGACAGTATTGATAGTAACGGCTTTACTAATGGGGGGATGTAGTGCGAGTAAGTCAGATTCAGAAACTCGTAACGATCATTCAAATATGTCTCATAAAGGCATGGATATGGACGAAAGTAAAAGTGGTATGGAGAATGGGCATATGAGTCATACGAATCCTTTAGCCTTAAAGGATTCAACAGGAGAGAATGAACTTGCAATTCCATCAGTGTTGGAGCCTGAAAATGCAGAGGACCTTGTTTACACTATAAAAGCTCAAGAAGGAACTACTGAAATCTTCAAAGGATATAAAACGGAAACTTATGGATACAACGGTTCATTTTTAGGACCTGTTATACGGATAAAGCAGGGTCAGACAGTGAAATTTAGGACCATGAATGAGATGAGTAAAACTACGACCTTTCATTGGCATGGGTTAGAGCTACCTGGGGGAGGGGATGGTGGACCACACGAACGAATAGAGCCTGGTAAATCGAGAAACGTCGAGTTCACAGTAAATCAACAAGCATCTACATTATGGTTCCACCCACATCCAGAAGGCGAAACTTCTGAGCAAGTTTATAAAGGCTTAGCGGGATTAATTTACGTGGAAGATGAAAAAACTAACAACCTTGGTCTGCCAAATGATTATGGTGTAAATGACTTTCCATTAGTCTTCCAAGACAGGCAATTTGATGATCAGAAGCAGTTAAATTATCAACTCTTTAGGAATGAAGATGGGACAATTGGCAACACCTTATTAGTGAATGGGACAATCAATCCAAAGCTTACAGTTCGTAAAGAACTTGTACGACTTCGTTTGTTAAACGGATCTAATGCACGTAATTTCACGTTCAAATTGAACACAGGAGAGACATTTCAACAAATTGCTACAGATGGCGGTTTTTTAAATACATCTTTAACAATGAATGAAATAACGTTAACTCCGGGTGAACGTGCTGAGATTCTTGTTGATTTTTCAAAACCAGATACATCAACGGATTTGGCTTTAATAAACGAAGACGGAACGATTTTACTGCCTTTTAAAATGAACAACGAACAAATAAGTAGGAATAATATCCCTGAAATTTTGAATGATTTCACTGTCACAAATGAGGAAAAAAGCCTACCCGTGACGAAAAGATTAGAGCTTTTCGGCATGGGGGCTATGGTAACAATTAATGGTAAACAGTTCGATATGAATAGAATTGATTTTACGCAAAAACAGGGAGAAACAGAAATCTGGGAAATATATAATAAACCTGATATGATGGGCGGCATGACTCATCCTTTCCACATACACGGGACACAATTTAAAATCGTCTCTATCAATGGCAATGAACCACCTAAAAATGAACAAGGCTGGAAGGATACTGTATCGATTGAACCGGATGAAACGATAACATTAGCTGTGAAATTTAATCATAAAGGCATTTATATGTACCATTGTCATCTACTAGAACATGAGGATAACGGCATGATGGGGCAAGTAAAGGTTGAGTAGTTTAGTAGAATGGAGCTACCCAAATGGGGTGTAAGAGCTCCAAATATATACAAAAAAATTTCGCAATACTTCTGTGGCTTGCTCGCGGAAAATGCGCGGAATTTTTTTTGTGTTAAAATCTTATTCCAAGGGCTTTTTAGCAAGTGTCCATTTTTATTGCAATGCCCAAGCTACAACGGTTTTAAAAAGTGCTACAATTTTCTTATCATGTTATACACAAAATTTATATAGAAAGAGTGAAAAAAATGATTTATGCAATCGTCTTATTTATAGTAGCTGGAATTGGAGAAATTGGAGGAGGCTATTTAATTTGGCTGTGGTTAAGAGAAGGTAAGCCATTTTATTGGGGAGTGTTAGGAGGTGTCGCTTTAGCATTATATGGCGTGGTGGCTACATTTCAGTCTTTCCCAACGTTCGGGAGAGTGTATGCGGCCTATGGCGGTGTTTTTATCGTGCTTTCCATTCTATGGGGCTGGGGCATTGATGGGAAAAAGCCAGATGTAATGGATTGGCTTGGAGCAGGGATTTGCCTGGTTGGCGTGATGGTCATACTATTTCCACGTACATAAATTGACGAGGCGTTACTGTCTGAAATCGGATCATTTCGGCAATGAAATCTCACTTTTTTGATACCGTATAAGAATCTACGAGACGCCTGAAAAAAGTATGCCAAGCAAGACCCCGCCGATGTTGAGCGTCGTGGAGGCTTGCGGCTTACTCGCAAATAGTTAAAAGATTGTTGTTATTTAGAAGGACTGATTGAATGCTTCGAATATTGTTTATAGGCTACAAAACGTAATCGACAATAATCAGCAAGCCATTGACCATCATGATAATAGCTCGGCTTTAATAGTTCCTCACATTTAGTATAGACGCGTTCTTTCTCATCATCAGATAAATGTTGTAGCATATTATTGCTAAACATCACTAGCCAATTACGTAAGCCATCTTCCCCTTGAAGCGGCGTTGGACGTTCATACAATGTGATGCCATCGACTGTAAAGCCAGCGTTTTCTAACATTGACTGATATTGCTCAGCTGTTGGAAAATACCACGGAAAGTAATCTTCTATATACGGAAATCTTAAGTCATGCATACTTTGTCGTAGTGCACCTACAATGGATGCGATATTACCATGTCCACCCATTTCGGCAACAAAGCGACCATTTGGTTTTAAGGCCTGGAAAATACGTTGAATCACGCTATCTTGTTGCTTCATCCAGTGCAAGGCAGCATTTGAAAAGATGGCATCAAATTCATTCGTAAAATGCATGGTTGCAGCATCCTGTACGGCGAATGTGATGGTCGGATATTTTTGCTGTGCTGTCGAAATCATTTCCGGTGAGGCATCAATGCCTTGTACAATGGCACCTTGAGCAGCAATTTCCTGTGCTAAATCCCCTGTACCACAGCCAATATCTAAAATTATTTCATCTGGTTGTGGCGCAAGTAAATCAACTAAACTTTCCCCGAATTTTGAAACAAAAGCGTGTTTTTGATCATATAAATCGGCATTCCATGAGGTTGTCATAATTGCTTCATCTCCTTTGTCTGAGCATAACAAAGAGCATAAGATAACGAAAATGCTGAAAAAGTTAAATTTTGATTCCGAATTGGAATATAGGGTGAGAGCCGCAAATGCAGAAAAATAGTCACGGACAAACGTACAATGAAAAATATAACATTGTGAAAGAAATCATCGATAGCTGGGATCCTATGTGTTTACGCCATCATGCGCCTGAGGGTGAATATGAACCTGAAATTGTAAGTATTGTTTCTGCGCTCGATAAATCCAAATCCAACGAAACACTAGCGGGATATATTGAAAAGATATTTTTTGAAATGTTTGAAAGTACAATCCTGAAAAAGAAATGTATGGAAATCGCTAGGGAAATACGGGATAGACAAAAAAATAGGTAGCTGAAGTATTCTTCAGCTACCACAGACTGTAAACAAACTCAAAAAATTGAGTTTGTTTACAGAATTTTTTCTTTTAAAATAGAAGGATCTATATGAACCCGTTGATTTCCGCTACGGCGGACGCCTTTCGCCGGTTTTCTTATTAAAATGTGTTTCATGAACTTTTGGCTCGCATGCCTATACATGAATAATTTTTATACACTGAAAAAATGTGTTGTTTTAATTAATCATCACCTTTTTTCGAAAGTAGTAACCTAACTCAATGAACAACCATGATACCATCCTGTTTTTACATTAACTGTATCGAAGTATTGTTCTTCTCCGTTTTCTTCGATTATATAAACTCCATCATATCCTTGATAATCTCCACTTGCGTATTGTTTTGTGTTGGAGTAAGTTCCCCCTTTTGATCAACCTAATTATTAGAATTTTTCGTTAACTTTTCAATCGAGATTCTATATTCATTGTAAATGTCATCGGTTGTTATATCTAAAATAAGGTTAAACAAGTCTTTTGCTAATTTTGGGTTGTTATCATTTAATTGCAAACCTACATTGTAGAATAAGAGCAGATAATTGTAGTTGGTATGTTCGGGTTTTTCTGTGATTTCATTTACCATATGACTAACATTAATATTATATTTGGTATTCAAAAATTCTTCTATGTCAGAGTCAGAAGGAATGGGGTAACCGACGTTTTCAAAAAACGAAAGATTAGAATAATGAGCATCCAGTGAAAATGGCATAATATCTTTATAATATTCGCTATAATCTTTATCAACTTTAAATTTCTGTACTATATTTGTAAATGTTGCTTCTTGTTCTACTATAGATTTATCAAAAATGTCGTTAATTAAATCTATATGACGACTTATAGTTGCTTTATCATCTGCATCATATAATGAACTATTAGGGTCTGTTCCTGAAATAATAATATCCGATAAATCAAAAGCCCCTCGGAATTGGCTAACTTGCATTGAACCTTTTAGAATCTGAGTTGGGAATAAATATTCACTATCTGGATAATCGGATAAAACTAAATCTAAATATGTATTTGCTAATTCCCAATTTTTGTTATTAATAGCTATGATTGCTTTTGTGTATGGTTCGGGAATTTCTTGTTTTATTTGTTCAGCAGTATTTTCTTCTGTAACTTCCTTTATATTTTTTTCAACAGCTTTTTCCCCATTCGTGCTATCACTACAACCAGCTAATAATATGGTAATGAATAGGGCGGTAATAGTTAGAAACTTATAATTTTTCATTAAGGCGTCCTCCTTTAATTTGGATTTGTTTAATTTTACTATTTATTCTGAGGAAGTTAAACCAAATTATACATATAGCGTTAGGTCTTACCTTAAAAGTTATCATTTGTGATGGTCTTTTTTATATAAAAGGTTGTTTTTCATAGCGTTTTTAAATAATGAACGTCATCAATTAGAAATGCTGACAATTGACCAACATGCAACGACAACGAAAGAGGGCTATCGTCAATACAAATCCGATCCAAAAATCTGTAACAATTGTCCATTACTTGTGGAATGTACGCAAAGTCGCGACATATCTGGAAGATTGTGTAGAAGAAGCCGAACATCTTTGTCATATCTATACGATTTGACAAATCTATGCACGTCGAAAAGAATCGATTGAACGGGTCTTTGCCGATGCAAAAGAAAAACATGGTATGCGTTGGACAACCTTACGAGGTCTCAAAAAATTGTCCATGCAAGCGATGCTTACTTTTGCTGCCATGAATTTGAAGAAGCTAGCTAATTGGACATGGCGAGAAACACATACAGTGTATGTAGTGCTCGTAAGGGCCATCGACTTTACAAACGTATACGCCATCTGAATGACACTTACATAAAAAATCAAAAGGTTTCGGGAATACTGGGCATTCCCGAAACCTTTTGTCTTCAATCTGAGCTGAAGTATTCTTCAGCTACCACTGTTATTTTTCAAGTTTTGTTAATGTTTTGCCACTCCAGCCGAATGCCACTGTTAGGATCGGTCCGAGTAAACAGAAGAAGGCGAAAGGTAAGTAGGTTGTTGTTGGGATATCTAGCACACTGGCGATGAAAATCCCGCACACACTCCAAGGTACAAGCGGATTGACGACGGTACCAGCATCCTCCATCACCCGCGAGAGGTTCTTTGGCGCAAGGCCAACCTTCGCAAATTGTGCTTTAAATGCCTCACCAGTAAGTAAAATAGATAAGTACTGTTCACCAATTAATGTATTGACTCCTATTCCCGTAAGTGCAGCACCTGTAATGACTGAGCCTGCACTTTTAAATAAGCTTTCGACTTTTCCTAAAATACTTTGAATAATGCCGAGTGTAAACAATAAACCACCCATTGTTAAGGCGAGTAACACTAAAGCAATCGTAAATAACATACTGTTCATACCACCACGAGTAAGCAATGCATCTACTTCCGTATTACCTGTTTCAGCTACATAACCTTCAAAAAGTATTTGGAAGACATTTGAAAGGGCAAGTGGTTCTTGTATGTAGGCAAGTCCAACACCGACAATCGAAACGACGGCAAGCGTAATGAGCGCAGGCGCTTTATAAAACGTCATTATAACAAGAACTGCGATTGGCAATAATGTATACCAATGAATAAGTCCTGTCGAAAGCAATCCTTCTTTAAAGTGATCAACCCTTTCAAAGGAAGTATCGGCACCAGATGGCGATAAAATGGCGTACAGTACGAATGAAATAATGAAGGCAGGAATCGTCGTCCAGCCCATATTTTTAATATGCTCGAAAAGGTCTACACCAACCGTACCTGATGCTAAATTTGTTGTATCAGAAAGGGGAGACATTTTATCACCGAAAAACGCACCAGAAACAATTGCTCCAGCTGTTATCGCCAGTGAAATATCCATTGCACCTGCAATCCCCATAAAGGCAACGCCCACTGTTGCGACTGTTGTTAACGAGCTACCAACGGAAATTCCGACGATGCTACAAATAAAAAAAACAATGGCAAAGAAAAAACTAGGTGAAACAGTTAGAAAGCCGTAGTATATGAGCGTTGGAATTGTACCGCTCATGATCCAACTTGAAATTAATATGCCAATGAAGAAGAAAATAAAAACAGCGCCTAGTCCGGCACTTGCACCAGCTATCATCCCAGATTCGAGCTCTCGAAATGGAACTTTTTTTATTAGTCCATAAGCAATCAATATTGAAATCACAAGGACAATTGGAATATGAGGTGTTGCTTGAAGAATTCCAATGCTAATAGACATAGTAGCGATAATTAATAGTATAATGAAGCCTGCCTCCGAAAATCGAGGGTTACTTTTTGCTTCAATTCGAAACATGTTAATCCTCCTAATAATTACTTCTGCGCTTCAATGCGGTGAAGCCCAAAAGTATTATAGCACGCTAATAAATATTGTCAATTGATTGAAAATTCTGTCAAAAGTGAAACTTCAATCAGTGGAGGTTTTCTTCATCCCCCACAATAAATAGAGGAACACAAGCTAAAACCTTCACATCCTGTGAAAAAGCTTGTGTGACCAACATCCTGTCGCTGCCGCTTCGCTTTCGCACATAAAACATCTGTCGCTGCCGCTTCGCTTTCGCACATAAAACATCCTGTTGCCCCGAACCAATCGGGCTTTTACGGTCAGTTGATCGCCACCTAGTTGACTCGTTGTCATCTTTCAACTTGAGTTGGGCGTCTTGTACCTGACGCTCCGCTCTCGGAACAGATAAATTACTGACCGTTAATGCGGGATAAAGTGAAACTTCAATCAGTGGAGGTTTTCTTCATCCCCCACTGATTGTTAGTTGAACCAATCGGGCTTTTACGGTCAGTTGATCGCCACCTAGTTGACTCGTTGTCATCTTTCAACTTGAGTTGGACGTCTTGTACCTGACGCTTCGCTCTCGGCACAGATAAATTACTGACCGTTAATGCGGGAAAAATAAATCGGTAGCGAATCCATTTCTCGCTACCGATTTGTCATACATAATGATTAATTTGGACCGAAATAATGCCAAGCATTCTTCACGATTAAAGTACATGTCATAACGATGAAAATAATGCGCATTATTTTAGTATCGCGTTTTAACGCAAATTTTGACCCTAAAATAGCACCAAAAATCATCACGAAGCCCATTGGTAAGCCATATATAAAATTGACCTCACCTAATGCTAAAAACATGGCAAGAGCGGCTAAATTAGATGTGAAATTAAAAGCTTTAGCATTTCCTGCAGCTTGCAAGAAATCATTTCCCATCATTAATAGGAGGAAGATGAAAAATGAGCCTGTGCCTGGGCCAAAAAAGCCATCATAAAAGCCAACTACAGCAAAGGCCACAACAAAGGCGATTTTCTTCGATGTAGTCAAAAGCTTTTGCTCAGCATGATGTCCCCAATCTTTTTTTAAAACTGTATAAGTAGCTACGAGGACGAGCATAACAAGCATGAGTGGCTTTAAGATAGCTGGTGAGACAAGATGTACCGTATACGCACCAATCAAAGAGCCGATAAAAATAAACGGCAGAACTTTTCCGATTTTTTTAAAATCAACTTTGCCAGCTCGTAAAAAGGTAAGCATGCTTGTACCATTGCTAATTGTATTCGCTAGTTTGTTTGTGGCAATCGCCGTGCTCGGTGGTAAACCAACTGCCATTAATGCGGGCAATGAAATAAGACCACCTCCACCGACAATTGCATTCAAAAAGGACGCAATAAATCCAAACAATAATAGTGTACCAAGAGACAGTAAATTGATGTCCATATGTATCGACGCACATCCCTTTTTTTAGGTAAAGGTTAATTACCTCATGATAGAAAAATATCATCTTTCTATTAAGCGTACTGTGATTTTTAAAAAATAACAATGGATCTTCGACAGTTTTCGCTAAAAAAAGACGTTTACAATTCCTTAACATTTCGTGCAATCCCAAAATAATAAGAAAAAAATTATTTCAAGTATTTTTATAAAAATAAAAGAAAAAACGGTGATATTTAAAGCAAAAACAGTGTTTTTGTTAGAGAATTTAACACTTTTTAAAAAGGAGAAAGTACTTGGAATGTAAATGTGGCAATTTTTATATTACATTTTTGTAAATTCAATTCTTTTATGTTTAAAGTTCTGTAGAATTGTGTAAAGGTTTTGTTATGATGATGCAGAAATCGACAATCTATATTTAACAGGAGGAACTTCATGTTCAACTCAAATAAGCAAGATCCATTTTTTCAAGCGTTATTAAAAATCTCTAAAAATGTGAATGAAGGAATCTACTTTGCACATAATGCACGCATTCAAGATATAGATGCCTTAAAAGAAATTGCCGATACGATGAAACAATATGAAACAAGTGGAGATAAACTAATCCATGAGCTCATCGTTATGCTAAATAAATCATTTATGACGCCGATTGAACGTGAAGATATTTTAGCGTTAGCCAATAAATTGGATGACGTCATTGATGGTATGGAAGGCTGTATCGCTCACTTTAATATGTATAACTTAACTGAAGTAACAGAGCCAATGCGTCAGTTCTTAACATATATTGCGAAAAGTACTGATGAAATGGTACAAGCAATGGAATTATTAAACAGTAAAAAACTTGTGGAAATGCGTAAACACGCTATTCAAATTAAAGATTATGAGCGTGAATGTGATGAAATTTTCCGTTCTTCTATGAAGCAATTATTTATCCAAGAAAAAGATCCATTGCGCATCATCGTGTTCAAAGATATTTACGAACAATTTGAAGATATTGCAGACTGCTGCCAAACAGTAGCAAATACAATTGAAACAATAATTATGCGTAATGCATAAGATGGAGTGTTACTAAATGGATACGATATTACTGATAACAATATTAGTCGTTATTTTTGCGCTTATTTTTGACTTTATTAACGGCTTCCATGATACAGCCAACGCCATTGCAACCTCTGTATCCACACGTGCGCTAAAGCCACGTACGGCTGTCTATATGGCTGCTGTTATGAACTTCGTTGGGGCGATTACGTTCGTTGGTGTTGCAAAAGCTTTAACGAAGGACATTGTCGACCCGTTTACTTTAAATGCCTATGACGGGGATATTACAGGATCAGTCGTTATTTTGGCGGCTTTACTGTCCGCTATAACATGGAACTTATTAACGTGGTACTTTGGGATACCATCAAGTTCTTCTCATACATTAATCGGTTCAGTGGCAGGTGCAGCGATTGCGGCGGCAGGCTTTAGTATATTAAATTACACAGGCTTCATAAAAATTTTGCAAGCGCTTATTTTCTCACCATTACTTGCGTTTGCTGGTGGTTTCTTAATGATGTCACTGTTTAAAGTGTTATTCAAAGATATGAATTTATACCGTACAAATAAGGGTTTCCGCACAATGCAAATCGGGACAGCGGCTTTGCAATCCTTTACACATGGTACGAACGATGCGCAAAAAGCGATGGGGATTATTACACTAGCATTAATCGCAGGTGGCTTGCACCAAGGTGATGACATTCCGTTTTGGGTACGTTTTGCAGCGGCTACTGCGATGGGTCTTGGTACATCAGTGGGTGGTTACAAAATCATCAAAACCGTTGGTGGCAAGATTATGAAAATTCGTCCGGTGAATGGTGTGGCGGCGGACTTAGCATCTGCTTCAATTATCTTCGGGGCAACGTTAATCCATTTACCTGTATCAACAACACATGTAATTTCTTCTTCTATTATGGGTGTAGGTACTGCACATCGTGTGAAAGGTGTTAAATGGGGCATGGCACGTAAAATTGTGACGACTTGGGTCATCACAATGCCAATCTCAGCAGTAATGGCTGCCTCGATTTACTTTGTATTAAGCTTGTTTTTCTAATATATAATGAAGGAATGCACAATTTGCGTGCATTCTTTTTTTGTTTGAGAAAATGGTTAAGCGGCGGATAGAGCCATCAAAGAAATAGTGGAAGAATGAATTTGCACTTGTTCATACAAGAAAGTCCATCTATGGTAATTATAAAGAAAGTGTAAAGTTCGGAAAAAAACCATGTTCACATAGTAAGGTGAGTACAGGAGGAAAACAGATGAGTGAAAAGCTATTACTGATTGAGGATGATACCGCAATTGGCCGTATTGTGAAGGATACGTTGGAACATGAGGGCTATTTGGTCACTTGGGCGACAACAGGTCTTGAGGGGCTAGCTGATTTTAAAACAGATACCTTTGACTTAGTATTGGTGGACTGGATGCTACCCGAGATGGATGGTCTGACCGTTTGCCAAAATATTCGCTGGGACAGTGATGTGCCAATTATCATGATGAGCGCCCGAAAGGAAGAGGCCGATAAGGTCGAGGGCTTGCAAGGCGCTGATGATTATATAGCGAAACCATTTAGTTTAGAGGAGTTAAAGGCGCGTGTTGCCTCCCACTTACGTCGCTGGCAACGTTATAACAAAAAAGAGGTAACGGAAGATGTAACTTCATTTGAATATGGCTTGATGATTGACTGGCAAAAGGAAACTGCGAGCCTTGATGATACAGAGCTGGCCTTAACACAAAAGGAATTTGCACTCTTAAAACTGCTTGCGAAAAATCCAAGCCAAACATTTTCTAAAGAAGAGCTATATCAGCATATTTGGCAGCAGGCAAGTGTAGATGAAACACATACAGTAACTGTACATATTAAGGCGCTACGAGAAAAGCTAAAAGACCCAGTTAAAACGCCACATTTTGTTCAAACGGTATGGGGCAAGGGCTACCGCTTTGTTGGTGAACCGTTATGAAAATTAAAACGTGGCTGTTCATCATGTTCTTCATCGTCATGATTGTGCCGATTGGCGGGGCATACGGCTTATACGTGTGGATTAATGCTTATTATCACGATAAAAATGTCGGTGAATACATCGAAAAGTGGACTGAACTCAATCAAGTAAAGTCTGTACTCGATGATCCAACGCTGTACGATAAAAAAGCAGATTTGCAGGAGGTTAAAGCTCTTGTTAATGACCAACTTGCCATTACGCTATACTCAAAATCTGGTTTTGTTAATTATTCCTCTAATCCATTGACTTCAGGATTTATATCAAAAGATACTTTTTTGAAGGACTTATTCGAATTACAGCAAAAATACAACGCCTTTACGTATAAAGAACCTGTTTATCACAAAGGTGACTTAGTAGGGATTTATGAAATTCAATTAGTAAGAACGGACTGGGTACAAGGAGTGGAAAGACGCTCATGGCTTGTAATAGCTAGCACTATTTCACTTTTTCTTGCAATCTATACAGCTGTTATTGTGCTGCTTAACCGTAAATTAAATCGACCTTTGCGGGAGCTAATGCAACAAATGCGTACCTTTGCAAAAGGAGAACATGTGGAAACTGCATTAAGCTTTAGAAAAGATGAAATTGGTGAACTTGCTAACACATTTCTTGCCATGCAAAATGAAATCGAGCTAGCACGTATTCATTTAAAAGATGAACAACAGCAAAAGGAACTAATGATTGCGAGTATTTCACATGATTTGAAAACACCGCTTACATCTATACAGGCATACGCTGAGTCTTTGCAAAACAAGGCATTGACTGAAGAACAGCAAGGCGAATATCAAGAGGTCATTTTATCTAAGGCTGAAACGATGAAGCATATGCTAGAGGATTTACTCATGTATACATTATTACAATCGACAAGCTATGATTTAGAACTTGTTGAGGTCGATGGGGCAGAGTTTTTTGAAATGGCGCTGTCAGATTATGAAACACTTTGTAAGGATAAAGGCTTTACGCTTGACGTTATATGTGAGGTAGATGGCATATTTGCCGTCCATCCGAAGCAATTACAGCGTGTGTTAGACAATTTAATGAGCAATGCTTGGCGCTATGGTGAAATAGGTAGCACAATTGGTTTGGCTTCTGTAAATGCTGGAATATATCCTGCATGGTGCTTTGATTTTGTAAAACCTGCTCTTACTAAGCAAGAGGGCATGTATATAATTGTGCAAAATTGCGGGCAAGGTGTGAACGAAGAAGATTTAAAAAAATTATTCGAACCGATGTACCAAGTAGATAATGCTCGTACTAAAGTGGGGCAACGTGGTACTGGTCTGGGCTTAAATATTGCAAAACAAATAATAGAAAAACATGGTGGGACTGTAGAGCTGGTATCGCAAGAAGGTTATGGAACAGCGGTACTGTGCTGGTTACCACGATCTAAGGGAGAGAATTGATAATGAATTGGAAAAAATCATTACGTATGGCGGGGTTAGTTACTGCACTGACATTAAGCTTGGTTGGCTGTAATACGCAAGGATCCTATTCACCCCAGGAGATTATCGATCAAGCATTACAGGAAACAACAGAAACAACTACGTATTACGGGGAATATACAATGGATATGGGCGAGCTTGGTGGGAAAGCACAAGTGAAAGAATGGGCCAAGGAAGGTAAACGACGTATTGAGATGACAAGTGAAAATGGCGAGCATTTTATTTCAGTTAATAATGGCTCACAGCTAATTACGTATGATGTAGTAGGGAATACTGTTCATAAAATGAATTATTCTGAGGGTGCATTCGATGGGCTTCAATCACCAAGGGATCAGGCAGAAATCTTGTTCAAAATGATGAAGGATACACATGATATTACGGTTGCAGGTGAAGAAAAAATCGCAGGAAGAGATACGTATCGCATTGTAGCAAAGTCTAAAAAAGCAGATACATTACTTGGAGATATGGAAGTATGGATTGATAAAAAAACGTGGCTGACGTTAAAAACAACCACTAACAACGCTGGAAACAAAATGACAACCGAGTATTCAAAATTGGATGTCGACACAAAAATTGATGATGCACAATTTACATTAGACATCCCGGATGGTGCAACAGTGGAGGAAATGAGCGAGGAAGACTATGCTTCGGAGACGGTAACATTGGATGTTGCGAAAGCGCAGCTTGGTGAATTTTTAATGGTACCAGAAGCGGATGGGTTAACATTGCAGACAATTTCGTTGGATAAAGGATTTGAGGAGCGCCCTGAGTTTACATTTGAATATGTAAAGGAAGAGGTACAGCAATTTTCAGTTTCAGTTTTTAAAGTGGACGCAAAACATGCAGAAATCGGTAATATTCAAGGTGAAAAAGAAATCGAAGTGCGCGGGCAAAAAGGGACAGTCATGGAGGACGAGAAATTCCGTTATGTTGGCTGGCAGGAAAATGGCTATCAATATGGAATTATCATTGAAAATCCTGAGCTAACTATTGATGATATTTTAACATCTGCACAACAAATGACGATTGTTCAGTGAGGTGAGCCATATGCGAAAAGACGAATTTATAAAGTGTCTTGTATTGTTTTTATTTAGCACAGGTTTTTTATATGGGGTGGGCGAAACATACAACATTGCTTGGTTGCAATTCCGATTTTTAGGAGAATTCAATGAGGACGGCTTTTATTTCAGCTTCAGCTCACTAATTCCGCTGCTGGGTGGCCTGCTCATTGTTGCACTATACGAGAAGATGTTTAAACGATTTATATAACCAAGAGAAAATCCACTCAACAAAGAGTGGATTTTTTGGCTCACAGCATTTCTCATTATCTATCAAATGCTATAATATGTAAAAAAATGATAGAGTAAGGGATGATAGATGTCATTATAGATACAGAATATTTTACGTTGCATTCCTTATATGACGGAGTGCATGCAGCTTATCGCAAAACCGGGGCAAGGTGCTTGGAGTAATGCGGGCATTGTGGATTTAGGTGACGAATTACTTGTTTTTGGTAGAACGGCACGAATCGCCGATAAAACAAACAAAATCGCCGGTAGAACTAACAATGAGTGTATGGAATAGTTATTTCCAGCTCTTAATCAGAAAAGATTGAAAGAATTAAAAGCATTATTAAATATTGATAAATCATCACAAGCCTCTGTCACAGAGGCTTGTTTTTTCAATTCACATCGGCATTTTAGGTTAAATTACTCACCTGTTGTTTATTAAATGAGTATAAAGAATTGTAATATTTTGAGAGGAAAGGTAGTATTAAAGAAATAAGGTATATTAAAAGGAGGTGCGGTATGGACACACAAGAATTTGAAGAATTATTGATTACACTAGATGAATTATATAGTGCAAATCGCTATTTAGAATATATAGAATTAAGTAGTGCCGCAATAGATAGTGCTTATACGTTGGCATTGTATGATAAAGCAATGCATCTGTTACGATATCGTTGTATGAGCTATTTTCAAGTGGGGGATTTACAAATATCCATCAATTTACTTGAGCAATACCGCGAGCTTACCTTTTTGTATGGTAATGATATCGACGTCATTCAATATTATTCACTTGCCTCCATCTACTGGGGTACATTTGGCCACCTGAAAAAATCAGAAGAGTTTATGATGAAGGGGCTCAAAATTGCGGAGCGTATCCAACATGTGGAAAGCATGGGCAAAATTTATAATAATTTGAGTGGTTTAGAGATTGAGCTAGGAAAATATGATAAGGCAAAGGAACTTGCCATAAAGAGTCTCTATTATGCCAACGAATATGAAACGAAACATGTGCAACCCTATAAAGGTATTATACATTCTAAGACAAATTTAGCCATAGCTCATATTTGGTTGGAAGAATTTAATGAAGCACAGGAACTATTAAAAAATTTACTAGAGACGATACATACACCGCCTTATAGTAAAGTACAATTAGAAGTATTTAATGCCTATGCCTTACTTTGTGAAAAACAGGGACATGTTAGCGAAGCGATTGATATGTATCAAAAATCGAAACATTTTGCCATGCAAAATAATGATTTAGCTTTGCTTCAAGTCATTTATAATTCTTTAGTAAAGCTAATTGAAGATCAAGGAAATAAAATTATATTGTGCGCTATTCAAAAGGAATATATAAACATTTTATTGGAAATACAGAGGGAGAATTACACGCAGGTGTTATTTGAAATGGAGTATAATGCGCAGAAAAAACAATTTGAAAGAAATTCGTATATTGATCCACTAACAAATATTTATAATCGTCGCTATTTTGATGAGCATGCGGAGAAGATGGTGGAAAATGCAGCTAGGGAAAATCATCAACTGGCTTTAATGATGGTTGATTTAGACCATTTTAAATCCATTAATGATTCAAATGGTCATTTATTTGGGGATGATGCACTGACAATAACAGCCACTACACTGCACAATTATTTTCAACCATATGAATCCATAGTTGCACGCTTTGGGGGGGATGAGTTTATTATTCTCACCCATTTAAAAGAAGGTGAGTCTGTTCAAGCCATAGCACAAAACTTATATGATACATTAACTTCATTATCATTGACGATAAACGATGAAGTTGTGCATTTAGAATTTAGTATAGGGGTTAGTACGAATGAGTACGGGCAGTTCGATCAAGTTGAACCATTAATACAGCATGCGGACAGTGCGCTCTACACATCAAAACGCAATGGTCGTAATCAAATTACACTCTATAACCAATATAGCGATGTTGGGAATGGTAAATAATAGGTATGGAAAAGGGGCCATGGAAGCCCCTCTTTTTGCGTTTCGAAAATTACAATCAAAACGATTAATGGAAAACGATGGTCTTGTTGCCCTCTACGATAATACGGTTTTCTAAGTGCCATTTTACGGCTTTAGTCAGCACGCGACGTTCGATTTGACGGCCAATTTTTTTTAAATCCGTTATCGTATCACGATGGTCCACACGTTCTACATCTTGCTCAATAATCGGTCCTTCATCTAAATCATTAGTTACGTAATGTGAAGTAGCACCAATCAGTTTGACACCTCTCGTATGTGCACGCTCGTATGGATTTGCACCGATGAACGCGGGTAAGAAGGAATGATGTATATTGATGATACAATTTTTGAAATGATTCACAAAATCAGGCGTTAATATTTGCATATAACGTGCTAGAATCAGTAGGTCAACTTCATATGCTTCCATTAAGCGAATTTGTGCTTGCTCCACTTGTAGACGAATCTCTTTATTCGCAGGGATATAATGGAACGGGAGATTGAATGACTCAACAATCGCGCGTGCGTCCTCATGATTGCTAATAACAACGGCAATATCCGTATCTAAATCACCATTTTGCCATTCCCATAATAACTCTTGCAAACAGTGTAGCTCTTTTGATACGAAAATTGCTGTACGTTCCCGTTTATTTAAATAACAGAATTTCGCTTCCATGCCATAGTCATTCGCTATATATGTAAATTCTTCTTCCATTTTCGTTGATTTTTCCTGCAGATTGTCGCAATGGAATTCGATTCGGATAAAGAACGTACCATCCTCAGGATCACTTGAATATTGGCTCGATTCGATAATATTTGCATGGTAATTAAATAAAAATGAAGATAATACAGCTACGATTCCTGGTTGGTCAGGGCATTTGACTAATAAACGTGCACGATTTTCAACGTGCATGTCCGGCTCCCTCGATATAGCCTTTAATTGGTGTTTCACGGTCATTTTTTGACAACTCCTCGTACAAAATTCGTCACTTTTTCACTTTATCAGAATAAAGCTTTATTTTCAAAAAGATTCACGAAAAATAATTTGATGAAAAATGAATCGAAATTCGATTTGCATCCGTCAGTAGTTTAGAAAGAAGGTGAGGACAGCGATGGAAATCGAACAAATTATAACAGAGCACAGTGATTATTTACTAAAGGTTGCTTATTTATATGTAAAAAATGAAGCGACCGCTGAGGACATTGTGCAGGATGTGTTTATCGCCTTTTATCAAAAACAAGAGCAGTTTCGGCAAGAATCATCATACCGTACATATTTAGTGAAAATGACCGTTAACCGAAGCCACGACTATTTACGCAGCTGGAAAAGTAAACGGCTGTCACTATTCGAAAAAATAACGGGGCGCACGACAACGGTCACTCCTGAAAAAGAGTTACTTGCTAAGTCTACAAAGCGTGAGTTAGTGGATGCTTTATTTACATTATCTGTGCCATACAGAGAGGTGCTCATTCTTTATTATTTCGAAGATATGACCACAGTAGAAATTGCACAGCTTGTTCGTTGCCCAGAAGCAACGGTACGAACGAGATTACAGCGTGCTAGAAAACAGCTAGCAACAGCAATCGGTGACTATGACTGGGAGGTGTTACGCCATGAATCAATTTAAGGAAGATGTGTTAACAGAGCTACAGGATATTAAGCTTTCAGCCGAAAAAAAGCAAGCAATCGTTCAAAAAGTGCGTGGGAAAAGCAAACCGAGAAGTAGTAGTCAGTGGCAGTATCGAATCGTGCTTGCAACTTTCACCGTGTTTGTCCTTACTTTTACTTACGTATTATCGCAGGGCAAAGATGACCGTACGGCGGGGAGTCAGCAGGCGGCAGCCAAACAGCAGGACACGGATACGTGGAGTTTTTGGACATTTTTTGACTATGACTTAGTGCGAGGAATACTACTCTTTATTCTGTTCATAGGTGTCACATTTCTGGTAAAACGCTTATTGCTAAAAAAGGGCTATGGTTTACCTGTCTGTGTCGAGTGTGCAGAAACTTGGACACACAAACAAGCGCGTAAATTTTATCGTAAAAACGGACAAATGGCATGTCCATATTGCGGGAAAAAGCAATATCGGACGAAAAAATCAGTCCAATTAGCCGGAATACTCAATATTCCGATTCCTATGATGGTATTCGTGAATCATTTTTTCGATAACTTTTTTATTGGAATTGGCTTTTTTTTCGCAGGTGTCTTTATTTATTATTATCAATTAGCGCCTTATATCTTTGATCTACAAGAAGATGATCCTATGAATGAGCCTCTTTGGTAAGAAAGATTGATGAAGAGAAGGGAATTGCTAGTTCGATAGCAATTTCTTTTTCTAGCAATATTTCAAAATACATTGACAACAGATTTCTTTTGTTTTATCTTTGTGTTAACTTAATTTATTAATTAGTTAACGTACAAAGGGAGGCAATTTAGTTTGAAGAAGAGTCATACATATAATTATGTGTTAGCGGCATTTGGTGCAGCAATTATTGCTGTACTCGCGCAAGTAACGATTCCACTACCACTTATTCCAATTACAGGACAAACATTAGCAGTCGGTTTAATCGTCACAATTTTAGGCACGAAGCTTGGCACAATATCGGTATTTTTATATATTTTATTAGGTGCTGCCGGTATGCCAGTGTTTAGTGGGATGTCAGGAGGATTTGCAATATTAGTAGGGCCGACAGGCGGGTATATTGTTGGCTTCCTCGTAACAGCTATTATTATGGGGTTATACTTAGATAAATTCGGCATTACTATTGTACATGCGGTCATTGCTAATATAATTGGAATGGCTGTGACATTGACATTCGGTACAGTGTGGTTAAAAATTTTAGCGGATTTATCTTGGACGGCTGCATTTATGGGCGGCGTTGCTCCGTTTATCGTTGTCGGTATTTTGAAAGCAGTAATAGCGGCATGGCTTGGTGTTGTTGTGCGTCGCCGCTTAGAGCAAGCGCATCTAATTGAAGCAATAGCATAGGAGGAGAATTGTTTTGGCCACGTTATGGACAGGTGGAACGATTTACACGATGACAAAAGTTGGCGAAACGGTTGAAGCTGTGCTTGAACAAGACGGAAAAATAGTGGCAACAGGCTCAGTAGAGAGCTTGTTGCCACAAGCTGCTTCTATCCAACAATTACATGGAAGTGTGATGTACCCAGGGTTTGTCGATAGTCATTTACATATCATTGGTTATGGTGAGAAATTAAAGCATATTGATGTATCTAAGGTGAGAAGTAAGGACGAACTCCTTACCATTATTCGTGAACGGATGGAATATGCTACGCCGGAAGAATGGATCATGGCCATTGGGCTCAATGAAACGCAATTTATAGTTCCCGTTTTCCCGACATTAGCGGAGCTTGATGCACTCGGTGAGGCCCATCTTATTATCAAGCGGAGCTGCCATCACTTAATAGTAGCGAATTCAAAGGCTCTTGCTTTTGCAGAGATTACAAATGATACACCATCACCTGAGGGCGGTATTATTGACAAAGTGAATGGACAAGTCACAGGTGTCCTAAAGGATGCAGCGCTCTATTTGATTGTCAATCATATGCCACATATTACGCCTGCTTATATTGAGGATGCCCTTGCAAAAGCTGTGACTTCACTACAATCATACGGTCTTGTTGGAGGACATTCTGAAGATTTAAGCTACTACGGATCGCCAAGTCAGCCAATAGCTGCTTTTCGAAAAATCGTTGAAGAACAGAAATCTTTTAAAGTGCACTTACTACAACATCACACTGTTTTTGAGGAAGTTGTTCAACTACCTCAAGAACAATCAATTTTTTTAGAGTTTGGGGCGATGAAGATCTTCATCGATGGCGCTTTTGGTGGGCGAACGGCGGCTCTCCGAAAACCTTATAGTGATGAGCCTAACAATAGTGGGATGCTTGTGCATGCAACAGAGCAGTTAGCGGTGTATGTGCAGCTTGCAAGAAGGTATGGACAAACGGTAGCTGTCCATGCGATTGGTGATTTGGCGATTACTACAATTTTAGAGGTGTTTGCCAAATATCCACCTCGAGAAGGACAATTAGACCGCGTTATTCATTGTAGCTTGGTTGATAAGGGCATCTTGGAAAAACTTGTAGCGTTGCCTATAGCAGTGGATATGCAACCACAGTTTATTCAAGGCGAATATGAAGCGGAGCTTGCAAGGTTAGGTAAGCAGCGGGTAGAAGGCTTACATCCATTGAAATCGCTCCTGGGTCAAGGGCTTATTGTAGCAGGAGGTAGTGATGCGCCCATTGAAGAGCCTAACCCATTACACGGAATTTACGCTGCTGTGACCAGACGAAATTTTGGTGAGATCCATGAAGGTTATGGTGCGCGCGAGAAAATTTCGCGCTTCGAGGCTGTACGTTTGTATACAGTAGGAGCATCAGAGATTATCGGACAGCAACATGTTAGAGGGAAGATTGAAGCAGGATATACTGCGGATTTTACGGTGTTTGATGAAGATATTTTTAGCGTAGACATCGAAAAAGTTCCAGATATTGAGGTTATGTATACAGTTATTGATGGACAAATTGTCTATAAAAAAACAAAAAATCGCTGTGAAGAATAATCTTCACGGCGATTTTTTTGTCTAAAGAGTCCATAAAGTGAAACTTCAATCAGTAGGGGTTTTCTTCATCCCCCACAATAAATAGAGGAACACATGCTAAAACCTTCACATCCTGTGAAAAAGCTTGTGTGACCAACATCCTGTCGCTTCCGCTGCGCTTTCGCACATAAAACATTTGTTGCCCCGAACCAATCGGGCTTTTACGGTCAGTTGATCGCCCACTTAGTGACTCATTCTCCTCTTTCCACTTGAAGTGGGCGTCTTGTACCTGACGGCTTCGCTCTCGGAATAGATAAATTGCGGGATAAATATAAAAATAGTCAACGATGCTACCTATTTTATTTTGAGTTGTGTCTTTCGGACAATTTTTTCACTTGTAGCTCCAAATTATCCACGCGCGTAGTGAGTCCATCAACTTTTTGCAGAAGTGTGTCTTGAGGTGGCAAAGTTGCCAATGGTTTTAATTTTTTTATCATTTTTATCATAACGTAAAAAATGGCTATGAAAATCAGTAGCATTATAATTGTACTAATAATGTCACCAATATTAAAGTTCTCCATATGTATACCCCCGTTTATAAGTTTTGCTATCTCTATTTACCGTTTCAGCTGGTAATAAGTTTCAAAAAATTTATCAGTTTGTGCTAAAGCATAAATCTCGAGATGTGGAATGACATACTATAATGGACAAATCCTTCTACAGATAAGGATTTTTATCTTGGAAGGAATTGAAAGTATATTTCGTTTCATATCTTATAGAAAGATATTGAGGGAAAAATGTAGTAAGTACTTTATTGGGGAAATAAGTTAGTATGCGACTGGGGGTGAATGAATGCACAAGGCAGGTCAAATTATACGACTAGCTATCTACAATATTTATATGTACCGCATTGATTATATACAGGTTTTTGCACTGATTCGGCTATTTCAGTTTTTATTGATTGTACCAGTCACAACGGTTGTTTTTAAGCTAATGCTGCGCGTAACCGGCTACACACATATTACAGAGGAAAATATTCAAAGCTTTTTAGCGCATCCCTTCGTTATAGGTATGATCCTTATTTGGGTAATGGTCGTGCTACTATTTATTTATTATGAGATGGGCTTTTTATTTTTAATGGCTTTTAATCAGCAGCGCGGTATTCGTTATCGATTTTTAACAATTTGGCAGCAACTCAATCGTAAAGTCGTCTATTTTTATAGCGTTCAGGTAATCTATTTAATTGTTTATATTGCCTTGTTATTACCTCTAGCTTCATTTATGCTACCTCTGACGTTAACCCAAGCCATTGCCATTCCACATTTTATGACCGATGAATTAATGCTGAGTCGATCAGGAAAGTTACTGTATGCTGCAATCGCAAGTGTATTAGGTATTATTGGCGTACGAAGTATCCTGACATTGCCGATTTTTACGATTCAACCAAGGATTTCAATTCGCCAATCGTTCGTACAAAGTTGGCGCTTTTCAAGAAGAGGTTTGTTTGAATTACTCGTGTTACTGGCTATGATTTTAACGAGTCACTTACTGTTATTAGTAGGTATTACCGTTGTGAGTACATTACCACTATTTATCTTAGAACGTGTATGGCCAAGTACTGCACTATTAACAGCCGGTATGACATTAGCATTTTTAGAAATCGCCTTTGTCGTGTTATTTAGTTTGTTACAGGCCATGTTTTCACAGGTGATGGTAGCAATTACCTACAATACGCCTCTCATATCGAAAACTAAAATTTCACCAAATTTGAAAAAGCGTTACAAACGATTATCAATTCTAGTTTGCATCGTATTTATCGTATTAAGTGTAATCAATATTAATTCTTTGGAGAAAAGTGTTTATGCACCTGATACGAAAATTATCGCACACCGAGGTTACACGGCAGAAGCTGTAGAAAATACGATTGGTGGGCTTGTTAGGGCCGCCGCTGCAGGTGCAGACTTGGTAGAATTAGATATTCAGCAAACCGAAGACGGAGAATTTGTCGTGTTTCATGACCGTACATTAAGGAGATTAGCGGGTAAAAATGGCGTAGTAACGAATATGACCCTAAGTGAATTAAAGACAATTTCAGTCCACTCAGATGGTTATAGCGATAAAATTTCTTCTCTTGATGATTTTATTGAGATGGCGAAAGCTCTTGATGTTGCATTACTGATTGAGTTAAAAGTGCAAGGGAATGAATCAGAGGACTTGTTGCCAAGCTTAGTGAAAAAGCTAAAGGATCATCAGGTACTTGATACGTACTATGTCCAGTCAGCGAGCTCCCAATTGATGACACAGTTAAAGAAATTAGCCCCTAACTTACGTGTTGGCATTGTCTATGCGCTCACTGTTGGTTCAATGAGTGATGCGACTGTAGATTTTATAGCATTAGAAGAATCTTGGGTATCAGATAACTTAATAGCTGAATTACAGCAAAGCAATATGGATTTATTCGTTTGGACTTTAAACAAAGATCGTTCTCTACAAGAGTTTATTGGAAAAAATGTTGCAGGGGTTATTACGGATCATCCAGATATAGCATTGGATATTAGGACAAAGCAAAGTGAACATCAATACTTTTTACAACGAGTATTACATCGATTGCAATTCGTTTTTTAGCTGTTTCATGTAGTATATTATCTTAAAATGGTGAATGATAAAAATTATATGGTAATGTTGTAACCTTTTTCATTTTAAAACGACTACTACTATGAATTCGTGAAATGAAGGAGATGCTTTTTTATGAAAATGACAAAAGTCGTACCATTTGCAATGTCAGCATTATTAATCGGAGGCGCTATAGTAGCACCATCTGCATCAGCAAACGGAGGAGAGGCAGTAGTGACGAACGCTCAAAATGACGAAGCACAAAAGCCTCAAGTACAGCCAATCTTTATTAAAGTAGCAGGCACAGTTGATAATGTGGAAGTACGTGACAATGCTACATATTATACGGTTAAAGAAGGCGAAAACATTAACGTATTTGTTGTGAATGAGGACACGCTTGTTTTCGATAATACTGGTAAAGAAGTAAAACTTCAAAAGGGTGATAAAGTAACGGCTTACACGTATGCGAAAAAACCGATGCTGATGATTTATCCACCACAATATAACCCAGAAGTACTTATTGTTGAAACAGAAGAAATGGGCAGTGTAACAGTTGACTTTTTCAATAAAGATTTAGTGAACGCAGATAACACGTTAAAATTAAATGTGGGTAAAGAAACTGCAGTTCAAAGTTTATCTGGCAAAGATGTGACTGTTGAAGATTTAGCAGAACAACATTTACTTGTGTTCTATACCATTACAACAATGAGTATCCCCGCACAAACGCCTCCATCAAAAGTAGTGGTTTTAGACACTATCGTTGAAGAGCCAGGAGAAGTAGACCCAGGAGAAGTAGATCCATCAGAATCAGCTGTAGATGAAATTATTAAAAGTGATTTTTATGAAGTAGAGGGTACGACAATGGTTCCTTTACGATTAATTGCTGAAGAACTTGGCTTTAATGTAGAATCAACAGGAAAAGGTGCAATCGTGTCAAAAGGCGCATTATCGTATACGATTACACGTGGTGAAAAAGCATACGGCTATAACAAAGCACTTCGTTACTTTAAAGTCGCACCAGCTTTACTAGAAGCAACAAAAACATATGTACCTGTTGAATTTGTTGAAGAATTATTAAAATAAAATGCCTACATACCTTCCATGCCTTGTGCAATGGGGGGTATTTTTTGTTATTATGAGGTAATTAAGGATTGAAGTTACTTCAATGATGGGCAATGCAGTCGTTATCTTTAAATCGAAAACAATTCCATACAATAATAATATAGAAAAATCTAAAATCTTGCAGGGGGAATAATATGAAACAGGCATTGGTCATTATAGATATGCAAGAAGTCTTCTTTATGGATAGGAAGAATTATTTATTTGAATCTGAGCGAGTTGTAGAAAATATTAATAATTTAATTAAATGGGCTAGAGCTAACGACATTCAGGTAATTTTTATACAGCATACGGATTTAGGGCAAGATGATGATATGGCATTTGGCAAGCCTGGATGGGAGCTTCATAATGGACTCCTTAAACAGCTGGAAGACAAAGTTATACAAAAAACAACTTGGGATGCATTTTATGGCACAGAATTAGCACAATATTTACAGGATTCTATGATTGAACAGCTCATTTTTGTTGGAGCTCAAACGGAATTTTGTTTAGATACTACGATTCGCAGTGCATTTAGTAATGGATACCATCATAATATTTTAATAGAAGGTGCACATAGTACCATAAATAGTGAAGTTTTGGATGCTGAACAGATCATTAAGCATCATGAATGTATATGGAATAATCGATTCGTTAACATTCAGCCAAGTACTAACTATCAGGCGTAAGTGGCCTATCAAAGAAAGGAGTCGCTATGCTCATCAAGCAACAAGAATTTTTTATCAAAGGGCTACAATATACGATTAGGTCTGCTATTGAAGCAGATGCGAGAGCATTATCCGCATTAAGGGTACAAATTGACGGGGAGACTGAAAACCTAGACCGAGAAAAAGGTGAAGCCTTTATAGATACAAAAGGATTTCAACAGTTGATAAAAGCGGATACTGAGCATCCTCATAACCTATTTTTAGTGGCAATTGTTAATAACAAAATTATTGGGTTTTCAAGATGTGAAGGTTTTGAGTTAAAAAGACTTTCGCATAAAGTAGAATTTGGTGTAGGTGTCTTAAAGGAATTTTGGGGATATGGCATAGGGAAGAATTTCTTGAAACAATCAATTGCCTGGGCTGATGCCAACGATATTAAAAAAATGGCTTTGAACGTATTAGAAACGAATGACAAAGCTATTGCGCTCTATGAAAAACTAGGCTTTGAAATAGAAGGACTATTGAAAAATGATAAAATACTATCTGACGGTAATTACTATAATACAGTTGTAATGGGAAGATGCAAGAAAGTATCTTACTAGTACGGCAATGTCAAAATAAACCCAGCTAAGTGAGTAGAATGCTAGCTGGGTTTTTCGTCAACAAATTTTGCATTTGGTAAAATAATTACTTGCTTTTTATAAGCAACTAAAGGGTGAGGTTGTTTTTTTTATAGTGGAAAGCCAAAAAAGATTGAAGCGAATTGCTTCAATCTTTTTTGCTTACACATTCTAATAATAAGGTACGCATTATCTAAAACATTGATATAGCAATGTACTGTCAGCTTGGTGTGGCTAACATGCACTTTATGTCACTTTGCGTTTGGATAAATCATCGTAGCCGGATCAACGTATTCATCGAATTGTTCTTCCGTTAGTAATCCTGAGGCAATTGCAGCTTCTTTTAATGTTGTGCCTTCATTGTGGGCTTTTTTCGCAATTTTTGCTGCATTTTCATAACCGATATATGGATTTAATGCTGTAACTAGCATTAATGAATTTTGAAGATTATGGTCAAGAACCTCTTTATTTGGCTCGATGCCAACTGCACAGTGATCATTGAATGATTTCATAGTATCAGCAAGTAGTCGAGTGGATTGTAAGAAGTTATAAATAATTACTGGTTTAAAGACGTTAAGCTCAAAGTTCCCTTGAGAAGCGGCAAAGGCAATCGTTGCATCATTACCAACAACTTGTGTCACAACCATTGTCATGGCTTCACTCTGAGTAGGGTTCACTTTACCTGGCATGATGGATGAACCGGGTTCATTTTCTGGAATTGTTATTTCACCGATACCAGAACGAGGGCCACTTGCTAACCAGCGCACGTCATTAGCAATTTTCATTAAGTCTGCAGCGAGTGCTTTTAAAGCACCATGTGCCACTACAGCTTCATCATGACTTGTGAGCGCATGGAATTTGTTTGCTGCTGATGTAAAGCTTTTACCAGTTAACGCACTAATTTCGGCAGCTACACGGTCACCGAATTCAGGATGTGCATTAATGCCCGTACCAACTGCAGTTCCACCAATAGCTAGTTCTTTCATATATTCCACATTGTGTTTAATCATTCGTTCGGATTTTTCTAGCATCGCAGACCATCCGCTAATCTCTTGACCTAATGTCAGTGGAGTAGCATCTTGTAAATGTGTACGTCCGATTTTAATAATATCTTTAAAGTTTGCCGCTTTGTCGTCAAAAGTTGCTTTTAGTAAACGAAGGCGGGGAAGTAAGTAATCTTCTACTTTTAGCACAGCAGCAATATGCAAAGCTGTTGGGAATGTATCGTTTGAGCTTTGTGATTTGTTGACATCATCGTTTGGATGAATGCGATCTGCCTCACCAGCATCCTGTAAAATTTGGTTGGCACGATGCGCAATGACTTCGTTCACATTCATATTTGATTGTGTACCACTACCCGTTTGCCACACAACAAGTGGGAATTGGTCATCCCACTGACCGTTTAAAACTTCGTCAGCCGCTTGCACAATCGCATGAGCTTTAATATCTGACAGCTTGCCCAGCTTGTTGTTTGTGATGGCTGCGCTTTTCTTTAAAATAGCCATTGCTTGCACTAACTCAATCGGCATGTGTTCTGTGCCTATTTGGAAGTTCTCTTTACTGCGCTGTGTTTGTGCGCCCCAAATTTTATCAGCAGGTACCTTAATTTCACCCATAGTATCTTTTTCAATACGATAATCCATTAATAACAGCTCCTTTGTTTATGTAAATTATAGCGCCGATGTTTCGTTTTGCGAAGAAAATAGGAACAGCAGCAACCAGAAAATATAATTAAAAAAAACGGATATTCTTAGTCTGATGTAAGAATATCCGTTTGATACATGCTTATTCAAAAAAGAGGGGGATTCTGAATTAAGCATTTGGAGAAAAGAAATAATCTATTGATAATGATAATTGTTATCAATTAAAAAGTCAATAACTTTACTTGAAGAAATTTAAATTAATTGAGAATAGTTTGCAACCGCTGATAAACTCGAATGCTAGAATGAATGTCCAAGATGTTGTGCAACATAAATTATACTTACAAGATATTCTAATATTACTTGCCTTCGTCCATGTATTACCCCTCATTGGAACTCTGTAAACCACTTCGCCAGATACAGTTCTATCTCTGACTAAAAGAGTATGGAAAGAGCATGTAAACCATCAAAAACGCTACCATCTCATTTAAGGATGAAACGATAGCATTGGCATTTAGTTTGTATATGCCTCCAGTAATTTTAAGAGGGGAGGGAGGTAGTTATCTTTTTTTCTTGCCGAGATCTTTGGTTAATGGTTGTTTTTTCGTTATTTTTTCAAAAATCACATGTACATGATATTTGTGGTCATCCATTTTAATAATCTCTACAACTTTTGCTTTACGACCTTTAATATGGACTTGCTCATCAATATCGGGAATTCGCACTAACAGCTGATTTAAAACGTCGGTCTTATTTTCATAATAATGTACAACATTCATGTTCTATGGTCTCCTTATTGCTTATTTTAGTCAATTTATGAGGAGTGCCTTGGATGTAGAACATTTGAAATAAGTTCTTTTAGAGTCAGTACATAGTTTTTCGGTTCATAAGTTTTAACCATTTTCGTTGTCTCCAACTACTTATGAGATAAAAAAATGAAGCAACAGCTAACACACCGATTGAAAATTTCCAAAGTATAGAAAAATGCAAGTAAATACCTGTAAAGGTCCCTATAAATCCTAGTACGCTTAAAATAAACGTCTGCTTTTTTTGATTTTCATAGATTAAAAAATAAAAATCCCTTTGTTGTAGCACTTCTTTTTGAACGACTAATCGCTGAGGAGATTCTATTAAATCTTTCAGGGAATGAAATATTCTAAAGATGGGTAAGGCATTTATCCACTGTAAAACTAACTTCCAAGTATTTGAGTTTCCTTGTTTTAACCAGTCTGAAAATGCAGGTTTTATTATATCTATCATCTCATTATTTGGATTAATTGTTTGCAGCATTCCTTCAATTGTAACGAAGGAGCGCCCCAGAAAGATAAATCGAGTGGGCACTTGTATAGGAAGTGATTTTACTATGTCATTCATTTCTTTTTTGACAGCAAATAAATCCATCTCTTTCATCTGATTTAGATCCAACGTTAAAACTTCTTTTAATAGATTTTCAATGATGTTGAGATTGGCTCCCGGAAGTAAAAACCCCAAATCCTTTAGTATTACGGATGCTTGGGCATAATTCTTTAATAAGATGGCTTGCATTAAATTTTGAAAATTTGTAGCATCTTTTTTAGATATTTCACCTACCATGCCAAAATCAAGAAGAACGATTGTACCGTTCGATTGTATCAAGACATTACCTGCATGTGGATCGGCATGAAAAACTCCAGCCTCTAACCATTGTGGAAGAAAAATTCGAATTAAACGCTGAGCTAGTTCCTCTCGATTGATTTGAGACCTATCTAAAAAATCTATATCTGTTATTCTTACGCCATCTATCCATTCCATCACCAGTACTTTAGATGTGCAAATTTGGGGGTAAGTGTCTGGGATAGTAAATTGGTGATGGGCTGCAAAGCGGTCACGAAAATGACTAATGGTTTCCAATTCTTTTTTGAAATCTAGTTCTCTTTCAATGACGAATTTTAGTTCTTTGAATAGCATTTTAAAGTTGATAAATTCTTTAGGAATAGGTGCAAAGTGTTGAGTGAACCAAATAATAATAGCTAATGAACGAAAATCAGTTCGCATAATCGAAGGGATTGATGGTCGTTGAACTTTAATAGCAACGTCTGTTCCATCCATTAATTTCCCACGATAAACCTCTCCGATGGATGCTGAAGCAACTGCTTTTGTTTCAATTGAAAGAAGAAAATTTTCAATTGGTGCTCCCCATTCTTTTTCCAATACACTTTTTATGTCCTCCCAAGAGGATGGCGGTACTTGATCCACTAGGTCTTGTATTTGATCGATAAAACTACTAGGCAGCAAATCTTTGCGAATACTTATAAATTGCCCTACTTTAATTAGTACTCCTTCTAGCTCAAAAAGAATTTGACGAAATTGTCGTCCAAGCTTTTCCCACAGTACTTCCCATTCCTTATCAGATTTTTTGCGAATACGAAACCAATAAACTCGAAGAAACATAGAAAATGCAAAAGAAAGAATCTTCCACATTCGATACCAACTTTTCCTATTTTTCATTCAAACACCTCCAGTAAAGCATTTACAATAATAAAGCAAGTATTAAATAGTTATTCTCTACCTATTATATACAATATAAGGAAAAAAGGTTAGCGATCTTTGATATGTTTAATAGGGATAAAAGTAGTTGTTACCTTAACAGAATAGCTATGACATTTTAAGGTGAGTTCAGGTTGAGATAGGAATCAATGAGGCACTTTTTATACGCCATGTGTTTAATTGTGTGCCTGCACATGATATAATGAGGCGCTTAAGATAATTAAGACTTTTATTTATAATTGAACGGATGCCAAGAAAAGCCTCCGCAAAGCGATAAAAAATGGAGGTGTAAGAGAATGAATAAACAATGGACGATTGATAAAATTAAAGAATTTGTTGAGAACAATTCGGAAAGTAAGTTGCTAACGACGGAATATCACGGTTTTTCTCAAAAGTTACTATTAAAATGTGCATGTGGAAGTAACTTTGAAAAAACATTTACGAAATTTAAAAATAAAAATCAACGTAAATGTGACGTCTGCCAACCGCCAAAAGCGTCACGCTAAATGTATGGCTAATAAAAGAAGTGCTGATTTCCCTGAAGAGAAATTGGCGCTTTTTTGTTGATTTAAGAAGGATTGACGAGCTTTTGTTGAAGTTATTGAACTAAAGGAAAAGTCAAGCATTATTTCTATTTCACAGCAGCTAATAAGAATTGAAAAAGAGTTGGTTCAGCACGAATGCTGAACCAACTCTAAGGCTGTAAAAACTCGAAGAATTCGAGTTTTTTATTTTTTTTGTAATGCTTGAAGTCGATTTAAGTTAGCGATCGTACCACCATCTACTCGTAAGTCTATACCTGTAATATAGGAAGCTGCATCGCTAAGGAGGAATTCAATAGCTGTTGCGATTTCAGAAGCTTCACCTTCACGATGTAAAGGTGTGTTATCAAGCATTGTTTTCATTTCCTTTTGTTGAGAAGCTTCTTGACGGCCCATAGGTGTATTGATAGTACCAGGAGAGATAGATGTAATACGAGCTCCTTTTTCGCCCCATGTCCAAGCTTGATCTTCAACGATTAACAGTACGCCTAATTTTGATAAACTGTATGCTGCACCTGAATTACCTTGCGTAAATTGCTCCATTAATTCGCTAACGTTCTCAGCTAAAGGTTGTTTTAAAACTTCAGAATAAGGGCCTACACGAGGTGCCATATGGCCACTCATTGAAGAGATACATACGACAGCAGTACCTTGCGTTGCAATGGCGAGAAATGCATCTAAAACAATGCCTGTACCAACTAAGTTTACTTCTGTAATACGTTTAGAATCAGCCATTGTTGGTGATAGGCCCGCAGTGTGTACTAAACCTTTTAGTGTGCCTAGTTCAGAAGCTTTTTTTGCTAATGCAGCAACGTTTTCTTTTGAAGTAATATCAACTGTTTGATAATATACATCCGTAATCCCTTTAGCAGCTAATTCTTCCTTTGTTTGAAGTAAACGCTCTTCAGAAACATCTGCTAATAGTACCGTTCCTTTTTTACCAACTAATTCAGCGGTTGCTTTGCCCATACCACCAGAACCACCCGTAATAACATAAACGTTTTTTGTCATTTTAAATTCCCCCTAAATATGTGATAACTTTATTGTAAACGCCTACATATTGAAACGAACGAGACATTTTAACCGGAATTGTCTAGAGGAGTGACATAATTTGAAAACTGCAAAAGAAACAATCATTGAAGTATTTTTAAAGTTATTAAATGAAAAAAACTTTGAAGAATTGACGGTGAAAGAAATTGTTCAAAAGGCAAGAATTTCGCGCTCGACGTTTTATTTACATTTTGCAGATAAATATGAGCTAATGGAAGAAGTGAGAAAGACATTGAATGATCGCTTTTTATCGTTTTACCAGCATGGACAGTCCAATTGGGAAAAGCCAATTCCTCTACATTTGTGTGAACATATTATTAAATATCGCTCTTTTTATGAAATGGAATTTGAAGATTCAAATGCTACTCGAAAGTTATCAAACAAACTAACCGTTTATTTATTGCAAGCATTTGGCGACCAAGACTATGCCATATTCGCAAGCTACGGCACAATAGGCTATTTAAGTTTCTGGGTAAAAGATGGTTTTGCAATTAGTCCAGCTGAAGCAGCGGAGAAATTATTAAAAATAGGGTTAACGAATTGGTCAAAAGAAGTGGAACTTGAAGTTTTTTTAAATAATAATGAAACGAATTAAAACGTTGCTACTTTCAAGAACATTTGCGGAATATGGTGAAAATCCTGCACGGTTTCAAGAAAATGACTATAATTATTATTAAATGAAAAGGGGCGATTGTTCAAGTAGAGTGGTCGCTTCTTGTGTTAACGTTGAAGCTTAGTTTAAGAAGAATCATTAAAAAAGATGTACATTCAACCGATATTCATTGTGTAAAATATATCTAATACACCATTTTAGGAGGCAGATATAATGGAACATGACTTAAAAGCGTTAATAAATAAGTGTGATCGTGCAATAAAACAAGAAGATTATGATACATTAATGAATTATTATACAGATGATGCAATACTAGTTGTAAAACCTGGAATGATTGCACGTGGTAAAGAGGAAATCAAAAACGCATTTATTGCCATTGCAAAATACTTTAATAACAGTATTGTACCCACTCAGGGAGAAATGATTATTTTAGAAGCGGGAGATACGGCGTTAGTAATTTCTCAAACGTTACTTCATGCAGATAAAGAGGAACTTGAATACGCTATGGACAGAAGGGCAACATATGTATTTAAGAAAAATTTGCATGGGGAATGGCTGTGTGCAATTGACAACTCATATGGTACAGAACTAATCAATAACTAGACATGAAAGAATTGTGACGTTTGTACTTCAACGATTAGAGGGCGTTGATTCAATAAAGGTTAACGTTTGCCTTGAGGAATTTTTTTATGGAGCAGGTCAGGTTAGTAGAAGATTAATAGATATACTTTTGACGTGAAGTTTAATACAATAGACAGTTTAAGGAAGGTAGTAATTTTTTGATGTTTTTTTAAAACAGATACGTCTTTTCGTTTGGTTTAATTGAAAAGAACCCAGCTTATTTTTTTTTTGTTTTCATTAATGAATGAATATAGTATATACTTTTATAGTCCTATATTTGCAGATAAAGTAGGAACTTAATTTAATAGAAAGTTTTATTGGAGGTTTATTATGAATTATAAAATTATTAACAAACAAGTATTTGAACAGGCACAGGTACGTTCGGTTTCAGACGTTCCATTCACGGAAGAAGAACTTCAAAACGGTATGAAGTTAGTTGTCTCTAAGGCGGATGAGACCCTTGTTTTATATTTAGTGGATGTAAACGGTCAGAAGAAATTCGAAGTCCGTTGGGATGATTCGTCCGAAATTTTCAACGGTTGGTATTCAGCTTGGGATAATTTCGCTTGGTGCCTAAATATAGTGAATAATTAAAAATGATACATTAAATAATATCAACTAAAAACGAACTTATACTTTGTTTTCAGTTGGTATTATTTGTTTCCGACAAATGCATTGGTTTCTATCTTCGATTATTTCTCGACAGTAGAGAAGCCAGCAAACAAGAGTTTTCACTTTTTCTAATAGCGTAAATCAAGTGCGTTGATCTAAAAGGATTAACGCTCTTTTTGTTGAGTTTCTTGTAAATCGAAGCAGATTTATTTTCAGGAACTTTTTTCTATTCCATTCGTATAAGAGTTAAACACGGAGTGGCAAGGCATTATTCATGCGTAACCGATATTTTTAGCTTTTAAGAATAACGTGAGAGCGGGTGTGCCGATCCGCTTCAATGAAAGATTTCTAGTAAGAAACAGTTTAATATGGTAAGTAGAAGTTAGTTGAAATAGAACGATTCTGTGCATTTGTATAGGCAGTTCTGTTTTTTACCTAAGACTACAATTATGATCTTTCGGTGAAACAGATGTAGTAGGCTCCGACAGTATGATTTACGGGGCATTTGTTTTTTAATCAGCTGTCTCTGTTTCTTGTATTGCACGTAAATCTAAACAGAGGAAGCAGTGGCAAGGAATATTTGTGCTTGTTGGCAAATGGATGTTGCATTTATGGGCTTTATTTCGCGTTAAAATAAGTAGAGCTGCGATTGTAAGCTTACTCGAGTTGGCAATTAGTGCTGTTTTGAGTTTATTTTCGTAGTCATTTCCAAGAAATCGATACTGTGTGTAAGCTGGATTATGTGGCAAATGGTGCATAATTTGCATGAATAATTTTAATAAGGGCGATTCTTAGTGAGAACTTTTTTAGACAAATTGATGAGGAATTAACCTTCGTACACTGTTTAGGTGTATGTGGTAGTGCGGAATTGAGACAGTTCCTTACATGAGATATTCAAAGAAGAAAGAGAAGCGCAAGGGAAGACACCTATGATTTTGATGCATCGTTATTATAGCATAATTTTATGGTTGATTTTAGAAATCACTTGTGTTTTTAAGGTTATTTCTCGGGAAATATTAAGTAGATAATAGCTGTTGTGGTGGTAGTATTTGTGCTTTTAAAGAATTATTTGAGCTTAGGCATTCAGTATTGCTCGATATTTAGAATGATGATGATTTTATGCGTTGTCGTAATATTCTTACTTTTAATTCGGTTTCTCATTGTAAGACTTACTTGGTCGCATATTTCGCTTATCGGCATTAGCCTTTATTGATTTTCGAAGCATTTACTTTGAATTTGGAGAAATGAACGGTTTCAGAGCGTGTGCGAGCGTTATAATAGAAGCAAGGGGAGTGAAAACTGGATGTATTTAAAATCTTGTAAAGTATTAAAAGATGAAATGGATGGAAAACATGGATATCCGTTTAATATACCGAGTTTGCAGGATTTACAAGAGCTAGAGTTTCCGACGAATGTGACGTTCTTTGTTGGGGAAAATGGCTCTGGCAAATCAACTTTACTGGAAGCTATAGCGGACCGTTGTGATTTTAATACAGCTGGTGGCGGACGACAGAATTTGTATGATGTACATAAGGCAGAATCGGCACTTGGGGAATACATTCGTTTATCTTGGTTGCCAAAAGTTTCAAACGGTTTTTTCTTAAGAGCAGAGACGTTTTATCAATTTGCTAGTCATATTGATTTGTTAGAACACCCGAATAAATATGCTGCATACGGCGGCAAGTCTTTACACCATCAGTCACACGGCGAGTCGTTTTTATCCTTGTTTATGAACCGATTCAAAGATAAATCCATTTATTTACTGGATGAGCCGGAAGCCGCATTGTCACCGACAAGGCAGCTGAGTCTACTTAAAATTATGAAGGATTTAGAAAATAAGGCACAGTTTATTATTGCCACACATTCACCGATTTTATTAGGCTATCCAAATGCTACAATCTATAGTTTTGATGATGGGGGAATTGAATCGATTCGCTACGAAGACACGATTCATTATGTTGTAACGAAGCGGTTTTTAAATGCTCCAGAAACAATATTTGCTGAGTTATTTGATGAGGAGAGAGAATCATGAATCAACGTAAAGGCTTAGTCATGAGAGAAATTCGTGTAGATGAAATGGCACAGTCGATTGATTTACTTAATTATGTGTTTCAAATGTCAATGTCTATTAATAAGGATCGTCGTTTTGTGAATGCGAAAAGTAAGCAGTTCGATGAAGGGCATGCAATTGGTTGGTTTGATGGCACCCAGCTAGTGTCACAAATATTAAATCTACCATTTCAAGTAAATGTTCATGGCAAGCTTTATGAAATGGGCGGTATTACAGCGGTTGGAACGTATCCAGAGTATTCGGGACATGGTTTAATGGAAAGTCTCATTATGGAGTGCCTACAACAAATGCGTAATGAACAACGATATGTATCCTATTTATTTCCATATTCTATACCGTATTATCGTAAAAAGGGCTGGGAAATTATGAGCGATATTGTGGAATTTCAAGTGAAGGACACGCAGCTACCACATTATCCAGGGCTAAATGGTAAAATTCGTCGTGTCGACCCAAAACATGAAGATGTCGTAACGATTTATGCTCGCTATGCGAAAAAAACACATGGTGTAATGGTACGTAATAGTATTGCTTGGAATGAAAAATTCCAAGAGGATTTCTGGGAGGAAAAGTTCATTGATAGTGATGTGAAACTACAGGCTGCCGTCTATTACGATGAAGACGATGATCCACAAGGGTATTTGTTTTACCGCATCATGGAAGAAAATTATTATATTGACGAAATCGTATATTTGCAGGAAGAGGCCCGTAAAGGTTTATGGAATTTTGTCTCTGCTCACAGCTCGATGGTTTACAATGTATACGGCAAAACGACGGGGAACGAAGCAGTAGCTTTTTTACTAGAGGATAGCGAGATTATTCAAAAAGTATCACCGTATTTTATGGCTCGTATAGTGGATGTAAAGGAGTTTTTACTACGATATCCATTTATAGGTAATAACTTTCAGCTTCGCTTAGCCGTAAGTGATCGCATTGTGGCTTGGAACAATGGAACGTTTATTGTAACGGTAAAGGATGGCGAAGTATCGGTTGAAAAGTTGAGTGAGCTATTGTCCGAAAATGCAGTTCAACTAACGGTACAAACCCTTGCAACAATGCTGTTAGGTTATAAACGACCTTACTATTTGGAAAAAATCGAACGTTTACACGGTAATGCAGTTGAAATAGCGTTGCTCGAGGCTGTGCTACCTGTAGGGATTCCAACGTTTATCGATTATTTTTAATGGGTGGTACATTATGGAAGGAATTTGCACAACAAGGTTCATGTGTAGGTTCCTTTTTTATGTGCCATAAAATAAGCGTTTCACTGCTAGTAATGAGGACACAATTAGTGAATGGATTGATTCCGTCTATCACAATGCCATATGTTTTTGATGATGAAGTGAAGAGTTCTTCAGTAGCAAGAGGGGTGGCTATTTACTTTTTAATGGATTTACGAGCAGTACCAGAGCATATGCAAAAATACGCACGAAAATAATACATATAAAGGCCTTCACATTGTTATGGGTGAAGGCTTTCATTATTTATAATCAAATCAATTGGTTTGTGGCGAGAAAGTATCTGCATACATAAAAACTATTTCACAAGTAAATTATCGCCTCATTTTCGCTATGCCTTACATTCGAGGAAAATGAGGGAATACCAAATACCTCCATTTCGTTGATAAATTGTTATATTTTATACCAAGCATTTTTTAAAAGCTGTACGCCAAGTTGAATTTCATCCATCTTTAAATTACTAAAACCTAATTGTATGATTGGTTCATGACTTGGCTGTTGTAGAAAGTATGGGCTTGTAGGATATACTTTTACGCCATATTCGAGGGCAGAATGAATAAGTTGCTGTTCTGTAAGATGTGTATGTAACTTAATCAATACATAAAGTCCTGAATGCTCGCCTATTATCGTGATGTGGTCACCGAAATGTATTTTTAACGTTTCTATCAAATAGCTTATTTTATGTTTATAAATGATGCGCATTCTTTTAATATGACGTGTCCATTCCCCTTTTTCCATGAATGTCGCCATCGTTAACTGATGAAGGGACGAAGCATTCTGTTCAAAATGAGCAAAATGTGTCTTATAACGGGCAATAAGTGATTGCGGTAGTACCATATAGCTTAAACGAATGCCTGGTAAAAAAGACTTTGAAAATGTCCCGACATATATGACACGCGATTTTTCAATAGAAGCGAGAGCAGGAAACGGTTGCTGTGCATAACGAAATTCACTGTCGTAATCATCCTCAATAATATAGCCATCTACTTTCTTTGCCCAATGGATTAAGGATTGTCGTTGTTGAATCGACATGGATACACCATAAGGGAAATGATGGGAGGGTGTGACATACATTAAGCGAGATTGCAGGTGATCTAATTGTTGAAGTTGCGTGCCAGTTGCGTGAACAGCTAATGGCACTATAGTGAAATCGTGAAGCTTAAATGCTTCCCGGGCACCGATATAACCTGGATTCTCCACAATCATGCTGTCAAAATCTTGTTTTAGTAGAAAACCAAGATAAACGAGTAATTGCTGTGTACTACTACCGATAATAATATCTTCCTCATTGATCTTTACCCCACGTGCTTGCAGCAAGTAATGAACGAGCTGCTCTTTTAATCGTGGTTCCCCAAAAGGATTTCCATAAACATAACTTTCCGGCAGTTGTAATATTTGATTGGCTATCTGTCGCCAAGTTTTCAAGGGAAAATATTGTTGATCGACAGCGCCTGCTCGAAAATCTACGATGACTGCTTGTTGCACTTTTTTTCCTGTTTGATAGGGCATCGCTTCTTCCTGCAAAAAGACCCGCTCAAAGGCATTTACAAAATAGCCTTTCCGTCCTTCACCACGGATATAGCCCTCAGCAACTAGCTGTTCATACGCAGTTAATGTGGTATTCCGACTAACTTGTAGGGTTTCGGCTAGTTTTCGAATAGAGGGGAGAGAATCGTTGGATTTCAAGTTTCCTTGCTCGATTAACGCCTTGATTTGCTGATAAATCTGTTTATATTTTGCTTCTTCATTTGTAAATGGAAAGATAAAGTCATTCATTAAAACACCCCTTTGACATGTTAGAAAGTTTGGAATTGTTACTTTCTATATGTCAGATTCTTTTTTATTATAGTACATGAATAACAGATGAAAGGGAATGAGGAAATGATGATGAAAATTTGTCTCTTAACACCAGAAACAATTGTGGATGCTGTGCCTTTATTTAGTGCATATCGCCTGTTTTATGGACAGCAAAAAAATGACCAAGAAGCTGAACGATTTTTAACAGAGCGCTTTACTAAAAAAGAATCTATTTTATTTTTAGCCTATTTGGATGAGCAAGCTGTAGGCTTTGTACAGCTTTATCCTACATTTTCATCCGTTGTAATGAAAAAAGCATTTATTTTAAACGATTTATATGTAGCGGAACATGCACGAAAACGAGGTGTAGCACAGTGTTTAATCGAGCAGTGTTATGCTTATTGCGAACAACATGATGCGCGTTATATCTCTTTAGAAACAGCTACGAGCAACTTACGGGCACAAAAATTATATGACAAGATCGGGATGAGAATAGATAACGAAGTGCTTCATTACATCAAGTATTGGACATGATAGTGATACGAAAAGACGGTGATGATGATGACAGAAAAGATACAGGAATTAACAACTTATGAGGAATGGGTAGAAGCATTTCCTATCATGCATCAGCTACGACCAGAATTAACGCTTGAGAGGTATCTGATATTACTTGCGGATATGAGAAAAGATGGTTATACCCTATATGCCTTCTTTAAGAACAAGCAAATTGTTGCAGTAGCAGGTATAAGTTGGCGGGTGAATTTTTATAGTGAACGTCATATTTTTGTCTATGATTTAGTAACCGATGAAACGTATCGTTCCTGCGGCTATGGTGAAAAATTATTAACAGCTATTCAACAGTTGGGGAAAGAAAATGGGGCTCATTATATTTCTTTAGAATCTGGCATCCAAAGAAGCGATGCCCATCGCTTTTATGAAGAAAGACTAGGATATGAAAAATGGTGCTATTCTTTTCGAAAATCATTGCTAATAGATCAATAACGGCGTGAACTACAGAGTTGCTTTTTCCGCGCATTTCAAATTTTGCATTCATGGACATAACGATAGGAAAACCTCACACACTAAGGGAAATAAAAAGGAGGTACTTGGTTGAATTCAACAGTGAAAAGATTGTTTCTCTTAAGTATTTTTATGTTGAGTTTTTCATCGATCACTTATGCAAATAATGTAATTCAGGAGCATACAAATGGACAGGAAGGACAGCTCGTATATCATATTAAATACAATTATGATGCCATTTACAAGTTGCTAGGCATTGATCAAAAAATCTATGATCAATATTGGGGAAATGGACTTTCAATTGCTGAAATGGCAGAGAAGCAGGGCATAGCAAGACACGATTTAGAAGCGCATTTCGTATCATTCCATTATCAAGAAATGCAAAAGTGGCGAGAGAAGGGTGCTATGAACGAACACCACTATTTTGATTTGGTGTATAGATTAAAAGAAGACATTACCGAATTTATTGAACGAAATCCGAATCGAACATGAAAAATGTAAAGCGGCTAGTTTATAACTAGTCGCTTTTTTGATGTTAAATAACGATTGTGAAACATATAATAATTAATGAATAATAATATATTTTTAATGATAATCATTAAAAATCTCTTGCTTTTAAAGCGGGTGTTTAATATGCTAATTGTAACTTGTGATGCCAAATTAATGAGGGGTGGTATTCAACCGGTGATGTTGGGAGTGCAACCAGCGATAATATTAATTCTACCGGCGATATTCACGATACTACCGGCGATACAGCCAATAATAGAGCAGAAGTTGTAGGGGAAATTTCAACGTAGGGGGAATTCGAAAATGATGGAAAGTTTAATAAATGCAGTGGTTCAGGTAGTAATATTTTCAGCAATACCGTTTGTTTGGTGGGTCTTCTCGGCAAGAAAGGAACGCTCATTTTTAGCATGGATTGGTTTGAAAAAGCCAATTATTGAAAACAAACGGAATTATTACGGAATATTTCTAGTGACGATTGTCTTATTAGTTGTGCCTATCAATATGATTATCTACTATTTTGTGGATAGCTCATTATTAGCTTCAAATCGTTTTACGGATCTTGGTTTTTCTGCGATGATTCCTGCGCTAATCTATGCAATTCTTCAAACAGGTTTGTCTGAGGAGCTATTTTTTAGAGGGTTTTTAACGAAAAGATTGATAAATAAATTTGGTTTTTATCAAGGGAATGTCATGCAAAGCTTAATGTTTGGTAGCATTCATGGGTTCATGTTTTTTTCTTCAACTCATGTAGTAGGTGTGCTATTAATCGTCATTGCTACTTCAGTTGCAGGTTATTTAATGGGCTGGATCAATGAGCAAAAATCAAATGGATCCATTATCTCAAGTTGGATGATACATAGCATTGCAAATATTACTGCTTCTTTTATGGCAATGTTTAATATCTTTTACTAATTTCATTGTGGTTGTAATAGCCCGATTTGCATTTCATCATTCTCCCTTGCATAATAAAGCGAGAGGTGTTTAGCAGTGAATTTTATAGAGAAAGCAATAACAGGATGCTTGATTGTTGGTTTCGTCATGTTGGCAGGACGTCTAGTAACAACAATCTGCACGTACTTTGAAGTTGATTTCCCGACATTTTTTACAGATTATCATGTCGTCTCCCTCGTTATACTAATAATCGGCATAATTGGAACTGAGCTATTAAATGTTCGAAAAAAGAAGGGAAGAGCGTAAATGACAGAATGGCCGAAGGGTGTAGCAAAGCCAGCAATACGAGCTTTAAATGCGGCGGGTTATACAGAATTGAAGCAGCTTGAACAGGTCGATTTAACAACATTAAAGGATTTACATGGGATGGGGCCTAAAGCGTTAGCTGCGATTGAGAAGGAACTGAAAGAAAGTAGGAATGCTAGTGAATAAACTGTCCTTATTTTTACTCGCAATGGTGGTCTATTATATCATTGTTGTTTTTGTAATAAGCAAGTTATTTGTGATTCCCCTTATGAAGTTTATGGCACTCGTTTTCTTTATTGGGGCAGGCTATATTTTCTCACGGAAAATGCGCAAGAAGTTACAGTAGGAGGTTTTTATGAGAATTGTTAAGTTAACTGTATTTTATCTTGTCATTATCGCTTTAGCGATGGCATTATCTCTGGCAGGTGTGCGCATGTCAGTGGCACTCGTTTTTTTTGCACTGATTATAGCAGCAATGATATACAGACATATACATATTTTATATCGAACGAATAATATGCAGCAGGTAGATAAATTTGTAAGGGACCGTCAAAAGCAGCCATTTTTTGCTCATATTTATGCGATTGCCTATGGGACGAGAGCAGATCAAATAAGTGTACTGGGAGAAGTGGCAGGAAAATTTAAACAGCCAACGATAAAATATAATTATTTGTTTAATAAGGCTCTGTTGGAGGACAATTTAGAAGCTGCAAAGGAAGCGGCAAAGCATATTGTTAAGGAACCTTTTAAAACCTATAGTGCCTGTTATATTGCTGCACTTGAGGGGCGGACTGCAAATATGCATAGTGATAAGCTAACGCAAATGTGGATGCAGCCAGCGATTGAAGCAGCTTATGCGCATCAGCAAAAAGATCAGCGTGAATTCGAACGATTCGCTGGATACAGTATTGATGCCGCACGTGGTGTACAAAAATATGCCTTAATACATACCTTTGAGCAAATGAAAACGGATATAACAAAAAGCTAGTGTGCAGAACCTCTGTACCACTAGCTTTTTACTTTTTTATCGAGTAAAAGTCCACGAAAGATGCCCGAAATAAAAATAATAAATAACAGAACAAGGAAAACATAGGCTTGCCATTGTTGCAAAATACGGTTGTGCCCAAAAGCAATCATTAAGTCATTCAAGAGTGAATACGTAAAATAGAGCAGTATACTATTTTTTATTAAGCAGAATGTGAGAATGCCATTTTGTCTCTGTACATGAGAAAGCACAGGCTTATTTTTACGTTGCACAGGATAAGCAGCTTTTACTTCTAAATAGTGTAAAAGTAAAAACAGCATCAAAGCTACAAATGGTAAGTAAAAGATAGCAATTTTCGGTCCAAACTGTGCTTGATTACTCGTAAAGCTTTGTAAAATTGGAATAGAAGTGGGCAGTTTACCATATTGAAATAGCGTTGCTGTAAGGCCAGCGATAAAAATAGTTGTGACAATCAAGGTCAGCTGGTTACAGAAACGTGGTGTAGGTGTTTTTTGTTGTTTGTGCATGATGTCACCTCGTAAATCTCGTCTTTTAAAATAGCATTCTGTTATACTGTAACATAAGATTTACATCATGTGCGTAGCAGGAAGAAGGATTACATGGAATACTTGTTATTTTTATTGATTGGCATTGCGGGTAACGTGATTGGCACATTAGTCGGAGGTGGTGGATTAATTACATTACCAACTATGATGCTGATGGGGGTACCGGTGCACTCAGCGATTGGTGCAAATAAGGTGTCCAATATGGTCAGTGCATTTTCTAGCTTTTATACGATTTTTAGAAGAAAGGAATTATCATGGGCGGAGATGCGTTCCGTGTTACTAGTGTCATTAGTCGGAGGCTCACTAGGTGGTGTATTTGCTTCGTTTATGAGTAGTCAAACATTGACACTGATTGCGATTGTTCTGCTTGGCTTTGCGCTTGTTATGTCCTTTATTGGTGGGGCTGATTTTGGAGATAAGGAAAACTTTACGATGAATCGAATAAATGGCCCCATACTGCTAGGTGTTGGCTTCTACGATGGACTATTTGGTCCTGGTAGTAGTACCTTGGCGCTGTATACATATGCACATCAAAAAGTTACGTACATGAAAGCGGTTGGCTTATCTCGTGTTGGCGTTTTTGCCATGTGCTCAGGTGCAGCGATTACCTATATTGCGACGGGTAAAATTGAATGGTCACTGACACTTGTGTTAATGGTCGGGTCTATTATTGGTGCACAAATTGGCATTGTCCTTGCAAGGAAGGTAAAAGCAAACCAAGTAAAAATCCTACTGCGCGTTGTGACAATTGTGCTTATTCTACAGCTTGTTTATGATTTCTTTACACAGTTATAGGAGGGGTAGTATGTTTGAAATGTCACCGTATCCATCTTTTTCGTGGTCGTTTTCACGTCATAAAACGTTAACGAGCTGTAAGAAAAAATATGGCTATGAATATTACTTTGCACATAATGGTTGGCTAAGCTATAACGTGGAGCCGTTCCATCAGCATGTCTACCGTTTAAAAAAACTACAGTCGATGCCGATTTTATTTGGGCAAATTGTCCACCATTTGATTGAACAGACGATCACTAGTTATATCCAAACTGGTCAGGTCGCGTCTGTTGCTGAACTAGTAAACCGTGCTCGCGGTCAGCTTAATGCAGCATTTATCGATTCTACAAGGCATGTAGATTTATGGAGACAAAAGCCTAATAAATTTTATATGATGCAGGAAATCTATTATGATGGAAGACTTAATCCAGAGCTAGTACATGACTATAAGGAACGCTTGGAAGCAGTATTTGAAAACTTTCTACAAAGTGAGACGTTGCAGCAAATCACTGCAGACATAGGCTCTTTACGAATTGGTGAACCTGAACAATTTCGTTCCATGAAGATCGAGGAGACACAAGTTTTTGTCGTGATGGACTTTCACTATTATGACGATATGGAAGATAAGTGGGTCATAATTGACTGGAAAACCGGTGGGGAATCAGAGGATGACCGCCAACAATTAGCGCTCTATGCCTATTATATTCAACAAAAATATGGTGTAGCTCTTGAACAAATTGATGTTTACAATGAATACTTATTGACGGGACAACGAAAAAAATATACCTATACAACGTTTGATATCGATAATATCTTGCACACTTTTCAACGGAGTGTGCTGGAAATGAAAAAGTACCAAGCTGATATTTTCACCAACGAGCCAGTTGATTCTGAGGACTTTGAGAAAACCTTAGACGAATGGCGATGTAAGGGCTGTAATTATAAAGAATTGTGCTCTCGATTTTAAGTTGAATAATGGAGCAAGTGACCAAAAATCATATAACTTTTTTATGATGTATTTTTAAGCTTACAGAGCTGCAAAGATATTAAAATTGTGTAAAGAGCATTGAATTATGTTAAGATTGTATTTTCAAAAAAGGAGGCAGACAGATGAAATTAAATTTTCCTCATATGAAATTAGACTCTTTACCTAACTTAGATGTACCCATAAAAGAAATAACAAATTTAAACCTTTTTGATAATAAATTAACAACGATACCTTCAGAAATTTATAAAATGAACAGATTAAAAATTTTGAATATATCTGTTAATAAGATCAGTAAAATGCCTGCTGAGATAGAGAATTTAACAGAACTTAGAATGTTAGATGCAGGGCATAATGAAATTGACGTTATTCCTCCTGAAATTGGCTCTCTTCATAATATGGAGGATTATTTATACCTTCATAATAATAAATTACAATCCATTCCACCTGAAATCTCTAAGCTGGTCAAAGTGAAATATTTAAATCTAAGTGATAATCGATTAATAAAATTACCTGATGAACTTGGACATTTGACCAATATTGTAGAACTGCGTGTAATGAATAATCAATTAAAAGAGTTGCCGTCCAGTATTAGTGGATTAAGAAACTTGAAGGAATTACATTTAAAAAATAATCAAATCACAACTCTGCCAGTAAATATAGGGGAATTGTCATTATTACGTGTTTTAGATATGGAAGATAATCAATTAAAAGATATACCTCAATCGTTACATAAATGTTTAAGGTTGAGACGATTAAATTTGAGACATAATCAATTGACCACATTGCCTGAAGAGATTGGACAATTGAAGAATTTATTAGAAATTGATCTAAGAAGTAATCTTCTAACGGAATTACCAAAATCATTGCTAGAAATTGAGGGGTTAGAACGTCTGGATCTCAGATGGAACCACCAATTAAACATACCAAAGTGGTTAGGTGAATTAGAAGAAAAAGGGTGTATTATTTATTTATAAATGTGATTAAATGAACTTAAATTACGAGTGCTTTAGTTGAATAAACCATAAGAGGACCACTCCGATGATGGGTGGTTTTACTTATGTAGTCTAAGTGTATGAAGATATTCATTTACATTTGTAGAGGACAAAATTTACAGATAGCATCCAGTGCCTTTCTACATAGACTTAGAGAAGGTGATGGTTGTCCACAATTGATAGTTCAATGTAAAAATAAGTCATTAATAATATTGCACCGCCTAGTATCAAGCAGTACTCTACAATATTTGTAATGCAGACTTGTCTGTTCGGCTTTAGCCTTGAAATAAATTTCTGTTAAATAGCACTTGAGTTTGTATCCAATTTCCTTTATATTAAAAGAGACTGAAAGGTATCTTTTTGTGGAGGTTAAAATGAAAAAAGGCGAATTAACAAGACGTAATATTATTCGAAAATCGGCTGCAATTTTTAACAGAAAAGGTTATATGACTACAACGATGAGCGACATTATTCAAGAAACGAATATTCAAAAAGGAGGGATATATCGTCACTTTAAGGATAAGGAGCAACTGATGGTCGAGTCTTTTCATTTTTCTACCGAAATAATGCAAAATCATTTAATGACGAGTGTTTCACAACACGGGCATGCAAAGGATAAATTAATCGCATTTGTGGAGGCCTTTTTACAATTAAGTGAAGGAAAACCGATAGTAGGTGGGTGTCCGATTTTTAACGCGGCCATAGAAATGGATGATTTAGAAGAAAATGCGTTACTCCCTTCCATTAATGAAGCAATGGATATGATGATAAAATGGTTGGTAAAAATTATAGAGGATGGAATTAGGCAACAGGAATTGAAGCAGTCCGTACAGCCATACGACACGGCCATATATATTGTGTCAACACTCGAAGGCGGACTCGTATTAGATCGATTAAAGAAAGATGGGCAATTAACGGAAATCCTCATAAAAAATTTGAGACAATATATTTCAATGATTGCAACTGAGCGGCAGTAAAGCCGTCTTTTTTACAGTTAAAAAGAGACTGTTTGGTATCTTTCGAGGGGGAGTTATGATGAAATATTTATTATTTGTTGCTTTCATAGCAATTATTTTATTTTTGAGGAGCTATATCATACTTCATATTTTTACACCGAAAATGAAAGAGGGAAAAAAATATCCCAATTCGACTTATGAAAACATTGAAATAGAGGTGGAAACTGGGACTATTCAAGGATGGCTTATTAAAAGTGAGCAGGCTAGAGGTTGCTTTCTACTGATACATGGGTGGGGCTCTAATAAACCAGACATGTTACGATATGCCGATCCCCTATTGGCTAACGGCTATGATGTGATTATGGTGGATGTTCTTGGTCATGGACAAAGTGCGTCTACACAAAAACAAGTGAGTATTGCTTCGTTTGTCCAAAGTATAACATCAACAATTGATTATGTATGTGAGAGGCAAGATGTTAATAGTAATGCAATCTATGTTTTAGGGCATTCAATGGGAGGGATAGCTGCAAGTATAGTCAATGCCACAGATTTGAGGCTCCAAGCACTTATTACCGATTCAATGCCTACATCATTAAAAAGTATTAGTGAATCTATGACTGACAAAGTAACAATTCCATATATTCCTTTTGGCTGGCTATTTGTTAGTTGGTTTTTATTACGAGGAGGTGTTTTTATTAAAGCTAGAAGAGAATGGCGTCTAGAAAAAATATTAAAAAACCAACAGTCCCCAGCTCTAGCTATACACTCTATTCAGGATAAAAAAGTACCGATTTCAAATGTGGAGGTCCTACAAAATGATAGCAACTTTAAACAAGTCATTAAAGTTGTCACAAAGGGTCACCATAATTGTGTAAAAGATAAATTTTTTTGGGATAACGTTTTTCATTTTATAGCAAATAATAAGGGGGAAATAGTAGATGAAGAATATTGATACGCTTGTGATTGGTGCAGGTCCAGGAGGATATGTGGCGGCTATTCGTGCTAGTCAAATGGGGCAAAACGTAACGATTGTAGAAAGAGCGTTTTTAGGTGGAGTTTGCTCAAACGTCGGTTGTATTCCATCAAAAGTGCTGATTTCAGTAGGTCACCGTTTCGAGCAAGCAAAGTATTCAGATGATATGGGTGTTGTTGTACAAGAAGTAAAGCTTGACTGGGCAAGAGTGCAAGAATTTAAAAAAGGCGTAGTTTCTAAATTAGTAGGCGGTGTTGAAGGTCTATTAAAAGGCAACAAAATCGACATCGTGAATGGTGAAGCCTACTTCGTAGATGCACATACTGTACGTGTAATCGATGGCGACAACGTACAATCTTACACATTCAAAAATGCAATCCTTGCAACAGGTTCTCGGCCAATTGAAATTCCGACATTCAAATTCACTGACCGTGTCATCAACTCAACTGGTGCGCTTTCTTTACCTGGTGTACCGGAAAAATTAGTTGTCATTGGTGGTGGTTACATCGGTACGGAGTTAGGTTCTGCTTATGCTAGCTTAGGTGCTCAAGTAACAATCATTGAAGGCGGCACAGACATTTTAGCTGGTTTCGAAAAGCAAATGACACAACTTGTGAAAAAAAGCTTAAAGAAAAAAGGGGTAGAAGTTATAGTAGGCGCATCCGCTAAAGGTGTGAAAGAACATGAAAACGGCGTAGTTGTAACGTATGAAGCTAGTGGAGAAGAAAAAACAGTTGAAGCAAACTATGTCTTAGTCACTGTAGGTCGTCGTCCCAATACAGATGAAATGGGCCTTGAAGCAGTAGGTATTGAATTCGAAGAACGAGGTTTACTAAAAGTAGACAAACAATGCCGTACGTCAGTCCCAAATATTTATGCAATTGGTGATATCGTATCTGGTCCACAACTTGCACATAAAGCATCTTATGAAGGTAAAGTAGCTGCACAAGCAATCGCTGGTGAAAAATCCATCGTTGATTACTTAGCAATCCCAGCTGTATGCTTCACAGATCCGGAACTTGCGACTGTTGGTTACAATGAAGAGCAAGCTAAAGCAGAAGGTATCGAGGTGAAAGTAGCGAAATTCCCATTCGCAGCAAACGGACGTACATTAACTTTAAACGCAGCAGAAGGTTTTGTGAAACTTGTTGTACGTAAAATAGATGGCATATTAATCGGTGCTCAAATCGTAGGTGTAGGTGCCTCTGATATGATTGCTGAAATGGGTCTTGCAATCGAGGCGGGTATGACTGCAGAAGATATCGCATTAACAATCCATGCCCACCCCACATTAGGTGAGATTACAATGGAAGCTGCTGAGTCAATTTTGGAAAGACCCATTCATGTTGTGAAAGCATAAAGGATATACTTATGATAGCTTATGTTTGGCAAAATTTAAGGCGTAGTCCTTAATCAAGGGACAGAATATTTGAAAAAGAAATAAAGGAGATTGTGAATGTGAGTTTACATATTGTTGAAGATTAGCAGGGATTTTTGAGAAGTAAGCTGAAATGAATAGTAAGTTTGTGTTATTCAATGAATTTGTAGGTTATTGTGATAGAAAATAATTATTTATACGCTGTAATCATATTATTATAGTTACAAAACTAGCTTTATCCTTTCAAAACTTCTTGTGTAACCAAAGCTATTTATCCAACAAATAAAATTTAATTATGAAGGAGACCAAAGTTATGGAAATATCAAAAGGCGTAGAAATGCTCCAACTTGAATTTCATGGGAATATTATTCATCCAACTCTTTTATGGAATCAAGAAATGGCTGTTTTAATAGACGCAGGATTCCCTGGACAGTTTGAAGATTTACGTGTGGCAATGGAAAAGGTAGGGGTGTCGTTCGACAAACTAAAAGTACTCATTTTAACGCATCAGGATATAGATCATATAGGGAGTCTTCCGGAGATATTACAGGTGTGTGGGAGTACTATTAAAGTATATGCGCACGATCTGGATAAACCTTATATACAAGGGAATTTAACTCTTTTGAAAGACGGGCACCTAGAGAATCCTCCGAAGGGTAAAGTGGACGAAACCTTGAAAGACGGTCAAGAATTGCCGTATTGTGGTGGAATTTGTATCATCCATACGCCAGGGCATACCCCTGGTCATATCAGCCTTTATTTGAAAAAAAGTAAAATACTGATTGCGGGTGACTCCATGTACAGTGAAAATGGAATAATAAAGGGAATTCATGCTCCGACAGTACTGGATATTAATGAAGCTCACCTTTCATTAAAGAAATACCTAGACCTCGACATTGAATCGGTGGTTTGTTACCACGGAGGATTAAGTAAGGAAAATATTAATGATCAGATTCAAAAAGTAATTTCATAAAATGTCATGTATACTAAAAAATAGTATTTGATATTGGATAGGTTTTACAAAGAAAAGGGACTAATGATAGGGAATTTGACAAAGCTGTATATCCCGCATTTGTAAAGTGTGAGGGCGAGGGGTACAAATGATTTAATGCATTCACTTTTAATATCCTATCACCACATGCAATCAGACAGTAATTGCAACGGAATGTTCAAGTATTCTATACAGTAAATAGGGAGAGGGCTACTATAATGATAATACTTAGTAAAAATGATTTTGATAAAACAATAAATTTAATAGAGAATAACGTGAAAACAGTTCCTACCTTTGCCTATTCAGTGTTGAATAATTACATGAGTGGCGTTGTTTATGCGGATTCTAAAAATCCTGAAACAATTCTCATTGGAACTGAATCGGGTATTTATTTCGTAGCAGGAAAAGAAAATAATCAAGAATTTAACGAATTTCTTTGTGAATTATACAATCAAAGAAAAAACAAGGAGCTAAGATTTACTTTATTTTCTTCAAATGAGTACTGGGATCGTATCATTCATGAGCTATTTAAAGATAATTTAAAGCAGATAAACAGGTATTCTTATATATATGATAAGAAACAATCACATGACAAGAAACTAATTGCAAACGAATATTCTATAAGAAAAATAAGTGAAGAATTAATAGCAAGTAGCTCGGAATTTAATGAAGATTATTACAATGAGTATTGGGGCTCTGTTGCCAATTTTACAGCAAAGGGTTTCGGTTACTGTATGCTACATAGAGGGGAAGTGATTTGTGAATGCACTTCGATTTTTGCTTCACTTCAATTTTCAGAAATTGATATTGAAACCCACAAAGATTATCGAGGACAAGGGCTAGGTTTAATTGTGGCCAAAGCGTTTATAAATCACTGTCTTGAAAATGGTATTAAGCCTCGCTGGGATTGTGACATCAGTAATGCGTCATCAATAAGGCTAGCTGAAAAATTGGGTTTTGATAATCCTAGTGAATATTCAATTTTTGTAAAAAATGTCTAGGGGTGTTATGGCGACACGATAGAAACTTCTCCTAAGTAAATAGAAGGGAAGGTTATGATGTTAGATATTCGAAAAATGCGCTATTTCATAACAGTGGCAGAAGAGTTGAATTTTAGTCGAGCAGCGGAACGATTAAGAATGGCACAACCGCCTTTAAGCCAAGAAATCCGTAAACTAGAAGAAGAATTGGGCGTTCAACTTTTCCATCGTACAAAAAGGAAGGTAGAGCTTACAAACGCCGGAAAAATATTTCTTGATGGAGTTCAGCAAATTATGTTTCAAGTTGATAAAACTATTAGAGAAACACAACTTGCAAATGAAGGGAAAATAGGACAATTAACAGTCGGTTTTGTCGATTCTACTGAAATTGTTATCGAGATTTTAAAAAATTTTAGAGAGCGATTTCCTAAAATTCAACTTGTATTACATGAAATGACCACCGAGCAACAGATAACAGCCCTTCATGAGAAACAATTACAGATTGGATTTTTTCGTACTAAACAAAATAATGGCATATTAGCTTCTGAAATTTGTTCTGAGGAAACTCTAAAATTGGCTTTACCTCAAAATCATCCGCTTGCCTCTTTACCTGAAGTTCCCCTTCAATTATTAGTTGACGAGCCATTTATTTTGTTTCCGCGTCATTTAGGTCCAAATTTTTATGATTTTATTACTAGCTACTTTAGCGAACAAGGTATCAGTTTAAATGTTGTTCAGGAAGCCATACAAATGCAAACTATTGTTAATTTAGTTGCAATAGGAATGGGGATTTCTGTTGTTCCATCCTCGGTTGAAACTTATAAACAAAATGGAGTTATCTTTAAAAATTTTAAAGAAACCTCTCCTAAGATAAATCTATATGTTGGATGGAGGCAGGATGAAAAATCTACAGTGATAAACCATTTTTTAACGATAGTTCGAGAAGTATATGCGACCTATCAATCTGATTAAAGTAATACTACCCATTCATTAACGAATTGGTAGTAAATTCTAATCTTTCTAACTTAAAACTATGAAGATTTTTGATCCCGCATCTACGGTCAGTAAGACGACCACCTGAAGTGGGGGATTAGGAAAACCCCCCACTGATTGAAATTTCACAGTGAATTAAAAACTTAACCTGTTTTGCTAGGATCGTATTCAATGAAACCATGTAATACTTCATCAATTTGATTCATTATTTCAGGTTGCAATTTGACGTCAGCAGCGTATACATTTTCTCTTACCTGTTGCGGATTTGAGGCACCTATAATTGCTGAAGAAACATTGTCATTTTGCAATACCCATGCTACTGCGAGTTGAGCTAAAGTAAGGTCATTATCACGTGCAATCGGTTCTAGCTTCTGTATAGAAGTAAGTACATCGTCGTTCATCCAACGACGCACTAGATTATTAAAAAATGGTTTGCCAGCAGCGGAATTAGCACGTGATTGAGCTGGTAGTGGTTTGCCGGGTAAATATTTACCAGTAAGAATACCTTGTGCGACAGGTGACCAAACAACCTGTCCAAGTCCTTCACGTTGACATGTTGGTATTACGTCAGTTTCGATAACACGCCATAACATCGAGTACTGAGGTTGACTAGCGATGAGTGGGATTTTTAATTCACGTGCTAGCGCAGCCCCACGGGTGATTTGTTCTGCTGTCCACTCACTTACACCTAAATATAAGACTTTACCTTGTCGAACAAGGTCTGCAAAAGCTAACATTGTTTCTTCAAGCGGGGTAGATGGGTCAAATCGGTGGGCATAATAAACATCGATATAATCAGTTTGTAATCGCCGTAACGATGCATGACAATTTTCGAAAATATGCTTACGTGATAAACCCCTATCATTTTGGCCGTTCCCAGTAGGATGACACACCTTTGTACATAACTCAATACTCTCCCGTCTTACACCCTGCAAAGATCGGCCAAGTATTTCCTCAGCTTTAGTTTCTGAATACACATCGGCAGTATCAAATGTTGTTATGCCAACATCCAATGCTGTTTTTACACATGCTATTGCGGTATTCTCATCCACTTTTCCTCCATGATTAATCCAGTTACCATAGGCAATTTTACTGACCGCTAATCCACTATTGCCAAGTTTCCTAAACTCCATTGCTATTGCCTCCTTCAAAAAGTGATATTTTCATTATAAATATCGCTTATTAATATGCATAATATATAAATACTTATTAATTTATATAAAATATATATATGTTTCCAAGCGGTAGTCATTCCCGCTTAAACAAATTGATTTCTTAGATTATCGAAAGGTAGTAAAATGAAGGTAACGATTTGCATTGAAAGAGGGGAATCACTATCAAATGACAACTTCGAGAAGAAATTTAAGGGTATGTGACAAAGGACACGAATACTATAAGAGTAGTGATTGTCCAAGTTGCCCAAAGTGTGAGCAAGAGCGTAAACCTGAAAATGGATTTCTTTCACAGCTTTCTGCCCCTGCCAGAAGAGCATTAGAACATAACGGAATAATTACTGTAGAACAGCTTTCAATGTATAGTGAAAAAGAAATTTTGCAATTGCATGGTATCGGACCAGCTTCTTTGCCTAATCTTAGGGCTTCGTTAGCTGAAAAGGGACTATCATTTAAGGATTAAGTGTGCTGAGACGAAATAAAAATACAATAACAATCCTAAAGATCATTAATTTTTATTTTACACCCGATTTTGATTGTACAAACATCCAGACAGAATTATCACAAATAGTGATGATCCATTGTTTGTTCGTCCGTTAGTAAATATGGAAACAAGACATTTTTTCTTGCCAATAACATCGCATTCATAGGTATGGAGGGTTGGAAATTGCAATTATTTGTTAGAGAGATGAATAAAAGATTTGCAACTGAGCTGCTACAGTGGACGTATAATGCGCCATATGATTTTTATAATAACGAGTTCACTACTGAAACCCTAAAAGAAATACTCGACAATCCCTATCAGGCAATTGTCAATGACAATGAACAGTTAGTCGGTTATTTCTGTACTGGAATATCGGCTCAAGTACCGAGTGGACATACTGTTAGTGCGTATTTGGACAATTGTATTGATATCGGAATTGGCATGAAACCGGACCTCACAGGAAAAGGTTTCGGTACAGTGTTCTTTTCATTTATTCTAAGCCAGTTGCAACGAGAAGAGCATGCACCTCTTCGCTTAACAGTTGCAACATTTAATGCAAGAGCTATTCATCTATATGAAAAATTAGACTTTGAAAAAAAACTAGAATTCAAACACCAAGCAACACGATTTATAACAATGTTGAAAAAATAAGTGCACCCTGCTTTGTTTTGTAATTTTTATAAAGAAATAGAGATGACCAGGTACATGTGAACCTGGTCGCTTTTCTCATTGCCTTTTTATCGCTGTTATTAGATTTCATCTTCACTAGCTATGCGTAGAGAAACAGATAAATTGTAATTTATTTGCGATAAATGGTAACATTTGGTTGTAAGAATTAGAAAGAAGAGGTGTCATACATATGGTAAAAAATTATATGATCTTTGGTGCTAGCAAAGGGTTGGGTGATGCTTTTGTTAAGGGGTTACCTGAAACAGGGGACAAAGTGTGGATTGTCTCTAGAAGTAGACCAAAAAGCTTAGATTTAAACGATGGTGTTCAAAGAGTATGGCTAGAAGCGGACTTATCACAACAAAATAATAAAATTAGTGAACAGCTAAAAAATGAATGTGTGGATGTCTTGATTTATAACGTTGGTGTGTGGGAGGAAAAAGGCTTTGAAGATGACTATGACTTCGAACAGGATGACCCAGCAGATATCGCTAATATCATTAATATTAATATTACATCTACGATCACTTATATTCAGGCGTTACTACCAAATCTAAGAAGGTCGGAAAATGGTAAAATAATTTTGATAGGGTCAACTGCAGGATTGGATCATACGAATAACAATCAAGTATCTTTTGTGGCATCGAAATTTGGCATTCGCGGGATTACAAATGCTTTACGAGAACATGTTCGAAAAGATAAAATCGCTGTTACTTGTATTAATCCGGGTGAACTAGCAGCAGAAATTCCATATGAGGAGGGTCCTGAAAAAGCCATAACTGAATATAATGGTACCCGTATTCCAGTTCAAGATATTGTTGCCATCGTCAAATGCATTGTGAATTTGTCCAAAGTGTCTTGCGTCAAAGAGATTCACGTACCAGCAATCACGGATCTAAATGCATAAAGTGAGTGGTAGCTGATAGCCGAGAGGGGTAAACTATGCAAAATGTCATTGATAATTTAACTTATTGGATCATGAAGGTCCCTGAAGAGTTCACGCTTATGTCTGAATTAGAAGTTTCTCAAAAACCTTTGCCTGAAAAGTGGTCAAAAAAAGAAATATTAGGGCATTTATGTGATTCTGCTATTAATAATCTGGAAAGATTTATTAAAGTACAATATGAAAAACAACCATTTGTACTAACGCCATATAATCAAGTTCAATGGGTAGAAATTCAGGGATATCAAGACATTTCAATTCAAGAAATAGTAAATTTATGGTGTCACCTCAATAAAAAAATGATAGCTGTTATTGCAAGGATACCCGATGAAAAACTACAGTATTTATGTGATATTGGTGATAATCAATACAAGACAGTCGAGTGGCTTGTTCAAGATTATCTTGAACATATGGAACACCACTTACGAAAACAGATTTTTACTGAAAAGAACAAGTGAGAAAGTCGGGGAGAGAAGCAGTCTAATGATAAGGTTTCACTCTTTTTTGATTAAAAATCTTTCCTTTTGTCGAACTTATTAAAAAGGGGAGATTTACTGTGTATACAGTTTCAAATTTAAAATTACTGATTGATAAACAAGAGGAAATTGATGCAATTTATCAAAACTGCAAAGAGTTAAATAAGACGATTGTTACGCCTAAAATGAATGCGGAAGTGGAAAAGTTATTTGATGCTATAAATAAGCGTTTAGTTGAACAGGGCTTTACTGTTACAGTGACGCCTACCGGTTTATTGGCAAATTATAAAGAGGCTGTTGTCAATATCGACAAACATTCAAAAGACTTGGAAGAATGTTTTTTTATAAATTTTAATAATTATGCGGAAGATAGACTTTCAATTATTCTAGAGATCAAACACAATAACAATGCACAAAAAAATGCAAATCATGAAGATGGTTTTTCTGAATTTTTACAGCAAATGAGTGAAAAGTTGAATAATGCTAAGAATCTTCAGGATGCGAGTCGCATAGCAAATCTTATTTATAAGAGCCAAAATAATGTGACTTTCTATTCAGCAGAAGAAGTCGTGAACTATTATTTTAATTAATCCTATACCTCCCATAGCATCGATGTGGAGGTTTTTTTATGCACAAATATAGCATGATGAAGGAATCGATATGTTGAATCCTCGAATTTATGCTTATATCAGAAATTCGATACAATGGAAAGCCACCCCATTTTTAAAAAATAGGGTGGCGTGTAGTTAGTAAAGGGTATAGTTTATGTTAAAATATATTTTTTCCCAAATGCCCACATGCTGATGGTCAATAGCAAGAAATACAGTGGCATTGTGTTCAATGTACCATTATGAAGAAAACTCATACCTAATGTGACTAAACTTACTAACAAGTAATAACCTAAACTGAAAATAGCACCAGCTGTTCCGATTACATCTTGAAAATTTACAAGAGCAAGACTTAAACAGTTTGGCAAAGCAATGCCAGCCCCCAATAACAGGATAAACATTGACGTTAATATACTCATTATTAACACAATATTTGGCAGTATTGCAACAGTACTTACTAGTGTTAGTAAGAAAGAGCCACCAAACATCACGCAACAGCCAAGGTGAATAACTTTTTCTGGTTGCCATAAAGATACGAGTTTTTTAGAAATCATAGCACCAAAAATAGATGCCAGTGCCACAACGATTCCTAAGAAACCATAGAGCCCTGGAGAAATATGAAAGTGTTCTATAAATATAAAGGGTGCCTCAGCGTAATAACTGAATAAAATCCCATTTATTCCTCCAATGAGTAGTCCAAAAACGACAACCCGTGGGGATGAAATTATTCGCTTCATTACTGGTAAAATAGCAATTCGTTTTCTAGTTGAAACGTTTGTCGTTTCAGGCAACTTGCAATAAGTATATATAAACAACAACATACTCATGATTATCAGTACACAGAAAACAGCTTTGAAACCAAGGACTTGATCGACCCAACCGCCAATAAGTGGACCTACAGCAGGGGTAAAGGCAATCACTGCTGATATTTGTGCAAACATGGCATGTCTTTTAGTGCCTGTTAGACTTTCACGCAAAATAGTTTGTGTAATGACGGAACCAGTAGCAGCGCCAAAAGCTTGAATGAACCTGCTCACTAGCAGGAAAGTAATAGATTCAGCGTAAAAACACATTAAACTGCCAATTCCGTAAAATAGTAAGCCGCCTAACATTGCAGGTCTTCTTCCGATGAAATCAGAAAGCCAGCCCCAGCAAAAAACCCCAAGCGCGAACCCAATAAAATAAATACTTAAGGTTAACTGTACGGAACTGTTTGAAGTACCGAGTGCAACAGCTATATCTGGTAATGATGGTGTATAGATTGTCTCGCTAATTTGTGGAAAAGCGACAAGAACAATCATTAAAAGTAAAGATGGTGCAGTATATTTATTCAATTTCTTTGCCCTCCTACAAGCATGGTCTAATTACTAAAAATAATTAGACCCTAGCTAGGGAAACGGCGGGACCATTATAAGTATACGTTGATAGGGTGTCATGAGTAATTTACCTTTTTTAACTTTCAGTAGGAGTGCATAGATAATCTAATTATAAGATTTTTTACCAATTTATAAAAGATTAAGTTTGTAATTCTTATAAGATATACAATTTATAGAAGTTGTATTTTTCATACATGGAATGTAGAAGTGAATAATATCACATGCATATAGTCCTGAAGATTAGGGATATAATTGAGGTACAGCACTGGAAGCATACGGTATTTCTTTCTGTACCCAAGTAATCCCTATATATGGATAATAAGTGATTATTTAGATAAAGTTTTAGGATTGTACATTCCGGTTATAGTGCTAGAGGAAAATTTTCATCGTGTTGATGATTAAAAAGTAATGGTTTGGAGGTATCGAGAAAATGGAAATTCTGAATAGTACAGTTTACTTTCAGAAGCTTGATTTACTAGCAAGTTTATATGCTGGGCAGGAAGCGCTTAAAAAAACAATGCCAAGACATACTATTAACGAAAGCCAACTGGGTAACTATGAACAACTGGAAGTGGCAATTCGTAAATTGAATAAGGAAATTCGTGTTCTTGAACGCAATATACTATTGGCCGTAGATCCATCGGGCAGTATCCCAAACAATACTGTTACTACAAAATAATATAAAAAAATCATGCACTGAACAAATTTTTTTGTTCAGTGCATGATTTTTTATTGTCGAGGTAATGACGTATTTTTAGTCGTTAGCTAATGCAAGAAGAAGCTTATCTCGATCGGCTTCCTCTTGCATTTTACTATCCACAAGCATAGCGCCATACTGCACATTTGTCATGTCACGATTAACTAAAAATTGGACGTTTACTTTAGATTCTTTGTTATTGACTGGACATTCCCCTTCGAATTCAACAACATCTTGTCCCTTTTGAGTTTCGAAATAGACCCAATATGGATTTTTACATGCTGAGGAAAAGGCTGTATCGAATGTTTGGTTACTATTTTCGATAGAATAGCTTTTAACATATGTAATATATTCATTATCCGTAATATCCTTTTGTGGACCGTAAAAATACCAAAACACCCCTAATATGCCAATTGGTATAATCCATAGTATATTACGTTTGCTTAGTTTCCCCATGTATTCATCCCCCTTTATAACAATATATTATCATCATTAACCTGATTTTTGCTAGCTTAATATAATATTTTCTATTTTGGACTTTTATTTTGTTAGATAGAATACTGTAGCACTTTAAGCTATAGCAAAGGTAACGTTTGTTCTGTAAAGGGGGAAGGTTTGCGTATCAGGGGTATTGCGGAGATTAAATCGATAACAGAGAGTATACCTGTTGTGATTTTGGAATCAACAAGTCATTATCATACACCAATTATTCAATGCTTAGAAGAAAATGAAATACTGTATATTTTGTTAAATCCAATCATCTCTTACCAAGCAAAGAAGTCAAGTTTAAGAAAGGTGAAGATCGACGCGTTCGAGCCTATCAATTATGTGTTCTTTATTACAAAGAGGAATTTAAACCTTATAAAATGAGAGGGATTCAGCTGAAATGATGGAAACTCTCCATTTCCAATAATTCTAGGATGTCAAAAAAATTAATTTGTTGACATTTTTTAAATTGCTCATATAATATACGGTATGGGGTATATATAATTAACGGAGAGGTGGTTCAGAAATTAGTAACAGTGTATACAACATTGAGCTGTCGTATTGTGTGATGTTGAAAAATCTCTTAGTGCAAAACAATGTACCTTTTAAAGAGGTAGACGTAGGGGCGCGTTAAGAAATGATGATGCAACTTGTCAACAAAACGGGGCAATTAGGTGATTTTAAACAGAAGTTAATGGTCGATGGATACTGTTCGTTTTTTAATTAAAGGCAAACGACAGTTTTCGCTAATGAGATTAAAAAACAATAAAGTAATAAGTTTGATGAAGATGGTTAATTAATTTGTTGACATTTTTATATCGATATACCATATACGGTATAGGGTATGGATAATTAGCGGAGAGATGGTTAAGAAATCAGGAACAGTATATACAACATTGAGCGGCTCGTATGGTGTGATGTTGAAAAATTTCTTAGTGAAAAAAAATGTACCTTTTAACTTCTTTCAGCAAATGTTTTTTGTATCGAAAGCGTAGCGGCAGATACAGAAGTCTCCCACCTCTATAGGTGGTGAGATGAATGCGAGTTTAAGTCACTTTTCAGCGGGTGTCCAAGCATCCGCTGAAAGAAGTTAAAGCCTCCGGCGGATGTCACGGAATCGGAAAGGAGTTCTTTGTGCAAGCACAAAGCCGAATCCGGACGCAATTATGCCGAGGCATAATTGATAGAGGTAGACGTAGGGGCACATCCAGAAATGATGATACAACTTGTTAACAAAACGGGGCAATTAGGGTGTTCCTCAAACAGAAGTTAATGGTCAGTGGATTCTTGGTTTCAATCCGAATCGAATTATGAATGCTAAGAAATTAATAGTACTAAGGTAAAATTTGTAGTGGATACAGTTCGTTTTTTAATCAAAAGTTAACGACAGTTTTTACTAATGAGATTAAAAAATAAAAAAGTAGGAGTTTGATGAAGATGGTTAAAAATCTAAAAGATAAATATAGTCCGTTATACTTTCTAGCTTCTTTAGGTGCCGGTGGGATGGGTGTTTCGTTCTTTATGTACTTAATGTTTTTAATTCCTCACCCAGATTTCGGTATGTCTGCATTTGAACATATTTATCCGTATATTGTGGGAGATAATTTATTTGTCGCTGGCTTAGTAATTCTTGTATTATTAATAATTGTGTATTTTATTTTTAAGCATTTCCGTTTGTTACTTTGGAATATTAGTGAGTTTTATAAGTTTAAAGAGACGAATGCCTATGTACAATTACGAAATAGTAATGCGGAAGTAACATTAATGGCAATCCCTTTAACATTAGGGATGAGTATTAACGGATTATTCATTTTAGGGATGATATTTGTTCCGAATTTAAGAAGTGTGATAGAGTATTTATTCCCGTTCGCTATTTTAGCATTCCTTGCAGTTGGTTTACTGGCACTTAAAATTTTCGTAAGTTATTTTTCTCGTTTCATTATTAAGGGCGATTTTGATTTCATTAAAAATAATAACTTAAGTCAGCTAATTGCCGTCTTTGCATTTGCTATGGTTGCAGTAGGATTAGCAGCGCCAGCAGCATTGAGTGAAATTATTTATACTTCAAGTGTTGCGATGTTTCTATCCATTTTCTTCGGCATCATTGCTGTGACATTAATTATGATTAAAACGATATTTGGATTATATTCGATGTTCCAAAATGGAATTGCGAAAGAAACTGCACCAAGCTTATGGATTATGATTCCGATCTTAACGCTTTTAGGCATAACATTTGTTCGATTATTTAATGGAGTCAGTCATAACTTTTTCAGTACAAAGGCAAATCCATTCATTATTTTCTTAGTATTAGCTGCATTCTTATCACTCCAAATTGTTTTTGGGGTTGTGGGTTATTCGGTTATGAAAAAGATTGATTATTTCAAAGATTATGTATATGGAAATGAAAAAAGTGCTGCAAGCTTCACGCTCATTTGTCCGTTTGTAGCCTTCACTGTATTAGGTATGTTCTTTATTGGTTGGGGGCTTGTACAAACAGGTATTGTTGAAAAGTATTCAATTGCTCACTTCCTCATTATGATTCCATTTGTCATTAGTCAATTGAAAGGAATCGAGCTAATGTTCCGTTTAAATAATAAAATGTTTAAACGTGCAAAAGTGGCACAAGGCGTACCACAATATAGTACAGAAAAATAATTATTTACTAGAGTCAGTAGGGAGTCATTTCCTGCTGACTTTTTTAGTGGAAAAAATGGGATTTAGCCTTATTACCAATGGTGCCACAGCGCTTCGAGTTTGTGAATAAAAGGAAAATGCAAGATAACCTTTTAGCTGCGATAAGTATATATAGAAAAATCTGAGCGAACTACAGATATAGATTTTTCGGATATTAGAAAAGCAATTGAATACCAAAATAATATATTTGGTGACAAGTTAGATGAACCATCACGCAACATTTTTTTATTAATTATTGATAAAAAACTTTAAAGGTAAGTGATCTGTTCATGGTTCAATAGGTCCTTAGACCAGTTGAGCCATTTCCATTTTTACTGTAATATGTAATTATGGTTGAAAATGATAATCATTATCAACTGAAATGTATAGCTATTAATCTACTACCATCCTATAAATTTTCAATTTTCTTTTAATTACCAGGGAGGTGTATTATTTCATTTGTCTGCAAGACATTTGTTTCCATTTACTTCTTATTATGAGTCTTTCTAATTAGGAAGACTAATTTTTTTAACATTAAATGATAATCATTATCACTTAATGAGAGGGAGGCTCTGTGAAAGGATGGTTAATTACATGCAACAGATTGCTAAACAGATTGCAGAAAATGCAACGTTTCAGGCGTTTATGAATTGTTATATCCGAGAAGTGAGTAGCGGACATTGGGTCAAAAAGGAGGAGTGGATAAAAGAACAGCGACTATCTATCCTGATTACAGAGGCACATATGATAGAGCTTGAGTTGCCCATACTAAACACCCGTTTTGCATTTGGTGTGGAGTACAAATCTCATGTTGGAAGACATTTATTTGGTGTCTCGCTGAAGTACTGTACGAATCAAAAACAATGGCTTCCTGAAGATAAACTAACGATACTCATCACGCTCATTCAAGAACTACATTTAATGGCTAAGGCGGATGGATGTCCTGGACTTTCTTCTCATTTTGATGAACTCATTCTTCGCATAATTGAGAGCTATCAAACGATGGCAAATTATATTGAAAAGAGTTTGGAAGATAAGAAACAAAATGGAGCTAACGATACGTTTATTGAAGCTGAGCAGTCTCTCTTATTTGGACATTGGCTTCATCCGACACCTAAAAGCAGACAAGGGATGGCAAATTGGCAACAAACGAGTTTTGCTCCAGAGCTACAAGGTTCTTTCCAACTTCACTATTTTCGTGTCGACCGAAAAATTGTGAAAGAGTCCTCTGTATTAGAAAAAAGTGCGAGTGAACTCATTTCTCAGTCTTTAACAAAATCACAACCTGATTTTGTTATGTCAGAGAAGGATTGCTTCATTCCGATGCACCCGCTTCAAGCACAGTGGCTTTTACAGCAACAGTATGTAAAACAGGCGCTTGCTGAAGGATTGATAAAATACGAAGGTGCGCTTGGGGCATTTTATACAGCAACCTCTTCGATAAGAACGGTATATAGCGCAAATGAAGAAATGATGTATAAGTTTTCAATTCCAGTCCAAATAACGAATTCATTGAGGGTAAATCGAACGCATGAACTAAAAGCTGGAATTGTTATGGCTCGGTTAATGAATAAGATTGATTTCTTACAGAACCATTCATCTTTTCGGATGATTGATGACCCTGCCTATATGACTGTAGAGTTTCCAAATCAGACGGAAACAGGGTTTGAGGTTATTTTTCGCTCAAACGTATTTCCTAAAGGACATGATGAAGGAATTTGCATGATCGCTGCTCTTGTTCAAGAGCCTCTGCCAAAAGAAAAATCGAGACTGTGTCAGCTCATCATGAAAATCTCTCAATCAGAATGCCGCTCATTAGAAAGCGTAAGTTTAGATTGGTTTAAAGTCTATTGGAAATGTGCTATTGAATCATTATTAAGGTTATACGATGAGTATGGGATAGCTCTCGAAGCACATCAGCAAAATAGTGTGTTAAACATTTCTTCAGGTTATCCAACTACTTATTATTATCGTGATAACCAAGGTTATTACTTATCAAAAACATATAAAGAAGAACTTCTTTCAATAGAGCCTTCTTTACATGAAACAGAAGAGCTTTTTTACGAAGATGCCCTTATTCATGATAGATTTACATATTATTTGTTTGTGAATCAATTGTTTCCCGTTATTTCCCGATTTGGAGCAGATCAGCTCATCGATGAAAAAATTCTTTTGAAGTGGTCTATCGATCAACTGCACTTATTAGAAAAAGAATTTACAGGTCTCGGGAAGGCATTTGTTCGTAACATTCTAAAACAAGAAAAGCTTGCGTTCAAAGCAAATTTATTAACAAGGTTTCATGATGTAGATGAACTAGAAGCCGAACTTGAGCAAGCGGTATACACGAAAATTCCAAATCCGTTTGTTCTTCAGTATGAGGAGGCAAAATATGCAGCAGCTACAGCCTTTAGCTTCTAAACAAGGAGAGCTACGTGTAAGGCGGCAGCTTGTGGAAGCAATGATTTTTGAAGGACTAATCAAATATGAAGAAACTCGTCTAGATAAATGGACTTCAATCCTTACTCTTGTTGGACAGAAGTGCACCTATCGTTGTGAAGGGACAAGAATGGCATTTGATCGCATCCGAATAAAGGGAGATAGTATTTTTCTAGTAGGAAAAGATGAAACGTTACTAGAGGCAACACTTGAGGGTCTAGTAGATGAATTACTTTCGACTGTTAGAGACAAAGTTCGATTACTGGAAGAACTTCATTTAACGAGTGAGCTTTGTGAATGGAATGATCGTTATCTCCAAATGCCAATGTCGAGAAGAAATTCGAGTTATGAAGAATTAGAATCAGAAATCGTTGAAGGACATCCATATCACCCTTGTTTTAAATCAAGAACCGGTTTTACGATCGACGACCATAAAGACTATGGCCCTGAGGCAAAGCAATCATTTACCCTTCAATGGGTTGCAGTGAGAAGAAGCTACGTACGAATCACTGTTCTTGAAGAGGAAGAGAGCTTTTGGAAAAGAGAGCTAGGGCATTTGATGTGGGGAGACCTTCTTGCAAAGCTTGCGATATTAGATGGAACATATGAAGAATATACGTTTTTACCAGTTCATCCTTGGCAGTGGCATAACATGAAACATGAACTAGCTGGATTAATGGAGCAAAAAGATCTAATTCCTCTAGATGTGAAAGGAGATGACTATCGGGCAACCCAATCGGTGCGAACATTATGGAATTTTTCAAATCCTGAAAAGGCGCAATTAAAATGCTCGATGAATATGGTGAATACCTCTTCATTACGAAAGTTACATTGTCATGCTGTTTGTGCCGCTCCTCGTATTTCAGCATGGCTTAAACAGGTGATTCAATTAGACTCCTATTTACAAAAGGAAGCGTCTCTTATTGTACTGGAAGAATATGCAGGGATTATTTTTGAACCGAATGCAAAAAAGCATAGCAGAAAACTAGAAGGTCAGCTTGGTTCAATATGGCGAGAAAGTGTGCGCTCGTATATGAAGGATGATGAGGAAGCGGTACCGTTTACGGTGCTAATGATGATGGAGAAAGATGGGCGCCCGTTTATAGATGATTGGCTTATTCGATATGGAACGGAGGAGTGGGTAAAGCGCTTGATCGAAGTGAGTGTTATTCCTGTGTGGCACTTGCTTGTCGCTCACGGTATTGCTGTTGAGGCCCATGCGCAGAATATGATTTTATTACATCAAAATGGCTGGCCGACTCGGGTTGTACTGAGGGATTTCCATGACAGTATCGAATATATTGAAGAATTTATTGCAGACAGAAGCCTCGTTCCAGACTTTGAAACGATACACGAACGTTTTAAAGATGCACCTGTCGATCATTATTATTGGATGTCTTCTGTAGAGGCTTTACGAGAGTTAGTTATGGATACATTATTCGTGTTTCATTTAAGTGAACTATCTTATTTGCTAGAAGAGCAGTATGGATTTGCAGAAACACGTTTTTGGCGTCAAATTAGGGACGGAATACAGAAGCACTTTGAACGTTTTCCATCATTATGCTCAAGAAATGAACAGCTTCATCATACTAGCACACATATTTATGTTGAATCTTTGCTAACAAAGAAACTTCAAAATCAAGAAGAAGGTAATTTTCGACATATCGTCAGCAATACGTTGGCGCAAGCGGATGAAAAGGGGAAATGATGATGTTTTATGTCAATGATCAATTTTATACAGTAGAAGATATCGAGAAGCAATATGAAATATATGAAAGCTTATCTCATCTAAGAGAATGTAACAATCGCAGACTAGCTATTTGTACGGATGATATTTTTCAATATATAGCTCTTTGTTTATATATTCGCCAAAAAGGTGGATCAGTCGTCCCGATCCATCCAGCGACGCCAAAAGAGGGATCTGTGCGGCTTGCTTCTACTGCAGGTAGTCATCTTTTGTTGTTCCAATCGATCGATTCTTTCATCGAACTATCAAATCATGCCAATCACCAAGAAGGAGTATTAGTTCAAATGAGTTCAGGTACAACAGGAGCTCCGAAATGTATTGAACGAACGTGGAGTTCAGTGGAAGAAGAGATTGAAAGCTATGTGAAGACGTTACCTGTCGATTCCTTGACAAATTCTGTTGTCGCTTGTCCGGTTACTCATTCTTATGGATTCATTTGTGGTGTCTTGGCTTGCATAAGAAGGGGAGCAAAGCCGGTTATTCTTACGAATAGTAATCCTAAATATATTTTGAAAAAGCTAAAAGAATATCCTAAGCACATACTCTATTCGGCCCCAGCGTTACTTTATACATTAAGTCGATTATTGCCTATTGATCAACAATTTGATCGTGTGATGACGTCAGGAACTGTAATGCCGCATAGCTGGTTGACATTATTAAGAGAGAAATCTCGCCAAGTATTACAGCAGTATGGATGCTCTGAATCCGGGTGTGTTGCGATTCACCCTAATGTGGAAGATCCGAAAGAAATGGGCTACCCTCTTCCTCATGTGAAGGTGACAGCTGGTGACAAACAAACACCGAGCGAAATTATCATTGAATTGTCTACACAAACGATTTACACAAAAGATCTTGGCTATATAGAAGATAATGTTCTTTCTTTTCTTGCAAGAATGGATGACACGATTAATGTAGCAGGCTTGAATGTGTATCCGCAAGAAGTTGAAACCGTGTTAATGGATGACCCAAGAATCGTCGAAGCAGTCGTCTATAAAAAACAAGACAACCTATCAGGAGAGCGAGTATGCGCACTATACGTGTCTACTGAACCGATCGATCATATGGAGCTTAGAGAATGGTGCCGGAAATTCCTCGCGCCACATCAAATTCCGATGGAGTTTGTGTTTGTTCATGAAATTGAGAAGCTGCCAAATGGAAAAGTAAGTAGAAAAAAACTTGGAGGCATACCAGTATGACGAGACAACAATTAATCAAGAGCATCTATGATATTATGGAAAATTCATTAGAGTTGCAGACACTGTCTTCTTTTAGTGAAGATGCCCGGTTAAATGAGGATTTGTATATGGATTCAATTATGGTCCTTCAACTGATTCTTCATGTAGAGTTGGATCTTGGCATTTCCATTCCCGATGAAATTCTCGTTCCTAAAGATTTCAAAACAGTAGGAACACTAGCAAGCTTTTTAGAAAAACAGCAAAAAGTAGAAATCGGAGGGGGAAAATGATAAAAGTTCATTGCTTTGTAAGCTGTGTTTGTGAAGTTATTAAGAAAACGAAAGGCGTTGATCATAGGCCCTACTATTTTGGGGTATGGGACGCAGATTTTGATGTGCTCGATAATGGCGTGCTAGCATACCACTCAGATCGAATTGATCATCATTTCTTTCAAACATGGTATGAAATGCTCTATGGAATCAAGCTTTACAAATGGTATGACGAAGAACAATCAAAACAAGAAAATATAAACAAGCTGCTAAGGTTATTAGAAAATAAATCTCCACATCAACATGTGATGGTGATGCTGGATTTATCGATGCTTCCAGAGCGAGAGAATAAATTTCATCAACGTCCATTTCCACATTATGTGATGCTTGAATCGACAGAAAATGAAGCAGAGTGGTTTATGTATGACCCTGATTTTCGCTGGGAAGGGATTTTGCCGAAGGAGAGGATTTTAGTTGCAATCCAAGAGCCAACTGTCGGAGGTGGCTATTACTTTGATTCTGAGACGATTATTGCGCCAACTACAGAGACGGTTGAAGCCTATTTTAATACATGTATAAAGCTTCATTGTAATCCGTTAACAGATGCAATTACCGAAATTATAAAAGAGTATATTGAAGGAAAAGAAAAAGAACGTATGTCAAAACTTCCGACTGCATTAAAACAATTGCCGGTTATAGCGATTAGAAAGTATGCATATGAACATGCGTTTGCATTTTTTTGGGAAGCTCTTGGCCGCGATGAGAAAGGCTTTGAAACATGGTGTGATGAAATTGAGCGTCTAGTGAATGGTTATACAACGATTCAGTATCGAGCGATGAAGCTTGCGATGACGCAAGATTTGTTATTAGCTGAAGATATTTTTGTGAAGTTAGAAGAACAAAATCTCCTTGAGTTCAAGATTAAGCAAGGATTACAAGAATGTTTTCAAGCATGGTTAACATTACAGCACAAGAAAGAGGTCATGTTATGAAACTATCTATCTGTACAATCTCGTTTCGGCACCATCTCCACTCGATTGATCAATTAGCTCACTTTGCAAAAACGCAAGGTTTTCAAGGTATCGAGCTATGGGGTGTTCATGCAAAGAACTTAGCAGATGAACTTCATTATGGAGCAGATTGGTTAAGCTCCTACGGTTTGGAAACGAGCATGCTTAGTGATTATTTGCCATTAGAAGCACCAGTTTCTGAGATGATGGCTGAAACAGAGAAGTTATCCTCACTTGCAAAGCGCTGGGGAACGAATAAGATTCGTACATTTGTAGGAAAACAGGGCAGTTCAGACACGAGTAAGAAAGAAAGGGAAGAACTTATTTCCAGGCTTAGAATGCTCTGTGATTATCTTGAGTCAAAAGGACAATATTTGCTTGTTGAAACTCATCCGAACACATTGACAGATAATCTACCTTCAACGATGCAGTTACTCGAAGAAACGAATCACTCAAGCCTACGAGTGAACTTTGACGTTTTGCATATATGGGAATCAGGGATAAACCCTCTTGTCGCCATGAAGCAACTTCGTCCTTATATCTCACATTTTCACTTTAAAAATATTGCCTCACGTGCACAACTTGGTGTTTTTTCTCCAAACAATGTTTATGCTGCATCAGGGTCTAGAGAGGGGATGGTTCCATTGTTTGAAGGTGCAATTGATTATGATGAATTCCTAGCAGGAGTACTTTCAATCGCGGAGGTAGATGCGTCATTGGAATGGTTCGGATCGAATGTGAAGCGCGTATTAGCAAAAGATGTTCAGGAGGTTAAGAAGGCGTTGCAGTTGGTGCAAATATAATGTAAGGTTGTTTGAAACATATATGAGAGCATTTGATTCAACCTAAATTAAAACTATCTCTACTATCAACTAGTAGAAGGTTCTTTTTATTAACAAACAATGAATGGGAAAATGGTAGAAAGGTCTATTAGCGTATCCAACAGCCCAAAACTTTATCGAATCATTTATATTACATGCATTAGCGATTGTTGGTAACAAGGTAATAAATGATAATTACTTAGTTAAATCTCAACAACCTGATTCAGTCAAAATTGCTCAAATTTTAATGAATCTAGACGAAATCGATTGGCTTGCTATAGAGGAATTGAAATACTTAAAGGGCGCAGCGGGCACAAAGATTTTAGTACGTGATATTTTAAATTGTATAAAGTAAAATAGAATTAAGTATTTCATAATAAACTCAACTAATATGATTAGTTGAGTTTTGCGTTTTTAAGGTAATAAAATATTTTATAAAGATGTGATGAATTTTATGGGGAAAATCGCTATTTTTGCTGAAAAACCATCTCAGGCAAGAGCTTATGCAGAAGCATATAAAATTAAACAAAAACAGAAGACATTTATTGAAATAGAGCCTTGTTCTACATTTCCCGAAGGAGCAATTATTACATGGGCTGTTGGCCATCTTGTAGAATTAAAGGAACCTAAAGAATATCAAAAGGAATGGGAGAAATGGTCGCTTGGTTCATTACCTATCATTCCACAAAAAAATTTGAAGATAAAGTTGTCTCTAAAATGTATTCACAATTTAATGCAGTGAAAAAAATTTTTAGTGATCCGCAAGTAACAATGATTTATAACTGCTGCGATAGTGAACGTGAGGGCTCAAATATCTTGTACTCACTTTTTAAAAATGACGAAAGTAAAGAAGCCTGTAAAACGCTTATGGATCAATTCATTAGAGATTGATGAAATTCGAAAAGGCTTTAATAATATGCAAAGCAATGAACGAGACTTGCTTATGTATCAAGAAGCAAACACGCGTCAAAATAGTAACTGGCTCGTCGGGATGAACTGCAGCCGATTATATACGTTACTGCTACAACAAAAAGGCTTTAAAGGTAGTATTTCAATAGGTCGTGTGCAATCACCAACGGTTTACTTAATTTATAAAAGACTGCAAGAAATTGAAAACTTTAAGCCCGAAAACTTTTACGAGATTGAAGGGGTATTCAAGGCGCAAAATGGCGTATAAAAAGGAAAAGCGAAAATAAAAACAAATGTAAGAGCAGAGGTCGAGCAGCTATTACACCAGCACGGCGAGGATTAACAGATGAAAAAAATTAATGAAAATATTGATATTCTAATTAATAAAGGTTTGATAATAAATGATGGTTTGGAAGTGAAGAGGTTAAAAAGTGGTACAACTAATGGTGTTTTATATACTCTCCATTATAATGAGATACCGACCTATGTGATGAAAATAGATACCCCTGAGATTATCACTGCAACTAAGGATTTTCTTGTGGCATATAATGATGTAGGGTTGTTTCCAGATGTTCTTTATACAGACGATGAAAAAGAATTTATTGCCTACTCTTATATTTCTGGAGAGACCCATTTTAATAGAGGTTCTAAAATAGAATGGATGACACTTTTAATTAAAGAGTTATTCAATAAGTACAAAAAAGTGGATAAAGACACACCTTGGGGTAGAATCGATGGAATACATAGAAATTCTTGGTCAGAATTTAACCAAAGTAGTTTGGAGTCTGCCCTAAGGAATATAGGAGATTTATTTCCAAGTGAAGACCATAAAAGGATAGAGATTTTGGTAAATAAATTAAAATCATATCATGATCAAGAAGAGAAGTATTATCTACATGGAGATACTGGTGTACATAATTTTGTATATTTGGACAACAAATTAACAGGAGTCATCGACCCATCGCCATTAATCGGTCCGAAAATATACGATTTTACTTATTCTTTTTGTTCTTCGCCTGATAGTCTAAATTTAAGTACGCTTTTGTCATTATTTTCGTTGTGGGATAATGATTCTTTTAATAAGGAACGGCTTATGGATGAAGTTCTTTTTCAGTTATATACACGTATTGGAGTATGTATTAAAGTTCATCCGCATGATTTAAATGATTATATGGAAGCCTGGAAAGAATGGAGGAAATATCTTCCCTCTAACTAAATAGTGATTCTTCTTCAACTAAAGAGAGCTTTAGAGAAAGAAGAATTAATTAATTTTGAGATTGATATCATGTTTCAGTTATTCCATTATAGGGTGTTTTTCCATAATAAGGAAAGAGTCTTTATTCATGGAAAGGGCCATTTTGCGGAACAAGGATTAGAAATCACAGGGGAAAAAGAGTTAGCATGGGTGAATATTTATATACCCTATTTTGATAATTATGGAAATTGTGTTTATAATGTTCTAGACTAGGTGTGGAAGTGGCTTGTCTTAGGAGAGGAGATAAAAAATGATTGAATTACGAAAGATAACCGGGGATAACATAGATGAATTAATAGCACTTGAAGTTGAAGAAAACCAGAAAGAATTTATATTAGAAACTACTAACCTCAGATGCTTTGCAGATGCTCACATGTTGAACACAGATGGTATACCAGCGACTCCACTAGCCATTTATGCTGATGATACTATGGTTGGGTTTTTGATGTATATTTACGATACGATGGATCATGAATCATTTGAAAATGAAGTTTTCTATGGCAAGAAGAGTTATTTTATTTGGCATAATATGATTGATAAAAGTTACCAAGGAAAAGGATATGGCAAACTTACTTTTGAAAAAATGTTGATGGATATTGAAAATATGCCATATGGGGAAGCAGAATATGTAACCCTCTTTTATCATACAAGTAATGTCAAAGCTAAAACATTATACGCTTCATTTGGTTTTGTAGATACAGGCATCATTCAGGATAACTCGATGTTGGCGATTAAAAATCTAGATGGGAAAATAACAAAATCCTTAGTAGAATAGGATCTCTCAGAAAGAAATGTAAGCTATTACGTCTTGACCCATAATAAACACAAATATCCAGAAGAAACACCGATTTTGTTAGCTCTGTTCTAGCAAAAATATAATATTTATACCGCAATCAGGCACACTTTCCTGGAAACACGGGAAGTGCCTTTTTAGATTAATTAGAGTTTGAAACTATCAATATTTTTAGGTTTTTGAATATCCTCGTATGAAAAAGTCTTTCATTGAACATAATAGAATTTAGAATTAATAGATTTATAGGTGGGAGAGTGAAAGACACATGTTATTATATCCGAAGCGTGGAAAAAGTATCAACAGGATAAAAAAATCGAGGGATATTCATCACTTACATTAAAAACATATTGGTTTCAATATAATCTATTATTACGATTTTTTTGTGATATTGATATGAACGAATTTAATACAGATAAATTAAAAGAATATTTAATACGATCAGGAGATCACTTAAAGCCTAATCACTATTTAGATGGTCACATGAAGAGGGCTATATTCAAAAAAATCCTGCAGCTAAATTAAAAGAGCCGAAATTAGGTAAAAGGATTCCTAAGTTTCCCTCAGAATTAGAGATAGAACATTTAAGGGAAGGCTTGTCAAACAACGATGGAGAATGCACTATTTGAGTTTATGTATTCAACCGGCTGCCGTATTGGTGAAGTTGTAAAATTAAATCGCGAAGATATCGATTTTCAAACGCATTCAGTTATTGTACAAGGGCAAGGTGATAAAGAAAGGGAAGTGTACTTTAATACCCGCTGTTCCATTTGGTTAAAAAGGTATTTAGATGAACGAGAGGATAAGGAACCTTGTTTGTTTATTACGGACAGAAGGCCGAAAAGGCGGATGAGCATTGATAATTTAAGATATATTATCAAGCGCATATCAAATCGAGCTGGTATAAAAAAGAATATACATCCGCATCAATTACGACACAGCTATGCAACGCATATGATTAATAACGGTGCGCCAATTGATGTCATTCAAAGTTTACTGGGTCATGAAAAGAGTGAGACTACAAAGATATACGCTCAGCTAAGCGGAAAGCTAAGACATGATTTTTACAGTAAATACTTTTGAATTTAAATAAATAAACTTTAGTTTCAATTAAGACACTCATGTAGAAACTGGGTGTCTTTTGTTATAGGGCCAGATTGTTGAATAAGTAGCAGTTTAAGCCGAGGAATAAAATAAATTTCAGTTTTCTTTTTCGTAAATACTATTGACACTAACGTAGCGTAATACCTTAGTTTTAATAAATGGAGGTGAATTACGCTGTTTACAACGGGAGAGCTTTACAAAAGAACAGGGATTACTGAACGCTCTATACGATATTATTCTAATTTGGGTTTATTAAAAGCAGAGAAGAATGATAACGGCCAGTTAGTTTTATTAAAATCAGACATAGAAAAAATTGTACTAATTCTTTCAGCGAAGATAACAGGTCATAAACTTAAAGATTTAATTGACCGACAGCCTTCATTAGGCTTTATTAAAAATGACCTAACACAAATGATTGCAAACTTAGAAAACATATCAATTCATTTAGATCTTACCAATTCTGAGGAGAATCTTATGGAGAGCATAAAGTTGCTTCAAAACTATAATGTTAAATATTTGCGAAAAAGGTGATTAAATGGGTATGACTTATAAAGTAATCAACACATTAGATCAATATCAAGAGTTACTTGCGATTACAAATTTAGAAGAAAGAAAAAATTATTTCCGTTATACAATGATGAAACCATTTGAAGAAATGTGGAATTTAATCAATGTTCCTATAAAAGCGAAACAAGAAAATGGTTATGATGTTTTAATGGCTACAAAAATGCTTGGGTATGCAGATGTTTCTAACGGTAAACAAATCCAACAGGGGTTATACATCTTAGAAGAAAATAACGTATATAACGTAGTCGTAAATACAATTAAAAACTGTATAGAAAACGCTGGTAAGTCGGGGGTGAAAGTAAATGCTGATGAAATAAAGTTTGGATTGTATGTTGCAGATCCTGATAAATTGAAGCTACATAAAGGATTTTCAGGGTTTGGAGGTATTCCTGGGTTTATTACTGTGAATATCTATCCCAATGATTATAATTTACCGAAACTTCCCGCAGTCATTGCTCATGAGTTTCATCACAACATTCGTTTTTCTTATTTTGATTGGGATCATGGTAATGTAACAGTAGGAGACTATCTTGTTATAGAAGGTTTGGCTGATTCATTTGCAAAAGAATTATACGGAATAGAGCAATTAGGACCTTGGGTTACTAGCATGGATAAAGAAGAATTAGAGTACTCAACCGAAGTTATAGGAGAAGCCCTTGACGTTAAAGGGTTTGCTGAAGTGAGTAGCTATATGTTTGGTGATGAAATTGCTGCACAAGAAGGGTATCAACCTGTAGGGCTTCCTTTCTGTGCTGGTTATGCAGTAGGATACAAGGCTGTTCAGTCCTATATGAAAAGGCATAATAAGACGATATATGAAGCAACTTTGGCTACCACTGATGAAATAATTCATGGATGTGACTTGTTTTCTAGATAACCTCGAAAAAGTAGCTAATAGAAATCTTCAGCAATCGGGCGCGATTGTGGAGCAACACAGGTCGAAAATAATCAAACTTTTTTATAATAACCTAACTTAAAACTGCTAAAGAGGAATCCCTTTTGATCAATCTTTTTTCAAAAGGGATTCTTCTTATTTATCGTAAAATGAGGGTTTGCGAGGTATTTTTGCTCAAACTTTATTTCAAAGCAACATGAACATTTTGATTTGTGATGATGATAAAGAAATTGTAAGGGCGATTAGCATTTATTTAGAAAATGAGGGATATCAAGTATTCAAAGCTTTCAATGGTATAGAGGCAATCGATCTTATTCGAGATCACGTTATTCACCTAATTATTATGGATATTATGATGCCAAAAATGAATGGGATTACGGCGACGATGAAGATTCGGCAAGATAATATGATTCCGTTAATTATGCTTTCTGCTAAGTCGGAGGATTATGACAAAATACTCGGATTAAATATCGGAGCAGATGATTATATGGCCAAGCCGTTTAATCCATTAGAACTTGTGGCTAGAGTGAAATCGCAGCTAAGAAGGTATACGACATTTGGGAGTCTTGAGGTGAGTAGTTATGTATTGCAAACGGGCGGGCTCATGATTGATGATGAACAGAAAGTCATTACCGTTGATAAACAAGAGGTTCATTTGACACCAGTGCAGTATAAAATTTTAAAGCTTCTCACAGCAAATCCTGGGAAACCGCACTTAGACAAATAAAGGTGAACCTTATCATAAGTAAGTGCGGTTTTATTATGCATCTTTTTGACAAAGTAACGAAAGAAAAAAAGCAAACATGGGAAGCGCTTTTACACCAAATGACGTTGATTTGGGAGAGATAGAGAGGAACTGATTTGTATCAAATATGGCAAGAAAATCAGTAAGTATATGTCACAGTTAGTTAAGTAGGAGATAATCTTTTTAAAGGGATTGCTTTATAATAAATACCAAAAAGAGAAATTGCGCTGTGCAATTTCTCTTTTTGCTTGAACTGAAATTAATTATAAATCATCCTCGGTAACTTCATTATTATTTCATTGCCATTGCCCGTTGCCATTGCCATTGCCATTGCCCGTTGCCATTGCCATTACCATTACCGTTGCCATTGCCATTGCCATTACCGTTGCCATTGCCATTACCGTTTCCGTTTCCGTTGCCATTACCGTTGCCATTGCCATTACCATTACCATTGCCATTGCCATTGCCATTGCCATTGCCATTGCCATTGCCATTACCATTACCATTACCGTTACCATTACCGTTGCCATTGCCATTGCCATTGCCATTGCCATTGCCATTACCGTTGCCATTGCCATTACCGTTGCCATTACCGTTGCCATTGCCATTACCGTTGCCATTACCGTTACCGTTACCGTTGCCATTGCCGTTGCCATTACCGTTGCCATTGCCATTACCATTACCATTACCATTACCGTTACCATTACCATTACCGTTGCCATTACCGTTGCCATTACCGTTACCATTACCGTTGCCATTACCATTGCCATTATCGTTGCCATTACCGTTGCCATTACCATTACCATTACCATTACCATTGCCATTGCCATTGCCATTGCCATTACCATTATCGTTGCCATTACCGTTACCGTTGCCATTCTCTTGATTGCCTGATACATTTTGTAAGCTTTCGTGGAGAGTTGGACCATCTTTAGACAAACTTAGCTGTTCAGCAATATCCGCCTTTAGTTGAATTATACTTTCGCTTTGACTATCCTGCTTGAATGGTTTCGATTCTTCAGCACTAGCACTCGACAATGGAACCAATAGAGAAAGCACCATAACGAAAACTAGAATACTACTTAAGAACTTCATAAACTTAAAATTTTTCAAATCTCATTTCCTCCTCTTTCTTTAATTGTCACACTTTTTCAGTTTAGTGTGATATTTCCAATTTAACACAATGGAACTAATTCGAGAATCGGAATATTTAAATATTCTGAAATATTGATAATTAGTATCAATTTATGAAATATAGATTAAATCTATATTCCTAGTAATTGAATAAAAAAGTAGAACTTTCAAACGAGAAATGACTTACAGTAATTCATTAATTTTTTCAATTAATCCTATCAAGGCAGCAGTTATAGATACAGTCGGTGGTGTAGTTGCTTATAGAAAATTAGGAGGGCAGTAAAAGGAGTGATTGGAGGGGGTCAGACAGATGAAATTGTGCAAGACCAAACAACAATGTACGTCATAAACAATCTTGCCAAATTAGATTATGGCTCAGTTATCATTATGAATCTATTCACTTCGCTGGAGGATAAAATGCATTCTTTGGACTCAGAAGAAGATAAAAGAAAGTTAAAAAGCCACGCCTGTTGATTATCTAGTTTCTTCCAATAAAATCGCATAGAAAAAGAGAGATTCTCATGTAAAATAGTAGTCACCACAACAACTGTTTACGAAATGAGGAATCTCTCTTGCCCAAGAATAACACGATTTTTACGCTACTTCAAAACTTTCTTCCGGAAACCGAGCTTCAAGCGATTTTAGCGGAGTTCGGTTTCGTTAATACGGCGCGAAAATGTACCGTTTCGACACTCATTTCCTATTTAGTTGGCGCTGCGACCCACGAATGGAAAAGCTTGCGTCACGCAGCGGATGTCGCACCGAGTATTGGGCTCGTTTCGGTCGATCATTCTTCGCTATCGAAACGATTTAAAGACCTGGATTACCACATCATGAAACGCATTTTCGATGTGGTCAGTGGCAAGCTCAATCGGTCTGCGAAACGTTCTCTTTCCATGAAAAAAGAACTGTTAGCTGTCGATTCGACAACGATTACGGTGGGGAAAAATCGATTACCCTGGGCACTTTATCACGGCGAGCGTTCAGGAATCAAACTCCATGTCAGTTTCACTAATGAAAGCGCCATGCCTTTAAAAGTCGTGGAAACAACTGGCTTAAAACATGATGGTCCAATCGGCGAAAGCCTAGAAGACAAACGATTTATTCTGATTGGTGACCGTGCGTATTTTTCGATTGATAAAGTCGATCGCTATGTGAAAGAAAAACAGGATTTTGTCATTCGTTTAAAAGATAACCTTCACTTGAATCAGAAAAAAACATTGAAATATACGCCAAGTAAGGATTCCCACGTTACAGCTGATTTCACGTGTACAATGGGTACCTCGCAAAAACAAACGGAAAAACGCCATCGGGTCGTGGAATTTATCGATTACGAAGGCAAATCGATGCGTGTCGTGACTAGTTTGAGGAACATCACACCAGAAGAGATTGCGGACATATACAAATCACGCTGGGCAATCGAATCATTTTTCCGCTGGATTAAACAAAATTTGAACGTGCCGACTTTTTTCGGCACAACGCCCAATGCGGTATTTAATCAACTATTCGCTGCATTGATTGCGTATGTTTTATTGAATTTTTTACACAAGCAAGGTCAAAAGAAAAAAGGCCCAAAATCCCTGTCATTCGCAGGTTTTACACGCCTGTTTCTTTGTGCTGCCTTGCCTTTTGAATGGCGCTTGTACATTAACAAAACTTTGGCGTTTTACCGGAAGCTTCACGAAGAGAATACTGGATGATTTTGGTTAATCAACACGCGTGTTGTCATATATAAATTAAGTGGGTTATGAAGAAAATTTGAAAATTATATTGACAAAATAATTTTTTTCTGTAAAATGAAAAACAATTCAAAAATATTTGTATAGAACAAAGGCTATGAAAAGAAATAGTATCAATTATTTTTACGAACAGAAAGTTACCGATTGATGAGAGGTGCATGTAAAACGATTGAGAATTCATCTTGGAGCCGTGTACCGAAAAGATCATTCTAAGTAGGCTACACCGGTAAGCACCCGTAATCATGTGCGAGAGTATCGTCAAATGACCGTACTTCTTAAGGTAAGTAATGTGAATTGCTTATAAATTAAAGGTGGTAACACGAGTTGAATCGTCCTTTTGGTTAGTCCAAAAGGGCGTTTTTTTTTATTCCTTTTTTGAGCAAAGTATTTGAAAATCTAAACGTATTAGGAGTAAGACATTATGAAAGACAATCATCAAGATTCACAGCTAAAGCGCGGATTAAGTACTCGTCACATGCAACTAATTGCACTTGGCGGATCCATTGGGGTCGGTTTATTTTATGGCTCTAGTTCAACAATTCAAATGGCTGGGCCATCTATTTTACTAGCTTATTTAATTGGCGGATTAGTTATTTTCACAATTATGCGTGCATTAGGCGAAATGGCAGTAGAGGAACCTGTATCAGGCTCGTTCAGTACGTACGCGAATAAATATTTAGGACGCTTTGCTGGGTTCTTATCTGGTTGGACGTATTGGTTCATGTGGATTGTCGTTGGCATGGCAGAATTAACAGTAGTCGGTGTATATATTAACTACTGGTTCCCTGATATTCCACAATGGGTAACTGCCCTTGTAGTACTTGTTATGATGATGCTTGTAAACTTAGCAAATGTAAAAGCTTACGGAGAATTCGAATTCTGGTTTGCGATGATTAAAGTTGTTGCGATTATCGGTATGATCGTTCTAGGATTAGCCATTATTTTCTTCGGTGTTGGCAACCACGGTGAAGCAATTGGCTTAGATAATTTATGGGCACACGGTGGCTTCATGCCAAACGGTTTCCATGGTATTTTAATGTCACTAGTATTAGTTATGTTCTCATTCGGTGGGGTTGAATTAGTTGGTATTTCTGCAGGAGAAGCAAAAAATCCTAGCAAGTCAATTCCTTCAGCTATTAACAACATCGTTTGGCGTATTTTAATTTTCTACATTGGTGCATTAGGCGTTATGATGGTTATTTATCCTTGGAACGAAGTTGGTTCAGAAGGTAGCCCGTTCGTTCAAATTTTCGATTACGTCGGCATCCCTGCTGCGGCTCACATTATTAACTTTGTTGTAATTACAGCAGCTATGTCTGCGTTTAATAGTGGTTTATACGGTTCAGGACGTATGCTACACAACTTATCGGTACAAAAAAATGCTCCAAAATATTTTAAAACAGTAAGTAAAAACGGTAGTCCGCGTAGAGGGATTTTATTTTCTTCAGCGGTGTTATTAATTGCGGTTGTCTTAAATTATGTAGTACCTGAAAAAGTGTTCATCTATATTTCTGCTGTTGCGACTGTTGCAGTCATTACAAGCTGGATGATTATTTTATTAGCACAATTGAAATTTAGAAAGTCAAAAACGAAAGAGGAAGTAGCCGAACTGAAATTCAAAATTCCGCTTTATCCACTTTCTACGTACATTGCCATTGCATTCTTATTAATGGTTATTGTGTTAATGGCGTTTATTCCAGATATGCGTGTTGCCCTATATGTCGCACCAGTTTGGTTTTTAATCTTATTTGTTGGATACAAAGTGATAAATGTTAAAAAGTAGTTAAATCATTTCATTTAACTGATACTTCTTCAACGAAGACATATGTTAAAAAGTCCCTTTGGTTAACTCAATTGGTTCCACCTATCTCAAAATTAATTATTTTTATACACTAGTAAACGTTAATACCGTTCTCAAATGAAAGTTTGGAATGAAACCGAAATCCAAGAAATGCTGTTAAACCAACATTTCTTGGATTTTCCTTTGAATATTGTCTACACAGCTTTTTATTGCAAGAAAGTTGTGGAGTTACATGGTGGACAAGTAAATGTAACAAGTAAAATCGGGAAAGGAAGTACATTTGAAATTAAATTACCAATTAGAAGGAGCTAACATTATGGAAAAGAAATGATCAATCCGATTAATTCGTTTTGCAGCTATTTTTGGAATAATCGGTATATTTTTAGGGTCGAAAATGAGTGGAAATATGGATTATTCATTGCGTCCAATACATGCACATATATTATTAGTACTTACGTATGTAATAAAGAGCTTTCGGTATACCGATTGCCATCAAAAGAACCTTTTATAAACAATGAAACGGATTTGGAACTGTTTATCTTCCAAATCCGTTTTTTTTTATGCAAATGCTTTAGTTGGATAACCATCCAATGTAGGGAAAATTTAATATTATAAGAAGTGAACTTAAATGGAAACACTACTTTGAATGTTAATGATTATTGCGGGAATTTAAAATTAATTTTACGCTCTTTTTCATCCCAAATAAGGTGAGCATTAAAAGTTTTCTCGCCTTTTTTAAACCCTTTAATCAAATCCGTTTCACCAGAGGCTAGGAGCTTTTTTATATTAGCTTGTGTAATGGTTCTTCTCAGGATTTTCTTAGAAACAGAGAATTTACAGTTAGCAGCTTTATAATTTGAGCAACCGTAAAAAGTGCCATGATCTATGATTGACCCCTCGCAAAGGATACATTTCCCAACAACTGTTTTTTCTTTTTTATATTTTTTATTATACGGATTATTTGCAGTGATTTTATCGACTGCATTTTGATTAAATGCCCATTCCTTTTCACGCTCGTTAGCATCTGAAATCAATTTGTCAGCAAGCTTTTTTACTTGTTCCATAAATGCTTTTGGAGAAGCGTTGCCTTCACCGATTTCAGTTAGTCGTTGCTCCCATTTACCTGTCATTGAAGGAGACGTTAATATGCTTTCACCTAGTGCCTCGATAAGTAACATGCCTTTAGTTGTTGCAAAGACTTGGTTTTTCTTAACTTCGATATAGTTTCGATCTTTAAGTGTGCCAATAATTCCAGCGCGTGTGGCTTCAGTACCTAAACCTTCAGTTTTAGATAAAACCTTTTCTAATTTAGCATCTTCTAAATGTTTACCAGCTGTTTTCATTACTGTAATTAAATTTCCTTCAGAATATCGATTGGGTGGCTGTGTTTCACCTTTTTTCACTTTAGTTTTTGCAACTATCCCAAGTTCATTTTCTGAAAGTAGGGGAAGCAATTCATCTTCTTCTGTAGATAAAGTGTCTTTAGAATGATAAATTACTTTACGCCAACCTTCTTCAATTTGCACTTTGCCCTTAGAAATGAACTCTGCACGTTTTTCTACAAGTGAATGAATTGTCGTGTAAGAAAAAATTGCATTGTTATAATGAGCTGCAATGACTTGTCGAACGACTAAATCATATATTTTTTCTTCTTCCGAGCTAAGCTTAGAAAATTTAGGTAACTGCTCAGTAATAATAATCGCATGGTGATCGGTAACTTTTTTTTCGTTTACAAATCTTTTATTATTCATAATTGAATTTTTTGGCGGTGGAAGAAGGTTTTTATACTTATCAATTTTACTCAAATTTTCTAATATAATTGGTAGTGTTTTTGCTTCTTCGATCGTCAAAAATTGTGAATCAGATCTTGGATATGAAACCAAGCCCTTCAAATAGAGTTTTTGCAAAATATCTAGCGTATTTTGTGGTGAGAATTTATATGCCTTATTTGCAGTTGCTTGTAATGCAGATAGGTTGAACAACAAAGGAGGAGCGTATTCCTTTGTTTCTTTTTTTATATTAGTAATTTCTACATTTTTATTGATACAGAAATTAGCGATTGCAATTGCTTGTTTTTCCTCTTGAACTCTTGAAATATTATTTTTATGCCATTTCGCTTTTAACATTTTCCCATCAAAATTAAATTCTGCATCAACTTCCCAAAAAGGTTCAGACTTAAAATTTGCTATTTCATGCTCGCGTTTAACGATTAGCGCAAGTGTAGGTGTTTGCACACGACCAATTGAAAACACATCTTTTACACCATTTTGTTTGAGTAGAACAGTATATAGTCTAGATGTATTAATGCCAATTAACCAGTCAGCACAAGAACGACTTAATGCTTCGAAATAAATATCTCTCGTTTTATCTTCTGGAAGTAAGTTAGAAAAACCGTTTTTTACAGCGTTTTCAGTTAAAGATGATATCCATAAACGTTTCATTGGTTTATTAACTCCGCATACTTTTAAAATGGTGCGAATTATTAATTCACCTTCACGACCCGCATCCCCACCAATTATGATTTCTCGAATATCAGATCTTTTTACTAAACCTTTGATTACATTGAATTGTTTATATTTTGATTTCGTAACTTTATATTCGAATCGATCTGGAATAATCGGCAATGTTTCTAACGTCCATTTTTTCCACTTGGGATTATATTCTTCTGGAGCTTTTAATTCACATAGATGTCCTATCGCCCATGTGATAAGTGCCCCATCTGGAAAGTATGTGTTTGGTTTTACTTCAAAATAACCTGCTTTTTTAGTAAAAGAAAAGGGAGCAGCTAATTTTGCTGCTTGGTCTGGTTTTTCTGCGATTACTATTTTCATATATCCTTCTCCTATTAATAATAATTACAACTTCTTATTTAATGATTATAAATTAATTTTCAGTATAACGGTTATACCAATAATTATGTCCATCTATTTTTAGGAAATCTATTTTTGTTGACTTATAAACTGAGCTTTTATATGTTTTAATTATGTCCAAAATAATTAAGTCCATTTTTATTTAGATAACGTACAGAGTCAAAGCACTTGCCAACAAATTTTTCTGCAGGTATTCAACAGCATTTGCAGGCACTTTCATCAATACCTAACTATACACAGCTTGAATGTGCACATATTCAAAAAATCATGCACGCTAAGCGCTACGTAGATGATAAAAAATTGACGGATCACCATGCCATTACGGTGACACATACGGTTCCAAAGCTTGAAAAACTTTCGGCTGTTGAACAGAAAATTTATCATTTAATAGTGAAGAGGCTACTAGCCTTTTCTTGCCGCCTTATGTATTAGATAAATCGGTGATGTTTTTATCCTCGAACGGTGAGTGGTTAAAGGCAAGCGGCAATATGGTCATAGAGAAGGGGTTCACCTCTTTATATGAGACCCAACTGTAGCGGATAAGGAAATTATCAAGGTTGGTCGTTGCGTGTAATGTGGTCATGATGTTGTGGAAGGTTTTAAAAGCTATAGTTGCACGAATAAGACATGTAAGTTTTTTATTGCAGTCTATTATGATGGACAAGATCACGCCGACAGACAAGAAAAAATTATTGCAAGGGAAGGAAACGCGTGACATTCGCTTTACATGGAAAAGCGGGAAGAAGGGCAAGGCAAAATTAAAATTAGAAAACGGCAAGATATCATTTGTCTTTGCTAAGACAATGCCGAATGGAAAGGGCTTAAATGGCTAAAATTTATCATCATGAACGACAACTAGAAAGAGATTTACAGCATTTAAAGCAAAGAAAAGTTTTATACCGACTGTTAAGTACAGTTGGTCTATGTGTTATTATTCTTATCGTTTGGCAGTATCAACTGTTAGTACTGATACTTGTTGCTGTGGCAATTGTAGGGCTATATATCATAAGTCAAAGCTCTTTAAGTAATAAGCTTGGGAAGGTGGCAGCTGGTCTTGCTGGAGAAGATAGGGCTCTTCACGTGCTAAGTGATCTTCCCGCAAGTTATTCGATTTTTCCTGATATACAGATTGTGGTTGATGGACGGACAAGTCAATTAGACACAATTATTGTTGGACCGACTGGTATTTATGTAGTAGAAGTGAAAAATCATTCTGGCGTAATTGAGGGGAATGTGAATGAGCGAGAACTACTGCAAATCAAGCATGACGGGCACAAGAAAACGATTTATAATCCTGTAAAGCAGGTTGCCACACATACATATCGCTTGCACCGTTATTTATACCAACATGGTGTAGATTACTGGATACAAGGTGCTGTTTATTTTGCCAATAATGCAGTAAGGATTGATGTCGCTCCCCATTCATCGACACCCATTTTTTCGGTCAAAGACAACGGAAGTAAGCGCTTGCTTTATTATATAGAAGAAAGACATGGTCAGGCACTGTCAAGAAGTGAGCAAAGAAGGGTTGAAAAACTGATCAAACAATTATTAAAAGAACAAGCGAGCTAATGAGGCTCGTTTCAGACTGTAGACAAACTCAAAAAATTGGTTTGTTTACAGTTTATTTCTTTTAAAATAGAGGTATCTATATGACCCCGTTGATTTCTGCTACGGCGGACGCTTTTCGCGGGCGGTGTCGAGCTGCTTCCCTCGCTTTGTTCGGGTCAACCGCCATAATGTTTCAGGTTCAAGCAACAACCGCTCGGGTCAGCCGCAGGAACGCTCAGCTTCAAGCAACAATCGCTCGGGTCAACCGCAGAAACGCTCGGCTTCAAGTAACAACCGCTCGGGTCAACCGCAGGAACGCTCAGCTGCAACCAACATTCGCTCAAGTCAACCGCAGGAACGCTCAGCTTCAACCAACATTCGCTCGGGTCAACCACAGGAACGCTCGGCTTCAAGCAATAATCGCTCGGGTCAACCGCAGGAACGCTCGGCTTCAAGTAACAACCGCTCGGGTCAACCGCAGGAACGCTCAGCTTCAAGCAACAATCGCTCGGGTCAACGGCAGGAACGCTCGGCTTCAAGTAATAATCGCTCGGGTCAACGGCAGGAACGCTCGGCTTCAAGCAACATTCGCTCAAGTCAACCGCGATAAAGCTCGGCTATTACTCGCTCAGGTACAAGCAATATTCACTTGAAATGATGAAGATTGCTCAAGTGGTTCGCCAAGACCAGTGCCTGACGTGCATGTAAAACCGCTGTAAATGACAAAGAATTTACACATAAGCCTTGTTTAAACAGCTCCAGCACAAACAAAAGACCTTTATCCTATTCTAAACGTTAATAACTTTCACTAGCGCTTAAAATTTTGCTTTTAGTAAAATCATTATACTTGTATAATTCATTATGCTTATGCATGATGTGACAACTGTGATTCATCCTATAGTACAAACACACCGATTTTTTGTGCATATCATAATAATGAAAGTAAGCGTTTTCTTTATTATTAATAGAAGGAAATCACGAGTAACGGTTTCTAAATGTAAGTAAAAAAGAATTAAATGGTTGATGCTAAGCCATTTAGCGCTGGAGGCGGGCTAAGCAGGCTCGTTTTTTTTTATGCGCAATATAGAAATTATTGCAGCTATCCATAATCGGTATTGCTAGTTCAGGCGAAGTTTTGCCCGAATATGTAAACTAGACGAAAAAAATTTGCAAAAACCTTAACTATTTGCTTCGAAATCCGTATAATAAATCAAACAGTGCGAAAATTGTCCATATTCCATCACTAAATTGCGTGAATTTTTTAAATTGTATTGACGTGGTGAATGATAATTTGTACACTGTGTACATTCAATTGTTTTTTGGAGGAATACATTTAATTTAAAAAGTTAGGATTTGATGGATATGATCGTATGTAAATTTGGTGGAACATCTGTAGCAAGCGCTGAACAAATTCGAAAAGTGGCAAATATTGTAAAATCTCATCCGGCACGTAAAATCGTAGCCGTATCAGCTCCAGGGAAACGCTCTAGTGATGATATTAAAGTAACTGATTTACTAATTGATTTATCGAATGCAGCATTAAATAATGATGACATAGAAGAAAAATTACAAAAAGTCGTGAATCGCTATCAGGCGATTGCAGATGGTTTAGAGTTGGATTATACGATTTGTGATGTCATAGCTGACGACTTGCGTGAACGTCTACAGGGCGATAAATCCAACGAAGAATTATTTATCGATAACTTAAAAGCATCTGGTGAGGATAATAATGCAAAGCTAATTGCAGCCTATTTCAACTCAATCGATATGCCGGCCCGTTATGTAAGTCCAAAAGAAGGATTGGTCGTAAATGATTTACCGGAACGTACATTCGCTTTGCCCGAAGCATATGCCAATTTAGCTCCACTAAAAGACACTAAAGAAATTATTGTGTTCCCAGGTTTCTTCGGTTACACTAAAGCGGGCATACTGCGTACCTTTGATCGCGGTGGCTCTGATATTACAGGCTCTATTTTAGCAGCAGCTGTTGAAGCCGAGCTTTATGAAAACTTTACGGATGTAGATTGTGTGTTCTCTGCGAATCCGAAAGTCGTGAATGATCCTGTCGAAATTAAAGAAATTACGTATCGCGAAATGCGCGAATTATCCTATGCAGGCTTTTCAGTGTTCCACGATGAAGCGTTAATGCCTGTTTATAAGATTGGGGTGCCAGTTAACATAAAAAATACAAATAATCCAACAGCCCCAGGTACTCGTATTGTACCGAATCGTCCTGCAACAGGTCGTCCGGTAACAGGTATCTCGGCAGACAGTGGCTTTTCAACTTTATATGTATCTAAATATTTAATGAATCGTGAAGTAGGGTTTGGTCGTAAGCTTCTACAGATTTTAGAAGATGAAAATATTTCATATGAACACACACCATCTGGATTAGATGATATTTCGGTTATCATGCGTTCAAATCAACTAACAGCAGAAAATGAAGCGCGTATTCTAGCTCGTGTGAAAAACGAATTATTTGCAGATGATGTACAAATGCGTCATGGTTTCTCTATGATTGTTATTGTAGGGGAAGGGATGCGTAATAACACGGGTCTTGCGGCTCGTGCAGCAACAGCGATTTCAAAAACAGGTGCGAACATTGAAATGATTAACCAAGGTTCCTCTGAGGTAAGTCTAGTATTTGGTGTTTTACAAGACTTTGAAAACCAAATTTTACAAGCACTTTATGGAGAATTCTTTGCCCATGTGCAAGCGTAAGTGACGAACACTAATTCAAGCGATTGCTGCTTGGATTAGTGTTTTCTTTTTTGCTAGAATGCGGTAAAATCGAGGACGTACATAGTTAGGAGGAATTTATCTTGAAAAATCTATCAATAGGTATGTTGCTTTCAGTCATTGGAATATTATTTGTATGCTTAACAATTATGGATATTTTACCGTCATCAACAAAAACTTCAAAGTTTGTCTATATTGGTATTGGTTGGGTATTTATTATTGCAGGTTCTATCGTTCGCTTTAAAAATCTAAAACAGAAATAATAAAGAACTATCCATGAAATTGAAGTATTATAAAACGCAAAATTATGATACAATTTCAAAGAAAATAAATTATTAGAGTATTGTGAAGTTGTTGCTCTGTACTATAAAAAAATTCAGAAGGTTCAAATTTGCAGTGTATTCATAATTAAAGAATGAACAGTACAAATTCTTCTTTGTAAGAATTTGTTTTTTTATTTAACTTGGACGAACGAGTGCAAAAACTTCACATTCAACAAAAATGGAAGTTCACAACGACGTAAAGTTAGGTTCAATTTATTGGGGGCGAGATGTTGGCAGTGTTACGCAAGGAAGATATTCAGATATTCGAACATTATGTTGCCATTCAGACAGCATCACCTATGAAGGTTGTTTCTTCAGCTATGCATAATCCGGGTTTTGGCTATTATACACATGTCATGAATCGCTCGGTACCCTATACCTATGATGAACGACAACCACACCACGAATTACAGCGGTTTTTAGAGTCTGAGGGCTTTCCTGCTGCGAATACTGTGGCTATGATGACTGCTGTATATGCACGCTATGCAACGATACGTGAGTTTACATATGAAGGCATACATCTTGTTATCATGATAACAGCAGGACTAGGTAATGCCGTCGATATTACCCGCGCCTTTCATCGTCAGGAGCAGTATCACGCTGGAACGATTAATACCTGGGTGCTAATAAACGGCAAATTGTCGGACGAGGCATTGTTTCAAGCAATGATTTCAACAACGGAAGCAAAGGTGAAGGCACTCATTGATGAAAATATTACAGACCCTACAACAGGCACACAGGCAACAGGTACTTCTACGGATAGCTTGTTGATTGCATCGACAGAAGAAGGAGACTACCATCAATATGCGGGGCCAATTACAATGCTTGGTAAAGTGATTGGACATGGCGTCTACGAAACGATGCGTGAGGCCATTCAAAAATATAAAAAAGATAAAGAGGAGAATCCGCTATGATTGTACTGATTATTGCCTGTATCATCGGGCTCGTATTTGATTTAGCTGTAGGGGATCCTCCTAAAATGCCACATCCTGTTCGCTGGATAGGAAAGCTTATTCAATCTCAAACAGCATTATGGAATAAAGGCAAAATGCGCAAAACGCGTGGTATGGTGATGTCACTAGCTGTTGTGGGCACGACCATGTTTGTTGTCACGGCTATTTTACTACTTTGCTATCAGGTTAGTTTAATATTCGGCATACTCGTAGAAGGTCTATTGATTGGTATTGGGCTTGCACAACGAAGCTTGAAAGAAGCAGCGATGGCCGTATATGAACCACTTGTAAAAGGAGATTTTGCAGAGGCTCGTGTTAAACTATCATGGATTGTCGGACGTGATACAGAAAAGCTAGATGAAGACGAGATTGTACGTGGGGTCGTAGAAACAGTTTCTGAAAATACAAGCGATGGGGTAACCGCCCCGCTATTTTATGCCTTTTTATTTGGAGCTGTCGGTTTATGGGGCTATAAGGCGGTTAATACGCTTGACTCAATGATTGGCTATAAAAACGATAAGTACCAAGACTTTGGCATGTTTGCGGCAAAACTTGATGATGTCGTGAATTTTATTCCAAGTCGTTTAACAGGTTTACTGATGGTACTCGGGACGAAAAATGAAACGACTGTGTCACTTGGACAGCGTTTAAAACGTTGGGCACAGGATGCTAAAAAGCATCCAAGTCCAAATAGTGGTTATTTGGAAGCGGCAACAGCCGTTCAGCTTGGTGTACAGCTGGGTGGGAAAAATACATATCAAGGTGTACCTTCATTTCGAGCGACGATGGGTGAGAAGTTAGTTCCATTAACGAAGGAACATATCGCAACGTCGGTTATTCATATGCGTATTGCCACGTTGCTCTTTACACTTGTCATGTTAGCTATGGAGGTGTTGATTTTTGCAATTGCCTAATCATGGAGCAAATCCGCAAAATGTCTACCATCAATTAGGGCTTACGATGCCCGCGGAAGTATATGATTTTAGTGAAAACGTCAACGCTGCTGGGCCTCCTCTGTTTGTAGAGGCGCGCTGGCAGACGTATTATCCGTTAATTCAACGCTATCCTGATCCAGATGGAGAGCCATTTTTATCAAAGGTGGCAAAGTTTCATCAAGTTGAGAAAAATGCAGTGCTTCTTGGAAACGGAGCGTCCGAGTTATTGAGTGTCCTTGCAAGACGTTATGTAAATAAGCGTGTGATTATCGTGCATCCTACATTTTCTGAATACGAACGGACGTTACAAGCAGCGGGTGCGGTCATTGTCCCAATTATTGTGGAGGATATTGTCCAGTACACGTTGCCAATGGATCATTTGCTACGAGAAATGACTAACGCAGATGCCCTTTATATGTGCACACCCAATAATCCAACGGGTGTGTTACCAAAGAAAGAGGAGCTTCTACAAATAATGGCTTATGGAGCGCAAGTAAACTGTGAGCTAGTATTAGACGAAGCGTTTATAGACTGGGTAAGTGAAGACTACTCATTGATCGGTTATGTCTCTTCACATCCACATGTCATCGTCGTTCGGTCCATGACAAAAATGTATGCAATCCCGGGACTGCGACTAGGCTACTTAGTAGCAAGTGACACCATCGTCTCTGTGCTTAAGACCATGCTATCTCATTGGAATCTTAATGCTTTTGCGCTTGTTATTGGCGCCGATTGTTTAGATGAACAGGAATATTGCCAGCAGGCAATAGCTTATGCACAAACTCAGCGGGAGTGGCTGCAAAGTTTTTTACGAAAAAATGGCTGTCAGGTGACGAATAGCGTGACAAATTATGTCTGTTTTGCATTGCCCCAAAATCAGCAAGCAGAATTATTTTTCTCTCATTGTCTAGCAAAGGGTGTAGTACTACGCCATACGAAAAATTTCTTGGGTTTAAATGGCGAATGGTTCCGAATTGGCATAAAGGATATGTCGGCTATGACCTACTTACAAAACTGTTTACAAGCGTGGTTTAAAATGTATAAGGGGTGAGAAAAATGACAACTTTTTTTCTAGTTAGACATGGTGAGACAGTATGGAATAAGGAACAACGATTACAAGGATGGCTTGATTCCCCCTTATCAGAACAGGGCATTCAACATGCTAAAAAGCTAGGGGAACAATTAAAGGACATTCAATTTGCTGCCGCTTATAGTAGCTCAAGTGGTCGTGCCAAAGAAACATTGCAGTTTTTAATAACAAATAGAGAACTCGATCGTTATTTTGAGGATGATCTACGGGAGATTTTTTTAGGGAAGTGGCAAGGGAAAACGATAGAAGATATCCTCGTAACAAATCGTTTCGACTATGAGCTGTATACTGACTATCCTGCACAATTCATTGCAACCCATACTGAAAGTTTTGGTGCGGTAACGGAACGTGCGATGTACACACTTAAAAATATTGCAGAAAAGTATCCACATGATAATATTTTAATTGTGTCGCATGGTGTAACAATTAAGTGCATCATCAATGTAATACTAGAACGCGGCATGAATCAGCTTTGGTCAGCACCTATTATTGAGGGGACAAGTGTGACAATTATTGAACGACTTGATCGGCAATGGGTGGTAAAGGATATTGGCAGTACGAAACATTTACGATAGGGAGGCGATTCCATGCCACTTATGTTCATAACAGGTGGAGTACGCAGTGGTAAGTCACATTTTGCTGAAAAAGCTGCAATTCGTCACTATCAAAACGAGTCGTTAATGGCTAGACGGCTCATATATATTGCATCTGGTGTAGCGATGGATAGCGAAATGGAGAAACGTATTTTGCGGCATCAGGTAGACCGACAAGCTCAAGATACTGTATGGCACACTATAGAAGCACCTTATCAGATAGTGGAAGCTTTCGACGGGCTGTGTGATGGAGATGTGGTACTTTGGGACTGTGTAACGACATGGCTGACAAATGCATTTTATGAGGGCTTTGACTCGGGGAGAATGTGTGTGGAAAAGCCTGGTTGTTTAGAAAAAAAGCTACAATCCTTGAAGAAGGCAGTATTGACGTTACTTGACAAAAGGGTGACGCTTTTTGTCGTGTCCAATGAACTATTTGATGAGCCTCCGTATACCAGTGAGGAGGTCGAATTGTATCGACAAATGCTCGGGAAATTACATCAATGGTTCGTTTCTGTCGCAAATGAGGCATATGAAATTAATTATGGTATCGTAAAGAAATGGAAATGATAAAGTGGCTTTTTAATGAAAGCAAACGTTATTTGAATCAAAAAAGAAAGAAGGCAAGGCGATGAAAAATATATGGCACAGCATACTGCTCGCATTTCAATTTTTTACAGTTTTGCCTGTACATAAAGAAATTCCATTGTCAAAAGTGACAATTACAGGCATGTTTGCCTGTTTACCATGGATAGGGGCGCTCATGGGAACCGTGGTGGCAGCAACTATTTATAGTTTAACGCAGTGGACGGCAAGTAGTGATGTGTTACTCGCCTTTGTCATTGTCGGATTATTCGCGTTATTTACTGGAGGATTACATTTAGACGGTTTTATTGATATGGGGGATGCTTATTTTTCGTATCGAGATCGTGAGAAGCGGCTTGAAATTTTGGATGATCCACGTGTTGGGGCGTTTGGTGTCCTATCGATTCTGTTTTTAATACTCGGGAAAATCGTTGTGCTCCATGAACTATTTTTGCAAGAAAAGCTATCGCTTTGGATGCTCGTTTTTATTCCATTATTGACAAGGGTAGGTATGAGCTTTTACTTTATGTCTCTGAACTGTTCAAAGGAAAAAGGGCTTGCGTACTTTTTCAAAACGCGTATTAAGCATGGGGTGTTAACTTGCTTAATGTTTGTAACGCTAGCAATTGCGCTTAGTGGGATATTCTATGTGACAGGCTTTTCACTTGTCCCGCTTATACTTGTTGCTGTATTGGCCATTGCGTTTGTGGTGTTTCGACAGTTTACCTTGCGCAATTTCGGCGGCGTATCGGGTGATTTGTTGGGGGCATCAATTGAAGGAATGGAGGTCGTGCTATGGGTGACGTTGTTACTGTGCGCTTAATGCGACATGCGCCGACAAGGGAAAATCTAGAGAAGCGCTATATTGGCTGGACAGATTCGTCCTTGGCAGATCCTTCAGTGCTTCCAACTGTAGATACAGCTGTAGAAAAAGTGTATGGTAGTGATTTACTGCGTTGTAGAGAAACGGCTGCACGCTATTTTCCACAAGCAAGCTATAGTGCGGATGTACGATTTCGAGAGTCTAATTTTGGAGACTTTGAAGGAAAAACCTACGATGAATTAAAGTCGGATAGTCGTTATTGTGCATGGCTAGATGATCCAATTCAAACTACGCCGCCAAACGGGGAAGGCTTTGACATATTTTGTGCACGTGTCATTGAAGGCTTCAAAGCGTTGCCAAAAGAGGTGGAGGAAACGGTTCTTGTCGTGCACGGTGGGGTGATTCGAGCTTTACTAGTGGCATTTGCGCCAATAGAAAAACCCTTTTGGACGTATAATGTGCCACACGACAAAATGTTTACTTTAAGGTTTGCGCAAGATGCATGGAAGGAGGGGGCGAGATGCATGTCTTTATCGGAGGTGCCTATAACGGAAAAACCGACTATGTAATGCGTGAGCTTGAAGGACAAAAGGTTGCTGTTGTGGATGGAGTTTTCCCTGATTATGCACCGAGTTGTGATGTAGTCGTTATAAAAAACTTAGAAAAATGGCTTGTGACACAAAATCTTGAGGCAGATGACATGATTGTCGCTCAACTTTTGACACGACTAAAGGCCCTTGAAGAAAATTGCGCATTGTTTATAATTGTGACCGATATGGGGCGTGGCGTTGTGCCGATGGAAAAACAGGCACGATTATTACGTGACACATGCGGACGTTTGTACCAGGCGTTATTTACTGAAGCTGAACGAGTCGTTCGTATTTGGTACGGCATCGCTGAACAGATCAAATGATTTAGGAAGTGTTGTGTCACTGGGTATGCATTGTACAGTCTTTGCGGATTTACCTGTAAGCATATCAAAACATGAAAAGAAAAGAGGAAATGGAATGGATCGACAAAAATTAATGAGCTTGTCGTTAACTGCGATGGTTGCGGCTATTTGTGCAGTTGGGGCAGTCATTAAAATCCCATCGTTTGTATCGACGGCGGCACTCGACTCAGCACCTGCATTTTTAAGTGTTGTGTTTTTATCACCTGTCTTAGCAGGTGCGGCGGGTTTAATAGGACATTTTATAACAGCATTAACATCTGGTTTTCCACTTGGACCTCTGCATATTATTATCGCAGTCGAAATGTTTATTGTAGTTTGGGTATTCGGTGTTATGCATAAAAAAGGCCTACATTTCTGGAAATGGCCAGTAGCGCTTGTTTTAAACGGTGTTGTTGCACCTCTGCCGTTTTACTTTATCATTAGCCCTGCATTTTATTGGGGAACATTAGTAAGTATTTTCATGGCAACCGTTATTAACTTAGTAATCGTCGCTGTTGTAATGCCGATTCTTTCAAAAGTGTTTGTACGTAAAGAAGGGCGAGCGCATTGAGAAATGCAGTAAAAGTTGGTGATTTGATTGCCACAACCGATAATGCCGCGGCGATTGGCGAGAAATCACAAGATGTTGTGGCTACGTCAGATCATCTAACCGCATACTTAACAGCTCGTGTTACTTTTTTAGAACAGCTTGCGGCGAATGCGATACCTGTGCATATAATACTTGCTAATTTTTCAGGGGATGCTGCTTGGTCTCGCTATGTCTCTGGCATTCAGCAGGTATTTGATGAAATTGGTCTTGTTTGCCCACAGATAGGCGGTAGCTCAGAATCCAATATGCCAACTTTACAATCAGCTTTATCTTTGACAATGCTAGGCGCGCAACAAAGTCGTACGCTGTATGAGCGTGACAAGCTTATTTGGTACACATACGGCCTGCCACTTGTTGGAAATGAAGTGCTTGCTCAGCCTGACGATGTTGCGCAACTTCAGCCCATTTTTAATGCTTGGCGCGATGAAATTGTGCAGCAAGTTTGGCCAGTAGGGTCAAAGGGTCTACAAGTAGAATTCACCCGACTTTTTGGAGATCAGCGGGTGCAAAGTTCGTTAGATGTTGAGAAAACTGCAGGTCCATGTGCCGTTATTTTACTCGGTGTACATCCTGAAAAAGAGCAACTTGCACAAAAAAATTTCACTAGAAATTTTGAAAAACTGCGTAGAACTGCTTGGTAATAGGGCTTGCTTCCAGCAAAAATATAGATTTATTAAATGCAAGATTCAAAACGCCTATTGCAACAAGAAACACAATATGTTAGATTTGTTTAGGAGTTAAAACACTATATATAGTATTTGGACGAACGGTACCATATTGGTTTAAAAGGGAATTCGGAAATAGAGCAATCTTAAGCCGAAGCTGTCCCCGCAACTGTAAGTGCTGACAAATGATTAAAATGCCACTGTAACTGATGGGAAGGCAATCATTTGGAGGAAGCATGAGCCAGGAGACCTGCCGATTTGTTCAAGACAGCAACACATTCTTCGGGGATTGAGAAGTGGAGGCGAGAGATTTGTCCACTTTGATGTGTACATGTCCTTCATTTCCATTTCCGATTTTACAGCGATCCCGCAACAGATACATGTTGTAGGATCGCTTTTTGTGTTGGCTGAAGGTGAAAGGGAGAGAATGTATAAATGACAATTCAAATCGAACAGCAAATAGCTAAGTTAAAGTTTAATTATTCGGAGGATGAACTAGAAAGTTTTGTAAGGTTATCGGATCGATGGCTACGCAAAAACGAAAGTGCCACGTTTGAAGCATGGGCGGATGCGATGATTTTACAAACGCTTAGTCTTATTGACGAAGAAGAGCCCTTCTGGACATTTGTTGCTGCGCAAATATATTTGGAGAAATTATACGATCAATTTGCCATGCGTCGCGGCGTTGCTGTGGAAGATGTCTATCAGGTATTTCCAGCACAGCTCGCAAGATATACAGAAGCTGGACTTTATCACCAATGTTTAACAACGAAGTATAGTGAGCAGGAGCTAATTGAACTAGCGTCCTATTTACAACAAAGCCGAGATGAGTTGTTTACGTACATCGGGTTAAAGACATTAATGGATCGCTATGTCGTACGTGATTATACGAAAACACCAGTGGAGCTACCGCAGGAGCGATGGATGGTCATCGCGATGACGCTCATGCAAGATGAAACTGAAAATCGCTTAGATAAGGTTCGTGAAGCCTATTGGGCAATGAGTAATTTATATATGACCGTTGCAACGCCTACTTTATCCAACGCCGGGAAAACACATGGTCAACTTTCTAGTTGCTTTATCGATACGGTAGATGATAGCTTGCAAAGTATTTATGATACGAATACAGATGTCGCAACATTATCGAAGTATGGTGGAGGTATTGGCGTCTATATGGGTAAAATCCGTAGTCGTGGCTCATCCATTAAAGGATTTAAAGGTGCTTCAAGTGGCGTGTTGCCTTGGATTAAACAGCTCAATAATACAGCTGTGTCGGTAGATCAGTTAGGACAACGACAAGGAGCAATTGCGGTGTATTTAGATGTTTGGCATAAGGATGTCTTTACGTTTTTAGATTTGCGCTTGAATAACGGAGATGAGCGACTGCGAGCACATGATATTTTCACGGGGCTTTGTTTACCAGATTTATTTATGGAAGCGGTTGAGGCACGAGAGGATTGGCATTTATTTGACCCACATGAAGTACGTGAAGTAATGGGCTTCTCCTTAGAAGATTTTTATGATGAGAAGAAGGGCGATGGCTCGTTCCGAGAGAAATATGCGGCATGTATAGCGAATCCGCTACTGAGCCGTGAAGTTGTGCAAGCAATCGATATTATGAAACGTATTATGCGTTCGCAGTTGGAAACAGGTGTGCCGTTTATGTTTTACCGTGATGAAGTGAATCGTATGAACCCAAATAAGCATGAAGGGATGATTTATAGTTCGAATCTGTGTACGGAGATATTCCAAAATATGTCTGCTACTGAATTTGAGTCGATTACATTAGAGGATGATGTCATCGTTACACGTCGAAAGCCTGGGGATTTCGTGGTGTGCAATTTATCTTCTGTGAATTTAGGCAAGGCTGTACCGGCTGAAGTATTAGAACGTTTGATTCCAATTCAAGTCCGTATGCTCGATAATGTCATCGCATTAAATACGATTCCAGTTAAACAAGCAGAGCGTACAAATGCACGTTATCGTGGAATTGGGCTCGGTACATTTGGCTGGCATCATTTACTTGCTTTGAAGGAAATTCAATGGGAATCAGACAAGGCAGTCGATTATGCAGACAAGCTTTATGAACAAATTGCCTATTTAACGATACGTGCATCCAATGAATTGGCACGTGAAAAAGGAGCATATCCATTGTTTGAAGGCTCGGACTGGCAAACGGGGGCGTACTTTGAGAAACGTGGTTATAGTAGTGACAAGTGGCAAGCATTACGTGCAGATGTGGCAACGACTGGTATGCGTAATGGCTATGTGATGGCGGTTGCACCTAATTCATCGACATCAATATTAGCTGGTAGTACCGCAACCATTGATCCTATTTTCCAAAAGAGTTACTCAGAGGAGAAAAAAGACTACAAAATCCCTGTAACCGTACCAGATTTAACGCCAGTAACAACTTGGTATTACAAGTCTGCTTATTTTATTGACCAAAATTGGACAATTAAGCAAAATGCTGCGCGAGCGCGTCATATTGACCAAGGGATTTCTCTTAATTTATATGTTCAAAATACCATTAAAGCGAAAGATTTACTCGCATTGCATTTAAATGCTTGGGCAAGTGGCGTGAAAACTACTTATTATGTGCGCTCGACATCTGTAGAGTTGCTAGAATGTGAGTCTTGTGCAAGCTAGGAGGAATAATAGATGACAACAATTACTAAACGACAAATTATGGATAAAGAGGCGCCAAACCGTTCGACAGCGATTGTTAACGGGCGTTCTTCAAACATTTTAAACTGGGATGACGTACGCTTTAATTGGGCGTACCCAAAATATAAAAAAATGCTGGGCAACTTTTGGACACCATTTGAAATCAATATGAGTAATGATGTGAAACAATTTCCTGCGTTGTCTGTGGATGAGCAGGAGTCATTTCTGAAAATTATCGGTTTACTTGCTCTTTTAGACAGTGTGCAAACAGATTTTGCAGGCAAAGTAGCAGATTATTTAACGGATTCAAGTCTGAATGCCCTGATGATTATTTTAGCGCAACAGGAGGTTATTCATAATCATTCCTATTCATATGTGCTTTCAAGTATCGTAAATAAAGATGAACAGGATCGCACATTCGACTTTTGGCGCACAGAGCCCGTACTGGAACGCCGCAATGATTTTGTCATTAAGGGCTACCAAGCCTTTTCTGAGGAAGCAACCGTTGAAAATATGCTTGAAGCAATTGTCTATGATGTGATTTTAGAAGGACTCTTCTTCTACTCAGGCTTTGCATTCTTCTATCATTTAGCACGCAATCAAAAAATGGTCGCTTCATCGACGATGATTAATTATATTAACCGTGATGAACAGCTTCACGTTGATCTTTTCGTGAAAATTTATCAGGAATTATTAGAAGAATATCCTGCATATGATACGCCAGAAAGAGCAGCGCGTGTGCAAGCTATTTTCCGCGAGGCGGTGCAACTTGAAATCGATTGGGCCAATGAAGTAATTGGTGATAAGATTGAAGGTCTTGACGTGGATGATGTCCATGACTATGTTCATTTCTATGCCAATGTACGTTGCAATCAGCTAGGCGTGGAGCGTCCATTCGAGGGTTATCGCAAAAATCCATTGAAATGGATCAAGGCTTATGAGGATGTTGATTTAGGTAAAACTGATTTCTTTGAGCAACGTTCACGCCAATATGTGAAGGTCAATGTAGAAGATAATGGCTTTGATGATTTGTAAAAGGCTACCACGCAGGCAACAGCTTGCGTGGTTTTTTCATGACTTCAGCTTAGCTAGATGAATAATAGAAAGGCTCAGATTAGCCGTGTAAACGCTCGGGTTAGGCCAAGAAACGCTCGGGTTAGGCCAAGAAACGCTCGGGTTAGGCCAAGAAACGCTCGGGTTAGGCCAAGAAACGCTCGGGTTAGGTAAAGAAACGCTCGGGTTAGGTAAAGAAACGCTCGGGTTAGGCCAAGAAACGCTCGGGTTAGGCAAAGAAACGCTCGGGTCAGCCGAGGAAACGCTCGGGTTAGCCAAAGAAACGCTCAGCCCAGTATCATTTCCCATAAGCAAATAACTTACTGCTCGCCTAAAAAATTTATTAGGTATTCTTATATATTACGTGTCACGAAAAAACTTTCGCAAATGGGAATGATTTTCAGTTATAATTAACACCGAATGGATACATAAGGAACGGAGACGAATATATGCAAGCAGTTAAACAATTAGGGCAGTTTTTGGCGCCTTATAAATTTTTTACGCTCATTGCACCACTATTAATGGTGCTTGAAGTGACAATGGATTTAATTCAGCCGACAATCATGCAACATATGATTGATACAGGTATTGCGAATGGCGACAATCCGTACGTACTAAAGATGTTCGTTTGGATGATTATGAGTGCTGTACTAGGGCTTGTTGGGGGGATTGGTTGTTCTTACTATAGCTCAAAGGCAGCCATTAACTTTGCATCGGATGTACGAGAGAAGCTATATGAAAAGATGATGACCTATTCAGCGAAAGAACGGGATGCGTTTTCGACTGGTAAACTTATTACGATTTTAACGAGTGATGTGGAAAGCGTGCAGCGTGCATTTATGATGACGTTGCGTATTTTTGTGCGGGGACCGTTATTGTTTATAGGTGCGATTGTTATCGTTTTCGTGACAGCACGCGAGCTTTTTTCAATCTTACTTGTGATTGTGCCTATTTTAATCGTTGCCATGTATTTTTTTACAAAATATTCAGGCGTGTTATATCGTAAGGTACAAGAGGCCATTGACGGTGTCAATACAAAACTTCAAGAGAATTTAGCGGGGATACGCGTGGTCAAGGCGTTTCGTCGTGAGCAGCAACAGGTTGCGCAGTTCGGCGTGCTGAATGATACGCTTACAAAGCGCTTTATTACAGCGGAACAAATTGTTGGTGTACTTGTGCCGCTTACGATGTTCGTCGTTAACTTGGGAATTGTAGCAGCACTTTGGCTTGGGGCTATAAAAGTCGAAGCGGGCACATTGCAAGTAGGTGTCATTCTGGCTTTTATTAACTATTTGACAATCATCTTAAATGGACTCATGTCATCGAGTATGGTGCTTATGCAAATTGCACGTGCACTTCCATCTGGCGAGCGCATTGTGGATGTGTTGAATAAAGAGGTAGCGGTTAAGGAAGTGGAACTAGCACTGAATACACATATTCATGGGGAAATTGCTTTCGAAAATGTAAGCTATCGTTATTATGAAACAGCAGAGGATGTACTGAAAAACATCACGTTTTCTGTGAAGGCTGGGCAAATGGTAGGTATAATCGGTAAAACGGGGAGCGGTAAATCAACCTTAGTAAAACTACTTCCACGGCTTTTTGACCCTACTGGTGGGCAAATATTAGTAGATGGCCAACCGTTAAAAAATTATGCGTTGACCGCTTTACGTGAACATATAGGTTTTACCTCTCAAAAAGCAGTGCTCTTTTCAGGAGCAATTGAAAAAAACATACGTCTAGGTAAAGAGCAAGCGACGCCAGATGACTTACAGTTAGCACTCAATGCTGCTTGTGCGTCCGAGTTTGTGGACAAACTTGAAAAAGGCATGGCTCACCAACTTTCACAAGGAGCGACGAATTTATCTGGAGGGCAAAAACAACGATTAGCGTTGACGCGTGCGTTCGTACGACAGCCATCCATTTTAGTATTAGATGATACAACATCTGCCCTCGATAGTGCTTCTGAAAAGCATGTACAACAGGCGATTAACGACAATTACCAAGATACAACAACATTTATTGTTGCGTCTAAGATTACCTCCATTCAACAGGCGGATCTCATTTTAGTGTTGGAGGATGGCGAAATTGTCGGTCAAGGCACACACCAACAATTATTACAGGAAAATAAACACTATCAAGCGATTTACGCTTCGCAACAAAAGGTTGGTGAACAACAATGAGTCAAAGTCAACCAAAGCAAATGAATTTTGGACGTGGACCACGTACAGGTGGTCCAGTTGAAAAAGCAGCCAATCAACAAGCAACGATTTTACGTGTTTGGCAATATGTGAAGCAGCAAAAAGTAGGGCTGTTTTTTTCGATATTTTTTGTCATTGCCTCCACGATATTAAGCTTAGCTGGCCCCTATCTTATCGGTCATATCGTTGATGAATATATCATGAAAAAAGACATTGAAGGCACAATTCGTCTAGGTATTGTGCTCGCAGTTATTTTTACTGTAGCGTCTATTTTTACATGGTTACAAACGTATGTCATGATCCATGTGGCTATGAAAACGATACGTACATTACGACTAGAGCTCTTTAAAAAACTTCAATCATGTACACTGAAATTTTTCGATCAGCGTGCACTCGGTGATTTAATGAGCCGTGTAACCAATGATATTGATAATTTAAATACAGCACTGGCACAAAGTGTCACACAAATTGTATCTTCGATTTTAACCGTTATTGGTGTCAGCATAGCAATGTTCTCACTTAGTTGGCAGCTAGCGATTGTGACCCTTATTATTATTCCGCTAATCGTTTATACAACGAAACAAATTGTCAAACGAAGTGGAAAAAACTATGCGGCACGTCAGCGTGATTTAGGGAATCTCAACGGGTATATTGAGGAAATGATTACAGGAGCAGAGGTTGTCACACTTTTTGGCAGAGAACAGCAGACAATTGAATCATTCCATCAACAAAACGAGCAACTACGCAGTTCAGCTCAGCGTGCGGAGATTACATCAGGTTTGCTTGGTCCAATCAATAACTTTATGAATAATTTAGGATTGGCTGTTGTAATAGGGACAGGTGCATTTTTGGCAGTGAAAGGACTTGTTTCTGTCGGCATTATCGCCGCATTTGTTACGTACACACGGCAATTTTTCCGTCCACTCAATCAGCTATCGAATTTATTGAATACACTTCAGTCAGCCATTGCCGGAGCGGAACGTGTTTTTGAAATAGTAGATGAACCGTCAGAAGTGGCTGACAAAAAGAATGCACTCGACTGTGAGCGATTAATAGGTGATGTGACATTTAATCAGGTGTCATTTAGCTATACGGCTGATAAGCAAGTACTAAAAAACTTAAGCTTCCAAGCAAAGGCTGGAGACACAATTGCACTTGTCGGACCGACGGGTTCAGGAAAAACGACGATTATTAATTTACTCACTCGTTTTTACGATGTGGATACAGGTGAAATTTTAATCGATGGCCATAATATAGAGGATTACAAAATGGCGACAATTCGTCAAAGAGTTGGTGTTGTTTTGCAGGATACGTATTTATTTTCAGGGACAATTCGTGAAAATATTCGTTTTGGCAAGCTAGATGCTACAGATGCAGAGGTGGAAGAAGCCGCGAAAATTGCCAATGCCCATAACTTTATTAAGTATTTGCCAGCGCAATACGATACACTTGTACAAGCAGGCGGAGCAAATTTAAGTCAGGGCCAACGTCAGTTACTGGCCATTGCACGCGCAATTTTAGAAAATGCGGATATTTTAATTTTAGATGAGGCCACATCTAGTGTTGATACACAAACGGAAGTCGATATACAAAAAGGGCTCCTGCATTTAATGCAAGGACGCACAAGTTTTGTCATCGCACACCGTTTGAAAACAATCGAGAATGCTGATCAAATTCTCGTCATTCAGCAGGGTGAAATTGCGGAACAAGGCAACCATCAACAGCTGATGCAAAAACAAGGGATATATAGTAACTTACAACAGAAATTGCTGCTAGAGAGTGTGGAATTGTGATTTACAAAATAGGCTTGAATTAGTTTTTTAGGCTGAACTTTTATTCAACAAAGCGTGTCATAGCTATAAATCCAAGCTGGAGGTAATGAATATGCCATATTGTAACGTTAATAAAGCAAATATTTACTATGAGGACATAGGTGTAGGGATCCCAATAATTATACTTCATGGTTTTTCTCCAGACCATCGACTAATGAAAGGCTGTATGGAGCCTATTTTTGTAGAGCAAGCTGGGTGGAGACGAATCTATATCGATCTTCCAGGAATGGGTCAAACAAAGGACTATGAACAAATAAGTAATTCCGATGAAATGTTAGAAGCAGTTGTAGATTTCATAAACGCTATCATTCCAAATCAACCTTATTTAATGGTGGGGGAATCTTATGGTGGTTACATCACAAGAGGTGTCATCAAGCAACAGAAAGATCAAGTGATGGGTGCTGCATTTATTTGTCCTATGATTATTCCAGAAAAACAACATAGGACACTTCCTAAGCATACAAATATATTTTCTGATGATGAATTTTTGACTAAACTAACAAAAGAGGAACGAGATGATTTCACTTCAAATCAAGTAGTGCTTGATGAATATAACTGGAATCGCTACTTGCATGAAGTGTTAGCAGGCTGTAAAGTAGCCAATCATCAATTTTTAGATAAGGTTCAGAAACATTATGGTTTTTCTTTTAGCATCGATGAATTGGTGTTCGATAAACCTTGTGTATTTTTGCTAGGAAAACAAGATTCAATCGTTGGATATAAAGATGCTTTTGCCATTCTAGACAAATTTCCACGTGCGACATTTGCGGTGCTAGATCGGGCCGGTCATAACTTGCAAATTGAGCAAGCTGATTTGCTAAATGCTCATATTAGCGAATGGCTGAGTAGAGTGGCTGAATTTAAAAAATAGAACATAGAAAAATTGTTAATATTAAATCAAATTCAACAGCTTATAGAACGCGCATAAGTGCAAAAGAACAATCATTTATCAAAAATTGATGAGTGGTTGTTTTTATTTGCAAACTTCTTACATTTGGAACTCGTCTAATGATTGAAAGGGCCTCGCACTAAGTGTATGGCGGAGAAAAAGTTACTATGTCGAAATCTATGATTACTAAGATGGCCCTATATAAAATAAATCAGGTAAGACCTCTAGTAAGCAGAAGTTTATCTAGCATCAAAGTAATTTGATTCCTAGTGAACCCCAATGATTCAGGAACATCAAGTAAGCTGCCACGATTTTGGTGTCGGCTTTTTCTGATCATGGGCTTAAATTACGTATACTTGTGAGTACGATTTCTTCAAATACAGAAAAATTAATTAGAAATTTATTTTTATCGTTTATCCTTTCGTTATAAGTTGAAAGGAGAATTCTATGAAAAAAATCTTCAAAGTCGTAAAGAAAATGACGATGTGGTTAATAGCAGTTACCAACGGCATGCATACAACACCGTTGGTTTTTTTCATCTAATTTTTGGCGTTGTTAGAATAGCAATCCCCAAACAATGTAAGTGAAAAGTTGTTTATATAATCCAATCTAACAAAAGTGTGTTTTGATTGTTTTTCTTTCAAAACACACTTTTCCTTTGTCGTTATGTCTTCCATAGCAACTATTCGATCATCGATCATCGTACTTCTCTAGTGGGTTCAAGAATCGATTCAATGACCTTTTTTAGTTGCAAAATAGTTGGATCATCACTTTCGTTCTTTTTGTAAATGAAAACGGTGTTAATGACATTTTCTAACTGTTGCAATCTGTAAGAATGTATATTTGAATAATTATAAAGGTCAATTAGCTTTGTATTTAACACAGCAAGGGAATTGTCTATTTGCAGAAAATCTAGAATACTACTAACGGATTTTATTTCTTTCATGTTATAAGGAATTTGGTTATTTTTTAGCCATTCGACGATTGTACGCGTATACATACAGCCTTTACTCAATACAAGCAGCGTAATCATTGGACGCTCATCAAAATTAATAATATGTTTGTCGTTTGAAATCACTTCGAACGTTTCAGTAGCTATATTGTCATAGTTAAGATCAGGATAGATTTTAATCGGCTTACTAGTGAGTGCACAATTCATTTCTGCATTATGTACTTTTTCATTTAAAGAATTACTAGATTCAACAGTGAAATCAACATCCAATGGAATGTTATTCATATTCAAGGCATGGACGATGGACGCACCGTAAATCTTGATAGTTGTATGGGATGTTCCACAGTTCACTTTTGTTGTCAATTCCTCTAAACTAATGGTTTGTAAAAAGTCTTCATACTCCTGCGTAATAAGCTGTAAAAAGTTTTTATATTGCATGCCAACGTCAGTAATTTTTAAGCCTTGGGGTGTACGTTTAAAAACAGCTTGGCCGATTTCTGCCTCCATTTTTTTCACTTTAGATGTAAGGGCAGATTGCGTATAATTAGTGATTTCAGCGGATTTACTTAAATTTTGACGTTGTAATAATTCGATTTTTAATGCAATTTCTTCGATGTTCATTTAGTATGTCACACACCCTATTAAAATTTTCTATGGGTCCTATCATTTTCCTCCATTTTACGCTTTGTCGTAGCCAGCGTAAACTCTAGTTAACTTAAATTATACCGAACAAATAAATCGGTGTAGTGGATAGATACTGGAGGAGCTTGGATGAATACTTATTATAGATGGTTAATCGTATTGGTAGCTACACTTTCTCAAACAGCAGCAACTTTTGTTACTTATGGGATGGGACCAATCGCCACATTTTATCAAATTGAATGGAATTTAACTTCATTACAAAGTGGATTTATCGTTTCAGCTGTGAATATTGGACCGCTGTTTTCCATGCTAGTGTTTGGTCATCTAATGGATAAAAGAGGAGAAAAACAAATTATCGGTTGGGGGTCTATTCTATTAGGGATCTCGGCATTAACACTTATGATGGTAAATAATTATTCAATGTTGTTATTTTTATTATTAGTCGTAGGAATCTGGTATGGAAGCGCGCAAACTGGTGGAAGTACGGCCATCGTAAAATGGTTTCCAGACAAACATCGAGGGCTTGCTATGGGCATCCGACAGACGGGAATTCCAATAGGAGGGGCTTTAGCCTCGGTCATCCTCACTTATACGTATCATCATTTTGAGTTGTCGTCAGTACATCTTGTACAAGGCATTGTTGCCATAGCAGGAGGCGTACTTTTCTTATTAGCGTATCAAGAACCACAGCGTAGCAAGGCTATCGAATCTAAAACAGTGTCATTTAAAGAGAAAATGACATCCATCAAAAATAATAAAGGATTGTACCCAATATATATAGTAGGCATCACAATGATGTCATTACAAATGATCCTCATTGCTCATTTCATGAGTTATTTGCATCAAGAAGGTGGTTATTCATTAACTGATGCAGGTATGTATTTAAGCTTAGTATTAATTGGCGGTATGATAGGAAGAGTAGTCATTGCATGGGTGAGTGATCAATTCTTTGAGCACGATAGGGAAAAATTATTGTTCGTTGTAATGATTTTGACAGTTATTTTTACCATAATGTTGCCATTTGTCATGCAACTGGAGATGGTGATGCTCTTATTTTGTTTCTTCTTAGGCTTCGTCGTAATTGGCTGGTATTCATTGTTTATAGCTTGTGTAACTGAGCAATCCAACCCCAGTTACGTAGGCTTAACAGTAAGTGCTGCTTTAACTTTAAATCAAATTTTTATTGTTATTGCACCAACTTTTTATGGTTTCATGGTCAATGTATCACATAGCTATCAGCTGGCACTGGATATTGTTGCAATCGCTGTAGCACTAGGGGCGCTGAATTTATACAGAGCTACAAAAATTAATAACAAGCACATTTTGTTTTAGGTGCAATTTAGGATGTTATTGGGTTTTTGTCAGAATATGCTTATAATATAAATGTACATGACCATTAATCTGAAACAGCGTGTATTCTCGCTAACGGAGGAATCAATGATGGAGTACCAAGAAGATAACAGTTCAATTTGGATTGATGCAAGTCTTGAAACGGTTTGGCACGCTATCACGGATGCCCAGCAGCTAACGAAGTGGTATACACCAGGTTCAACATGGGAAATCCCTCGTTTAGAAGCAGGTGAACAGATTATTTTTACGTTAATGCCGAATGTTCATAATCAATTGACTGAAAAATTACCGATGACCTTAACGATAAAAAATGTAAATTTTCATCAGGAGTTTTCACTTTACTTAGAAATACCAGAAACCCTAATAGCCATTTCTTTGGTAGAGGAAATGGATGGCACAACAGTGGCTTTTAACATGGGCGGTTATGAGGCATCGCTCGCCAATTTAAAGGCTTTGTTAGAGGGAAATGAAATACCTTATGTGTAATGAAAAATCGTGAATAATAGTATATTCGTTCAACAATTTAAGTTTCATGGGAAAATGTTTATTTTTTCATGAAACTTTTTTATTGTTTATTGGTCTAACTACAAATGCTTTGTCATTGGTTTGATTTTGGTAAAAGGGTTTTAGTCGAAGAAGAAAGCACAAGCAGTTTATTCAGTTGGCTGTGGATGTCGACTGAATCAGTATTACGCCGAGGGAATTAATAAGGAGGCGAGCAAATTGATGAAAGAGCACAAGGATGCTTGCTTATCAAACGCAATGGCACTTTATGGAGATTATTTAGTGCGTGTTTGTTACACATATGTGCAAGACTGGGCCATAGCCGAAGATATGGTGCAAGATACATTCGTAAAGTACTATGAAAAAATGGAGCAATTTCGTGAACAATCATCCGTAAAAACATATTTGTATCGAATAGCGATAAATAACTGCCATAGCTATCTGGCAAGTTGGCGATATAAAAAGCTGCAAGTAATTGATTACTGGCACAAATTAATCGGCCATGCTGTTGATCCAGTTCATAAAGTGATTGCAAGCGAGTCTGATGTCATGTTGGTTTTGGCTATTGAAAAGCTTCCAACGAAGTACAAGGATGTATTACTTCTATACCACTTTGCGGAGTTATCGTTAAAGGAAGTTTCAGAAACGTTAAAGATGCCAGAAAACACGGTTAAAACAAGGTTAAGACGAGCACGTCAAATGATTGGTGTAACACTTCAGGAGGAGGGATTTGAATATGGATCAGATTCGTAATGCTATCAATAATATCTATAAAACGGGCAAATTTTCAGATGAAAATCGAGCGAAGGTCTTTCAAAATATTCAACAAAAAAGAAAACCTCCCTTAACACCTATCCTACTAACTGTATTATTATCAGCGTGTTTGCTATTAGGACTAAATATGCTTCTTTTTCAACATGACATTGACAACATCTTTCAATTACATACAGCTACTGTGGTAGATTCAGATCTTTATCCTGAAAAATCTGGAAAGGTAAAAGATTTTTCAGTGCTTATGCAACCATGGATGATTGTAGGGATAATAGGTATTCCAGTTGTGTTATTTGTCTTCGCACTATATGCTTTGACGAAGAAGTGGTTGTGGCGTATATTGCTGTGTGGTATCATCATTATTGCAATTTTAGGCAATATGTCTGAACGAATCGGTTATCATTTTTACGTAAAGAATGAAGCCGACATAATTAAGACAATGCAGTCTGGTGTATTACCAATAGGAAACGCTGACGATATTCTTTTAAACGACACAATCACTATCCATCAATACCGAATGAGTTATTTTACAACCGGTGACATTCGAGGTATTGCTATATTTCAACATGATGGTAAAGGCTTTAAATTAGAGCACGCTGATCTTAGCACACAGCATAATATACAATCCATTCATGTACCTGATATTCGGCGGATTATTATTCCACTACTTGTCGAACATGCTTATGAGAAACTGATGATACAGATTAATACAGAGTGTATTGAGGTAGCAATTGATGCTAATCGTGCACAATTAGTGGTAGTACCTTATGAGACAGAAGCGAATGATTTGGAAATTACCGTTCAAGCTGCTGATCATGAAGGGAATGTCTTCAAGCTTTATGAACCGTCAAACATTTTCACTTATCCTGATAATTGAAAACAGCAACTATCACTGAACGCCAATCGTTGGGGGTTCAGTTTTTTTGTATGATTGCATATCAATGAAAGGATGAATATAAAGATTAAATCTAAAACATGCACTTACTACGTCTGAGGTCTTAGATGAAATTAAAGCGGAGGGTCGTTTTAATTAATTTGATATTTCGATAAAATGGATTTATTGGAAGATTATATATTTGGAGGGAATTAATTTGAAGAAATTTATTGGTATTGGTTTGGTTATGAGTACATCATTGCTTGTACTATCGGGGTGTTACTCAGTCATCCCAAGTAAAATCAAAGATGAAACAATTTTAGTAGAAAAGGACAAAGCAGAGGAATTAGATGTGGAATTAAATCTTGGCATAGGGGAAATAACGGTTTCAAAAGGAGCGAAGGAATGGGTAGAGGGGAATGCACAGTTTAACAATAAAAAATTGGCACCAAAAGTGAGCTACGAACTGCATGGGCAAACTGGAGAAGTGACGATTGAACATAAAGGCTCCACTAAACTTGGTATTTCGAATATAAAAAATGAATGGAATATAGAGCTTAATGACGATATTCCAATGAATCTTTCCGTTGAAACAGGTGCATCAATGGCAAATCTTAATTTACAGGGATTGAATCTTGAAAAATTAGATATTGAAACAGGTGTAGGCGAACTTACTGTAAATTTGGGTGGAGATTGGAAAAAAAGCTTTGAAACGAACATTGAAACGGGTGTTGGCCAAACAACGGTCATATTACCATCAAAAGTAGGCGTAAAGCTTACAACTGAAAAAGGAATAGGGTCTTCGAATATAGAAGGCTTTATTTCAAAAGGGAAAGGCATTTATGTAAATGAGGCATATGACAATGCAGATGTTGTGCTAGAGGTAAATTCAGAAATGGGCCTTGGCGATGTTACCTTTAAATTAGATAAATAAAGTGAAACTTCAATCAGTGGGGTTTACTTCATCCCCCACAATAAATAGAGGAACAAAAGCTAAAACCTTCACATCCTGTGAAAAAGCTTGTGTGACCAACATCCTGTCGCTGCCGCTTCGCTTTCGCACATAAAACATCCTGTTGCTGCCGCTTCGCTTTCGCACATAAAACATCCTGTTGCTGCCGCTTCGCTTTCGCACATAAAACATCTGTTGCCCCGAACCAATCGGCTTTTACGGTCAGTGGATCGCGCCACCTACCTGTTGTCATCTTTCATCTAGGGTGAGCGTTCTGACCGTTAATGCGAGGTAAAGTGAAATTTAGTAGGCTACTGTTAAAGCAGTAGTCTACTTTTCTGTTTCACAACGATATGGCAAAAAGAAAAAATGCAAAGTGAAACCTTTTGCTTGGGTTAAAGACTCTAAGTATTGAAAGGAGGGGGGGAACACAGCATGGAACATGATTTATCTATCGTGCATCAAGCGATTGCAGGAAACAAGGAAGCTTTTGAACAGCTCCTTCGTTTAGAGGAAGAAAAGTTATACTATACAGCACTTTCTTATGTAGGGCAAAAAGAGGATGCACTAGATGCTATTCAAGAAACAGCATGTAAGGCTTATTTAACTGTTAAACAGCTAAAGCATCCAGAATTTTTTTCGACATGGTTGTTTCGTATATTAATACATGAGTGTTATCGTTTGCTGAAAAAAGGGCAAAGAATCGTTCCTTATGAAGAAAGTGAACTATTAAAGCGGGTAAATCATCAGCCCAATGAAATCGAGAACCCCATTGATCTATCGGAAGCCTTACAGCAGTTGAGCCACGACCATCAAATGGCACTTATTTTATATTATTATCATGATTTACCCATTAAACAAATTTCACAATTGATGGATAAGCCTTCGAGCACAATCAAAACGTATTTACATCGTGGAAAGAAACATTTAAAACGAGAATTAGAAAGGAGTGCAACGTACAATGAAAAAGTCATTTAATCACAATAGTAGCCTTCCAGAATTCCCGAGAGACGAGGTACGAAAAGCTATTGCAAAAGGTATTCAACAAGCAGAGGAGCAAGCAAATATGAACAATGCACCATTACAAATAACACGAAAAAGTAAACGAAAGCCATTAGTATATGTGGCTAGTGCGGTAGCAGCGTGTGGGATTATGATAGGCTCAGCATATGTATCGCCAACATTTGCTAGCACTTTGGCACAACTGCCGATAGTGGGGTCCGTGTTTGGTGACTCTGGCTTGCTTGGGCTAAAACAGGCTAGTGAACAAGGATTAACAAAAACGGTTGGAGAAAAGCAAACAATCAATGGTATTTCTGTTACTGTCGATGAAGTACTTTATGATGACACAAATATTACTGTTGGTTTTAAAATTGAATCGGACAAAGAATTAAGCAATGAGTACTTCGGTGCAGGCATGGATTTGAAGATGAATGGAAAATTTCTTAGCGGATCGGGAAGCTATGGTGAAGAGAATTTAAGCCCGACAGTTCGTACAGGTATTACAACTTATAATGTCACGGACAATATGCCAAGTTCTTTTGAATTGGGCTTAACTTTAGAAGGCCAAGAGGGCGAGAAATGGGAGTTCTCAACACCTATTAAAAAGATTGTCGATATCGTACATCTACCAGTGAATCATCAACAGCAAGCGGAAGGGATTCAGCTTAATGTTTCAAGAGTATCATTAAGTCCTTCTGGTGTAGGACTTTCATTTGAGGCGTCTGAAACTGGAAATATTGAAAATCCTCAAATAGGGGCTTCTAATATTGAATTCCGTATAACGGATCAATCTGGTAAGGAAATACCCTCACATTCAGGAGGCACAGCAGGGCAATTCTATGACGGTGTATGGGTCTTCGGTGGTAATAACACCTTTGACCCAATTTCAGCAGATGTTTCAAAATTAATTATTACACCTTATTTAATGCTCCCAACAGATGGATCTGGTATGCAAGTTCAACCGAATGGGGAAGAAACGAAAATTCCATTTGATAAAACAACTCTGAAAGAGGTTAAATTCCAACCATTTACAGTCGAAGTGCCATCGCATGTTAATCATTAAATCGGCATAATATAGCGTCAAATACAACTGCTACTAAGGATATCCCAATAATCTTTCGTAGGGGCGAATTGTATTTGGCGTTTATTTTGTGTTAGTTTAAAAGAGGTAACTATAACTAGAAGCAAGTGTTTTTGAAGGAGCGAAAGTATTGAAAACTTTTACATACAAACAACCTACAGCAATTGAATCTTTAGAGGCTATACAGATTTTAAATGAAGCGGGTGCTGTATCGTCCACTGTTCAACGGATTTACTCTAATGTTCTAAAAAAAGCATTTGATCGTACGATGGATTACCGATATTTTGTGCGTTTTGATGCAAGTTCAGTCGATGGACAGCCTCTTTTTACATGTAAAAAAATGTCTCGTCGTGGACGTGTACATTTTCGAGGAAAGGATCTAGTAACTGGAAAGGACTACATGATTGCCTATGATGGCTGGCAAATTATGATTCCGGATTTAATCATTACCGACGGTGAGCAAAAAATAACACTTAATAAAGAGATGGAGGACTGGTCAGTCTTTTCACTAAATGAACAACCAATCGCCCGCTGGCAAGCAATTTTTCGGGATACCCATTTCGATATTACGCTTCAGATTGAAGAAGCTAGTCCAATTCAGCATGAAGCCTTTTTTATTGCCATTGGACAGGCTGTGTTATTTGTAGGCGCATGATAGACGATAAATCGCAGAAGTTGGGTGATAAATAATAAAAGTTGAGTGATAAATATAGAAAATGTAGCGATAAATTTGAAAACATATTCGATAACTAAAAAAGACCCTCGTTAAAGAGGGTCTAATGAAACTTTTCTACTTACATATCTACAATTTCGTTTGCTAATTTTTTACGACTAATCCAGTAACCTTGTAATGTGAACACTACGAGTGTTGCGACTAAAAAGACGAGACTAGTGATGCCTAACGTGAAGGAATCATAAACCATTGGTGAGCCCTCGTCAATAAAGCCAAGCATTCTTGTTAGAAGAATACCAAGGAGAGTGCCAACAGTCAGTCCGTAAAGAACAAATGACAATACTTGCGTCAAAATGAGTTTCATCAATCCATTTGGTGAAAGACCAATTAGTCGTTGGATCGCGTAATCGCCACGTTTTGCGTAAATCGAGTGAAGTAGTGTTTGTAAAGCGCCTAGGCAAGTAGCGGCGATTAGTATGACAAATACACCTACAAATAGGCTCCAACGCTGGAAGGTCATTTCTTTGGACTGTTCAATAATTGTTGCTTTATCGGTAAATTTTAGAGCTGGCCATCGTTCCTCTAAATATGCAAGCTCCGCTAAAGCCTGCTCCGAATCCGTTGCTTCTAACATAATGTCAGTTATAACAGGTGAATCTAAAGCTACTACGAAAGATGACCAATCTACATAAAAATCAATATTAAAATAATGATTAGGAGCGATACCAATAACTTGTACTTCACCAATCGGTACTGCTTGTTGAAGGGGTACATCATATGTACCAGCCATTAATGTATCCCCAATAGACAATTGATGTTCCTTGGCAAAGCGTATAACGATTTTATGGTCTTACTTTACGCATTAGGTAATTTTATGGGAGCTGGGGATACCTGAAATGTTGAAATTTCATGGATTGATGAATTCTCTCATTTTTGGGGGGATTGGCGTGGTAGCTTGGGCAATAGAAGTTCCAAAAACTACACATCACAAATTCACATTTCCAATTAGTCGAATTCGAGGGAAATTACATGGGTCAGGAGATGCACATCCTGGCTTAGTTGATGCACTAAGTGATTTTACAAATACAACAAAGCTACCATCGGCCATTTCCCATTTCTATGAGCAAACAAATGCTTATCGATTGCTGGCATCTGTGCAATGGCGTACATGGTTTAAACCTTTTGCGTTCCTATATCAGGGCATAAGTCGTTGGATGCAACAACTGAATTTGCCCTTCACTAGTAAACAAATCGAGATGACAGGTATCATTGCCAAAGTAGATGCCGAACAAGATGGGCGTCATGCACCAAGGGCATGGATACGTAAAATTGGTCAGCAAACGACCTTTGTAGCGATTTATGCCAAGCATACTACAGCTCAAACTACGTATATGAATATTGCGCTACCGCTACCTTTTTCTACAATGATAGGGGTTTTATATTTATATGAAGAACATGGTCAATTGCATTTAACGAGTGCCCATGAAGGGGATGCCGGAATCTATTTAGCATTCAAAGATTATATGTTTAAGCTACCATTGCATGAGCATTTCATTATTACGGCAACAAATGATAGAAATTTAACAGCCGTTCATACGATACGCATTTTTGGAATGCCATTTTTGCAAATTGACTATCAAATAGAACGAACAATTAATAAATGACTGCAGGACTATGCCAGCATGATAGCGAAAGACATAGATAGAAAGATATAAAAGGGGTGATTAGTTGCGTTTAACAAAAGGAATTTCAGGCTTTGACGCAGAGCATTTGATTGAACAGGATATGCGGTCATTTCAATCTATGGTCTATCATCTTGTAACGAGTGAACAACGTTCGAAAGTTTTGCAATTTATGGATGATCCTCATTTTGTTTATATGCAGGCAGACATCCAGCTAGACAATGAGCAATTGACAATTCTTCATCATCGACTCATGCCGTATGTGGCATTTGCCATGAGCGATAAAGAACTGACTTTTCGATTTTTAACAAAACCCAACCTACATAAATACTTCCCAATGCGCAAATGCCTAGAGGCTGAAGTGTTAAACAGTTTGCTTACACAAGATAGGGTGCTGCATAGCTTATCTGATGTGGAATGGAACTATGCAGCCTATTTTAAAAGTGAGACATTAGGGGATGTTATGTTTAATTATTGGGATTAATTTCACTAGCAGTTGCGAAAGACGCACCTTTTAAGCCTATGCTTTCCACTCTTTGTAGCTAAAAATCTCCAATTCCGTTATTTAGACGAAATTGGAGATTTTCTTATTGTGTAAACATGGAAGGCTTGTCATCTCTTTTTCTTTCAGAGTAGTATTCTAGCAAATAATACTTAGCCTTTTGTAAGATTTTAAATTTCAGCAAAAATACCTTGTCTATCTTCCTTTGTTTAAAAACCTTTTTGAAGCCTACGACCTATCCTTTGCATGATGCTCCATAAATCTAATGCACTTTAAAAACAAAAATAGCTTATAAACACACAAAAAACACTTAATTATTAATCTAAATATAGATTAAATTTTTTAATCATCCTAAATAGATTTATAAATGGTAAATTACTAATATTGTACAATATAGTTAAATTTTTTGCAGTTTTGCTGCTGTTTTTCATGGTTAAAAATAAAATTCTTTTGAAATGAATGAGATTATATGTAGGAAATAGGTTGAGACATAATTTAGGGATTTTGTAAGTAGGAATTCGAATTTTATAAGGGAAATAAGGAGAATCTGAGAAATGAACTTTAAATCAATCAGCACGAGAATCATTTTTGCATTTAGTATCGTCGTGGCAGTCATCGTTTTATATATCGGGTACAATGTGTATGCGGTTACTCAAAGTAACAGAGCGACAGAACAAATTGTTGATGAAGAATTGCAATTATTAATTACAGATTACGAACTAGCCTCAACAATTGCAGTAAGAATTGCGGCTGCTAGGGGTTATGTATTATCTGGAGAAGAAAAATATAAGGACATTTATGCGCATAACGTGGAACGGGCTCTTGACAATGAGAAGAAACGTTTAGCGATTTCTCATTCAACAGAATTTCAGAAGTATTCGGAGATGGCGAAAGAATGGAGTAGCTATGTTCAAAAAGATGTGTTTGATATATACGATCAGGGCAATGTCGAATTGGCAACGAAAAATCTAGCTGCGATGGATGATAAAGCTACTGAAATTCGTGCGGGCTATGAAGGCTTGGCAGAACATCGTAAACAATCTATTAATGCTATTGGCACAGATATGATTTCAGCAGGCGAAAGTAAGCAAATAACAAGTATCATCGTTGGAATAGTTATCGTTGTAATTGCCATTATTACGGCTTTAATTTGTGCGAGAAGGATTTCAAAACCAATCATTATCTTGACAAAACGCATGCAGCGAATAACTGATGGTGATTTAAGTGAGCCTGCGCTCGATGTGAGAACGAGAGATGAGCTTGGACAATTGACAACAGCGACAAATAAGATGGCTGAAATCTTAAATCGTTTGTTAAAGCATATTCAAACAGTTGCAAATGATGTTGCCTCACATAGTGAGGAATTGATGCAGTCCGCTACAGAAGTTAAGGTTGGCACAGAGCAAATTGTAGACACCGTAGCTGAAATAGCGAGTGGTACAGAAATTCAGGCAAGTAACGCTTCTGATGTGGCTACAACAATGTCAGAATTTACAACACAGGTGACAGACGTAAATATGAGCAGTAAGGAAGTCAATCAATATTCACAAGAAGTGATGCTCTTAACCAAAGAGGGGAAGGAGTTAATGGAAGCTTCCACACAGCAAATGACTACAATTGACCATATAGTTAAAGATGCGGTTAATAAAGTGGATAACTTAAGTAAACAAACACAAGAAATTTCTAAAATAGTGGCTGCCATTCATGCTATTGCAGATCAAACGAACTTATTGGCACTCAACGCAGCCATTGAAGCAGCACGTGCTGGTGAGCAAGGTAAAGGTTTTGCTGTTGTAGCAGATGAAGTGCGTAAACTTGCAGAACAAGTATCCGTATCCGTTGATGATATTACAAGCATCGTTCAAAAAATTCAACATGATTCGGTGATGGTTACAACATCACTCGAAAGTGGATACGGTGAGGTTGAAAAAGGTACCACGCAGATTGCTTCTACAAATGAAACATTTAATCATATTGCAGATGCAGTTCAGTCGATGTCAACTAGCATTGTAACGATGTCTTCGAAACTAGAGGAAGTCGTCCAAAATACCCTCAATATCAATAAATCTGTCGACGAAATCGCAGCTGTTTCCGAACAATCTGCTGCAGGCATTCAAGAAACGTCTGCTACAATCGAACAAGCGGCAAGCTCGATGGACGAAATCAACAATAGTTCGGTCAATTTGGCAGAAATGGCAGAAAATTTAAACGAACAAATCCGTAAATTTAAATTATAGACGAACGAATTTAACCTAGCGCATTTCATACTTCCATCACATTTAGCAGGTATACTAGTGCATTAGAAGGTGGGATAATTTTGAGAAAATATATACTAATGGTACTGATGAGTACACTACTTCTTGCGCCAAAGGCTTATGCGCATACAATGGATAAAAGTATGCTCTATACGGATGTTCCTGCAACAACGCCAGATTTACAGGAAATCATGGTACTCCATAGTATCGGGCTTATTGGCTATAATGGTACTGATATGGCATTAAATCCAACTGAAAATTTATCACGTCAGGATTTTGCAGGCTGGGTAGGAGGCTTCTTCGGACTTGAAGGTTCAACAGTTGATGAACTGGCTCAAGCTGCAAAAAATGAGGATTATGTATCTACATTAGAAGGCGATATTACGTATAAAGAAATCAATACGGCGTTATTTCATAATAAACTGGAATTTGATAAACCAGACGCAACGTTAACAAAGGACGAATATATTTCCTTTTTAACAGAAAACATAGATGTCGATATGGGTGGTCATACACTACTTCAAATGGGTGGATTTTCATATGGCCCAACAGGTACAATTGAAGATGTTGTAACAGGTGATGAAACAGGTCTTGTTATTGATGGTAAAACATATATGCTTTCAGGTCATCCACGAATTTTTGCAGATTCTAACGAGGCACAAAGCTGGGTTGGTCAAAAATTAGAACAGTCCATTTTAACTACAAGTGCTGGTCATCATCATGGTCATGAAACACAGACAACGACGACGACTGCGCCTACGTTACAATACATTCAACTTGGAACGACTACACAGGCAGCGACAGAAGAAACCAAACAAGAACAGCCAATTGCAAACGCTACACCCAGAGATCAACAGCTATCAAGTGAAGCGGCTGACACAACATCGTCAAGCTCAAGCACTTTATGGATGGTCGCAGTTGGTGCATTACTAGCCGTTATTATGGGCATTGCTTTCTGGAAGCGAAAAAAATAATAGTGACGATATAAAAACCAGCAATTTACGAGGAAATCGTAAATATTGCTGGTTTTTTCAATGGAAATTTTTATTTAATTCCCTTACTTAGACAGTTTGCCATTTCGCTTCTAGCCATGAAAGGAAGCTCTCACCTTGATCACCTTCGTAGGCATCGTAGACATCGAGTCGTGTACGCTTTAACTTATCAGCGAAGTCTGACAATGTATGGTCTGCGGGTAAGCTTTTCTTTACGCGTATAAATACTTTTTCAGCACCTTTGATCAGCTCGAATTTACGGCGGACAGGCTGTGTTACATCTTCACCAAATTTCGTTAATGCTTCAAATGCCGCTTGCTGAACAGCAAACACCGTATCTGCCTTTACACGATTGTGTAATAAGTCAATGACTTTTTCATGTTTATAGCTACTTAGTGTCTGCACAGCAGCCAAGCGTTCACGCCAGCTTGATGTATAGTTGGCAGCTTTTTTTAAATCTAGGTAGTTTTCGGGTAACTCAGTTTGAATTTTCATATGTGCTCCTTTGTAATAACGGACATAATTCCTTGTAGCAGAATGCGCCTTATTTCGTGTTCTCTCTTTATAATGAGCCAATTCACTTTAAAATAGAACCAATATTAAAGAAATATAAGCGACAATTGTTATTCTATCGGCGCAACTGTAGACTCCATCGGCGATATGTAGTGGCGTAATTCCACTGCTACCGGCGGAAATAATCTATCTTACGATGATTAATGATAAAACATCATTCTTATATATTAATATGGAAAAATCTATATCGAAATATACTCACATAGAGTAATTATATAGAAACTGACCCAGAAAGCAATGATTCGATGATTTGGTGAAAAAAGAAATGGAAATTAATAAATGGTTTTAAATGTAGATTTCACTCAAAATTTGTAAAATAATTGAACTAATCATATATAGGGTTTGTTATAATATAGGAAAAGTGCGAATCGTAAGCAAACATAATTTCGTTAATCGATTCGCACCAGATTTTGTGTATTTTGATAGTATAAAATATGGTAAGTTGTTTCTTAAGGACTATAAAGAATGAGTAATTTACTAATAATGACTTATAAGTGTCATTATTTCATCGGAAAATGCGGTCTCTTCTCGTATGAGGAGAGTGGATTGAAATAGGACATATTCGGACATAGCGCCCCATACATAACGTCTCTTCTCGTATGAGGAGAGTGGATTGAAATTTGTATTAATAAGACTTGAAAATAAAATTTAAGTCTCTTCTCGTATGAGGAGAGTGGATTGAAATCTGGATCTAGCCCGAGAAAAGTTACAAAGTGCGGTCTCTTCTCGTATGAGGAGAGTGGATTGAAATGGAATAGGCGCTTTTTTACGTCTTTAGGAGGTGGGTCTCTTCTCGTATGAGGAGAGTGGATTGAAATAGTTTATGGATACGACCGACTTTAGTTAGCGGTGTCTCTTCTCGTATGAGGAGAGTGGATTGAAATAGAACTGTTCCATGAAATGTATCTAAAGGGAGAGTCTCTTCTCGTATGAGGAGAGTGGATTGAAATGTTGCTATACCTTAGTTTACCTAACTTAGCGTATGGTCTCTTCTCGTATGAGGAGAGTGGATTGAAATTAAAGCATCGCGGCAAAGAAGGTCGTTATCTAGCGTCTCTTCTCGTATGAGGAGAGTGGATTGAAATAGTAATACGTAATCGATAAAAAATGTGTAGTGTGGTCTCTTCTCGTATGAGGAGAGTGGTTTGGTATTGAAATAGTGAACTGTAGGACTATTAATTTTTATTGTGTTAGAAGTGTAGATAGTGTAGTTAGAATTAGAAAGGAAAGATATGAAAAATGAAGAAGGAATTTATTGCACATATTCGTACAAGTGATGGAGCAGAGCAGTTGTTGGTAGAGCATTTAAAAGAAGTACAACACATTGCGGAGGAAATTGGAGAGAAAATTGGGTTGAAACATGTAACTGGGTTAGCGGGGATGCTACATGATATGGGCAAATTCAGTGATGCTTTTCAGGAATACATCCGCGAGGCGGTTGCAAATCCTGATGATCCACCGAAACGTGGTAGTGTCGATCATTCGACAGCAGGTGGGAGATTTTTGATGGAGCAGTTTCAACGAGTTAGTTCAACTGCACCTTTTTTAGTGGAATGTGTAGCGAATTCGATTTTTTCACATCATGGGCAGCTACTTGATATGGTGGACAAAGAGGGGCAGTCGCCATTTATGGGGCGAGCTACATCAGAAAAGGAAATTGACTTTGTGGCAGTGCAACAACGCTTTTTTCAAGAAATGTATAATTTAACTTATATGACGGACTATATGAAGCAAGCGGAAGCAGAAATGCAAACATATCTCGAAAGTAAACTGAAAAGTGTGAAAACAAATGGCGAAGCGGCTATTGCGATACAAAAAGCAACGAGCTTTGTGACGATGTATATTTTCAGTGCACTAATTGATGCAGATCGTCGCAATTCACGCGCCTTTGAGGAACAGGAAGAAATCACACATTTTGAGGTGCAACCACTCTGGCAAACATTTGAACAGCGTCTCAATCAGGATTTAGAGAATAAGCAGCAAGATGCATTGCCAAATGAAATAACACGTCTACGTAAGCAAATGTCAGCAAATTGTTTCGATAAAGCGGCAGTTCCAACAGGCATTTATACATTGTCAATTCCAACTGGTGGAGGGAAAACATTAGCGAGCCTGCGTTTTGCTTTGCGACATGCACAGTTTCATCAAAAGCAACGCATTATTTACATAGTACCGTACACGACTATTATTGAACAAAATGCGCAAGAAGTGCGAGAAGTTTTACAGGCCGAGGATTACTTACTTGAACATCACAGTAATTTAATCGAGGATTCAGAGCATGATGAAAATTTATCTTTTAATGCGTATCAAGCAGCAAGAAGGCTAAATGCAGCAAAGGACGATTGGGATGTTCCCATTATTTTTACAACAATGGTGCAGTTTTTAGAAACATTTTATAGTGGAAAATCGCGTAATGCACGGCGATTACATAATTTAGTCAATAGCATAGTTATTTTTGACGAGGTTCAATCTGTGCCTACTCATTGTGTGTCATTATTTAATGAGGCACTGAATTTCTTAACACAAACATGTAATACGACGGCGGTTCTTTGTACGGCGACACAACCGGCCCTTCAGCATGTACAAAACAATATTGACATTGATGGCGAGATTATTGAAAATTTACCAACAATTATTCAAGCATTTAAGCGTACAGAAATAATACCATTGTTAAAAACTGAGGGCTGGCGAACAGGAGAAATCCGTGAATTCATAGAGGAAACGTTAACGACACGTAATAATGTCTTGATTATTTTAAACACAAAGAAGGCAGTTCGGGATTTATATGACCAGTTTAAATATGCTGATTTTGATGTTGTGCATTTAAGTACAGGGATGTGCCCAGCGCATCGTAATAAGAAGCTCGAAGAATTGAAGGAGAAACTAAAAAATAAAGAAAAGTTCGTTTGTCTAAGTACGCAGTTAATTGAGGCTGGCGTGGATATTAGCTTTGAATGTGTTATTCGTTCCTTAGCAGGACTTGATTCAATCGCTCAAGCGGCAGGGCGTTGTAATCGCAATGGAGAAGTCGATTTGCAGGATGTGTATGTTATTAATCATGCAGAAGAGTCACTAAGTAAGCTAAAGACCATTGAAAAAGGAGGCGAGTGCTCCCGTTATATTATGGAGGATTTACAGGATGATTCGGCATTATTTGGTGGCTATTTGTTGTCAACAGAGGCGATGATGCATTATTTTAATAGTTTTTTTAAGGCATTTGATACTACATTAAATTATCCGCTAGTGAAGCACAATACATCTATATATGAGCTGTTATTTGGTGTGGATACAGATTGGAATAAAGCTTATATCAAGGGGATTGGCAGACAGCACCCATTAGCAACATTGGCTAGCTATAAAACAGCCTTTTCACATTTTGAGGTAATTGATGTCAAGACACAGGGGATACTCGTGCCATATGGTGAGGGGAAGGATCTTATTAGTCAGCTCACTGGGCGTGAAGCAATTGATGATTATAAAGTATTTTTGAAAAAAGCACAGCAATACAGTGTCAACGTGTTTAACCATGATTTTGAAAAGTTGAAGCAAAACAATCAGCTAATTATTGTGCAGTTTGGCTCGTTTAATATTTATGCTGCAAAAGAATCAGCCTACGATGATCAATTTGGCATTAGTGTGCAGGGTGAAGCAAGTTTAGATTTATTGAATTTGTAAGAAAATGACGCATCTATTCGTAAAATAGATGCGTCATTTCCAAAAATTAATAAGAAAATATAAATTTCAATCCACGCTTACTTAGCGACCTCACCATAGTATCATTTTTGTGAGAAAAACAATAGTGATTATATATCTAATAGGTATTTCATAACTTCCTTTAGGGATATTATAGTTCTTATAATTTCTAATTATAACTGGTATATTTAACTAAAATATATTATTATTTCAAATAAGCCTAGTTAATTGTAAATGAAATGGAATCTGAAAGAACGGTTGGTAGTCATATATATAAATATGTTTTTTTCAGTTTCCAATAGGCTCAAAATATTTTGGACCAAATGATTTAAAGGAGGTGACAAGATGGAAAAAATACGAAATCAAATCGAGTTTGTTGTGCATGGCCCGTATGCGCTGTTTACCGACCCTCTTATGAAGCTTGGAGGGGAAAAGATGACGACACAAATCCCTAGCTATCAAGCATTAAAAGGTATAGTGGAATCAGTCTATTGGAAGCCATCGATCATTTGGTATATCGATGAAATTCGTGTCATGAATCCGATTCGGATGGAGTCGAAGGGGGTACGACCAATCGAAATGTCGGGTGGCAATACGCTTGCTAATTACAGCTATTTGCGTGATGTGAGTTACCAAGTGTGCGCCCATTTTGAATTCAACACAAATCGTATGGATTTAGAGCAGGACTTCAATGAAAATAAGCACCATAATATTGCTAAACGTTGTGTTGAAAAAGGCGGTCGCCGTGATGTCTTTTTAGGTACGCGTGAATGTCAAGCATATGTGGAGGAATGTGATTTTGGTACTGGTACAGGCTTTTATGACAACTATGACGAGGTACATTTTGGTACGATGGTGCATGGTTTAAATTATCCAGATGAAACAGGTCGTAATATGCTTGAAACAAGACTATGGCAACCAATTATGAAATACGGCTATATTCCCTTTATTCGACCAGAGGATTGTTCACTCGTTCGTCCGATTAAGGAAATGCATGCAAAGTCGTTTAGCTTAGGTGAAACGATGACGGGCGTGGACGTAGTATACGCAGAGTTAGGAGGTGAGTAAATGAGTTATTTACGTGCTTTGTATAAAACGTATGAGGAAAATGAAGCGGAAGTAGGTGAAGTTTTCACCAAAGAAACAAAGGATAAAAAAGTGATTGAATACACACTACTGCCGATTTCTCATACAACGCAAACGGCCCATATTGAAATGATAATCAACCAAGATGGTACGCTTTATGATGCAGATGTTATTGAAAAGATTAATACGATTTTACCATTTACCGAGAAGTCTGGAAGTCGGGCGGGGAAAAACTATGTACCTCATGTGTTACATGACAAGTTAATGTATGTGGCAGGTGATTATGTTGCATATACGGGAGAAGAGGATAAAAGAGATGCGTATCTTTATTATTTAGAGCAGCTCAGTGAATGGTGTAATTCGCCGTATAGCCATCCGCATGTGCAGACTATTTATAACTATGTGAAAAAGGGGACACTTATTCAGGACTTAGTGGAGCGCTCCATATTACATGTAACAGAAGCGGATTTACTACGTTCTAAGTGGGATACGAAGCAGGATGGGGACAAGCCACCTATTTTCCAAATACTTGCAGGTGCACAAGAAAGTGCTTTTGTGCGATTTAATGTCCATGTGCCAGGTGAAGTAATAGATGATGTGTGGAAAAATAAGGATATCTATGAATCGTATAGTCATTATTATGAAACAAAGCTAATGGAAAGGGATATTTGCTATGTTTCAGGTGAGCAATTACCAGTAACGGTGCGTCATCCAAACAAACTACGCAATTCAGGTGATAAAGCAAAGCTCATTTCAGCAAATGACAGCACAGGTTTTACATATCGTGGCCGTTTTAAGGATAGCTTTGAAGCGGCGAATATTAGCTATGATGTCTCACAAAAGGCACATAATGCACTGAAGTGGCTAATTGAACGCCAAGGGAAGCAAGTGGATGGGCGCATCTTCCTCGTATGGGGTTCGAAAAATCCAAGTATGCCTTATGTTGCAGATGATTTGTCAAACGAAGTGTTTACAGATTTTAACAAAATGTTGGCGCAGCGAGATGCAATGTTAGCGCAAAAGGCTGATACAAAGAAAGTTTTGGCAGAACAGCACAGTCAAATTATTAGTGGCATTAAAAAGAACATGAACATCGAAGAGCATGATGACGAGAAAGTGTATATTTTAACGGTTGATGCAGCCACACCTGGGCGACTAGCAGTGCTTTATTACCGAGATTTAGGTATTAAAGATTATTTTGACAAGCTATTAACTTGGCATGAGAATTGCAGCTGGCGTCATACAAGAAAAAAAGAAAATGAATGGGTGCAATACTTCGGTTCACCATCCTTTTATACGATTGCTCATACGGCATATGGACCAAGACCGAATGATAAGGTAGTCAAAGGCGTGATGGAACGTATGCTACCATGTGTACTCGATGGACGAAAAATTCCAATTGACATTGTGCGTAGTGCGATTGTGCGTGCCTCGAATCCACAGTTTTACGACCAATCGTGGGAATGGGAGCAGGTGCTTGGTGTGGCATGTTCACTTGTGAGAAAACATTATGTTGACAAAGATAAAAGGGAGGATTACTCTGTGGCACTTGATACAGAAAATACAGAACGTGATTATTTATTTGGTCGTTTACTTGCAATTGCGGATGTTCTTGAACGTACCGCACTAAAAAAAGAGCAAAGTACTAAAAAAGAGAAAAGTGATATCCGAACAACGAATGCTTTACGATATTTGAATGCATTTTCTCAACATCCAGAAAGAACTTGGCTAACAATCCAAAAAAATTTACAACCTTATCAAATGAAACTTGGTGAAAGCGGTATCTATTATTCAATGTTAATAGATGAAATTGGCTCGCAATTTAAGTTTAATGAATTTAATGATGTTCCGCTCACAGGCAAGTATTTACTTGGCTACTATAGCCAGCGTCATGCATTATACACAAAAAAAGAAAAGAATGTAGAGGAGAGTTAAGCGATGACAACATTAGATCATAAAATTGATTTTGCCGTTGTATTTTCTGTGCAAAATGCTAATCCAAACGGCGACCCACTAAATGGAAATCGCCCGCGTCAAAATTACGATGGTTACGGCGAAGTATCCGATGTATGTATTAAACGCAAATTACGTAATCGTCTGCAAGATATGGGCGAGGCGATTTTCGTGCAATCCGATGACCGCAATAATGATGGCTTTAAAAGTTTGAATGATCGTGCAGAATCTGTACCTGAATTAAAGCAGATTAAAGCAGATAAAAAAGGGAATGCCGATGTGTATGCCACGATTGCAAGCAATACATGGTTTGATGTGCGTGCATTTGGACAAGTCTTTGCCTTTAAAGGTGACTCACTTTCAGTTGGTGTACGTGGTCCTGTATCAATCCATCCAGCGATTAGTCTAGCACCAATTGAAATCACTAGTATTCAAATTACAAAAAGTGTGAACTCGGTTACTGGCGATAAAAAAGGTTCTGACACAATGGGCATGAAGCACCGTGTTGACTTTGGTATTTATAAATTCGTTGGCAGTATTAACACGCAATTAGCAGAGAAAACAGGCTTTACGAATGAAGATTCAGCTAAGTTTAAAGAAGCATTGATTACATTATTTGAAAATGATGCGTCGTCTGCTCGTCCAGAAGGCTCACTTGAAGTACATAAGGTGATTTGGTGGGAGCATAATTCAAAACTTGGACAGTATTCTTCTGCAAAAGTGCATCGTGCCCTGAAAGTAACGGGGGACACGATTGATACATTAAACATTAAAGTAGAGCCATTAGAGGGGCTACAAGTGTATGAACTGGACGGTCAATGAAGAGGCAAATTATTTAATGTTATCGGGTATTCAGCATTTCCGTTTTTGTCCACGGCAATGGGCGCTGATTCATATTGAGCAACAGTGGGCAGAAAATGTTCTCACCATTGAAGGTCAACACGTACACGAAAAGGCAGACCAGCCATTTTTACGTGAAAAGCGTGGAAAGAAATTGATTGTGCGCGCGATGCCGGTTCGCTCGCACAGTTTAAAGACAATTGGTATTTGTGATGTCGTGGAATTTCACGAGCATAAAGACGGTGTTCCATTATACGGTGAGACTGGTACTTATTTGCCAGTCCCTGTAGAATATAAGCGGGGTAAGCCGAAGAAGGGCCAGGAGGATGTTGTACAGCTTGTGGCGCAGGTCATGTGTCTAGAGGAAATGCTACTATGCGACATTCCGACAGCTTATTTATTTTACGATGAAATTAAACGTCGTGTAGAAGTAGAAATTACCAATGAAATGCGCGATGAGGTACGAGCGATTTTCAAACAAATGCACCATTATTTTGACAAGCGGCATACGCCAAAAGTGAAGACAGGAAAACATTGTGTAAGCTGTTCCTTACAAAATTTGTGTATGCCAGAACTTATGTCAACTACAACAGTTCGTCGCTACATGGAGAGGTATTTATTATGAGAAAATTATTAAATACATTATTTATTACAACCCCAGATATTTACTTATCATTAAAAGGTGAAAATGTCGTTGTGACCCATGACGAGCAACAGTTAGGGAGGATTCCTCTACACAACTTAGAAGCAATTTGTACATTTGGTTGTGCAGGAGCAAGTCCGAAATTAATGCACGCCTGCGCAGAGAAAAATATTAATCTGACTTTTTTATCGCAATCTGGTAAATTTTTAGCAAGAGTGATTGGCGAAAGTAAAGGCAATGTTGTGCTACGTAAGACACAATATCGTTTATCTGAGATTGAAGTCGAAAGTGCCAGAATTGCCCGGAATTTTATTTTTGCTAAAATTGCCAATCAAAAATGGATTTTAGAGCGTATGACACGAGATTATCCACTCCGAGTAGATGTACCTATTTTTAAGCAAGTTTCTAATGAATTAACGACAACATTGAAGGACATTTTAGTAACGGAAAATTTGGAAAGATTGCGTGGACTTGAAGGTCAAGCTGCTACTGCATACTTTAAGCTGTTCGATCAAATGATTCTGCAACAAAAGGAAACATTCTTTTTCAAAAATCGTAATCGTCGGCCACCAACTGATAATGTTAATGCTTTGTTGTCATTTGCCTATACACTTCTCGCCGCGGATGTTGCTGCGTCATTAGAAGCAGTCGGTCTTGATGCTTATGTTGGCTTTCTACACCGAGATCGACCTGGTCGTGCCTCATTAGCACTAGATGTTATGGAAGAACTTCGAGGTGTCATGGCTGATCGATTTGTTCTAAAGATGATTAATAAAAAAATTATGCAGCCTGCCGATTTCGTTCAAAAAGAGAATGGTGCAGTGCTTTTGACGGAAGATGGTAGAAAAAAATTCATTAAAGCATGGCAAGAGCGTAAACAAGAAAGCTTAACACATCCATACTTAAATGAAAAAATCAATTGGGGCCTTGTCCCTCATGCGCAAGCAATGCTATTGGCTCGCTATTTAAGAGGCGATTTAGAAGAATATCCACCATTTTTATGGAAATGAGGGTGTTACATGTTAGTATTGGTCACTTACGATGTTGTAACAAAAACGGCTGGTGGTCAAAAAAGATTACGCAAAGTTGCGACAACATGCGAAAACTATGGACTGCGCGTGCAAAATTCTGTATTCGAATGTATTGTGGATGCTACACAATTTAAACAATTGCAGCTAGCACTACAAGCCATTATTGATGAAGAGAAAGATAGCCTTCGCTTTTATCAACTTGGCAATAATTACAAATCAAAAGTAATCCATGTAGGAGCAAAAGAAACTTTTAATGTGGAAGATACATTAATTTTATAGTAGACAGCTAGTGCGAATGACAAGTGTACATAAAAACCCCAAGAGATTCGCACCAAATTTTGTTCTGAAATATATAATTTATCATGATGGATTTGGTTCAATAGAAATACCTAGAATTAATTAATAGTAATAATCATTAAAAATTATTATTATTTTATTGATTTTTGCAGTCACTCCCTACATGGGGAGTGTGGATTGAAATTAATGCGGTAGAAGGTGACTATGGTCAGTCTAAGTGTCACTCCCTACATGGGGAGTGTGGATTGAAATAACGAGTGGAACACATAGTGAATTTAAAGTGTTTGTCACTCCCTACATGGGGAGTGTGGATTGAAATAATGAAGTATCGTTGTTACTAACAACTAAAGTTTGTCACTCCCTACATGGGGAGTGTGGATTGAAATACCTGTAAGCTCTGCAGGTCCAATAGTTTGAGCGTCACTCCCTACATGGGGAGTGTGGATTGAAATAAATACTGGGGATAATATAGGTACGCCCCGTCGGTCACTCCCTACATGGGGAGTGTGGATTGAAATTAATAACGCCAAACGCACCGAATATCCAAATGCGTCACTCCCTACATGGGGAGTGTGGATTGAAATATTGCTTGCACATGTAATTGATGAGGTAGGTTCTCGTCACTCCCTACATGGGGAGTGTGGATTGAAATCAGAAGTTGACGAACCAAACAATATGGTGAAAGACGTCACTCCCTACATGGGGAGTGTGGATTGAGATGGAGTAATCAGTGTTGACGGTAATCATGTGAATTGTCACTCTCTGCATGTACATGGATATAAAACTAAGCATAAAATGTTTCACATATTTGAACAGGAAGAATAAATCCTCTCCTCATCTGTAACAACTAGTCGGTGCCCCATCAAGCTAATAAACTACACTCGTGATGAATCACATATAAACAAATACTTTTGGAAACCACAGTGCGATTGTTTGATATCCCTTCGTATATGGATGGATATGGTTTTATAGAAAACAAATTGTTATTGTTTGTAAACTTGATGGCATTGGTACGGGAAAGTCAGTAAATACTTGTTGTTTATCATGTTAAACGTTGATTGTAGAAGGACTGATTAACTAGCTACATTTTTCAAAGTGCACTTATGATTGTTTTTAGTTGCTTATTTAAAAGTACTGCTTGTGCAAGTGCCTGTTCGTCATTGGCAATGTCACCAGGTTTGTTGGCCTCGCCAAGAATATAGGACGAGAAGGGCATATTTAAGAAGCTAAAAATATATTGGAATTGTTGAATCATGGGTAATCCCTTGATCTTTGGATCATCCCCACCAACAGCGAGTACGATGGCTTCTGTAGTCAGTAACTTTTCCTTTAGTTGTGGAAAGCGCTCATCTCGGATTGCGTGACTCAGGCGGTCCACCATATTTTTTAAAATACCAGACATGCTGTACCAATATATTGGCGTCGCAAAGACCACGATGTCACTTGTCAAAAGCGCATGGATAATTTGATCGTAATCATCATCTACAAATTGAAAGCCTTGTGCATCATGACGTAAATCGTCTATTGGCTGAATGTTTAAATCCTTTATCCATAACTTTTGATGAGGAACCCCCTCTAATACATAGTTGGCAAGTGCTTCACTATTGCTGTGTGGTCTTGAGCTGCCGATAAAAGCAGTGATGTTCATATTTTTTCCTCCTCTATATTTCACATTATAAATAGTGTATACTTCCTTGTGTTATCGAGAAAGCTGAATGTTTCGATAGAATGTATCGAAAAAAACGATTTAGAGGTGAAAGCGATGGATATTAAACAGTTACAAACGTTCCTAACCGCTTCCAAAACATTAAGCTTTACACAAACGGCTCAGCAATTAGGTTACGCGCAGTCAAGTATCACTGCTCAAATTAAATCGCTAGAAGAAGAGCTGGGAACAGTGTTATTTGAGCGTCTTGGTAAACGAATTACACTCACGGAAGAGGGGAGCAGACTACAACAGTATGCCCAAAAAATGTTGGCGCTAGATACAGAAATGAAAAGAGCTGTGTCCAGCGAACAGGCCCATACAGTATTAACGATTGGTGCACAAGAAAGCCAATGCGTTTATCGCCTGCCAGGCATTCTACAACTATTTCAGCAACGCCATCCGCAAGTGAAGATTATTTTTAAACCTGTGCACACGACAGAAATTGCCAAACATTTATTGCAGTCAGGGAATCTTGATGTCGCCTTTATTACCGATACGCATAAGGGAAACACCTATGCTACACCGCGAACGCCTCACGCAAGAGCAATTAGTGTTTGTTAGTGCCTCTTCGGCAGTTTTGCAAAAAGATGTATTATCCGCACAACAATGTGCCAATGAAACGATATTGTTAACGGAAAATGGCTGCTCATACCGTAATCAATTAGAAGCTTACTTACAACAAGAAGGCGTCTATCCAGCACAAATGATTGAATTTGCCAGTATTGAAGCCATCAAGCAATGTGTGATGGCAGGCTTGGGCATTACATTCTTACCGAGAATGGTGGTGGAGAAGGAGTTAGCGAACACGCGCTTAAAGGAATTGCCCACTGCGATGGATTTAGTGCGATTTTTACCGATATTGCTTGGCATAAGGATAAACATATATCTCCTTATCTCGCTGATTTTATAGAGATTGCCATTAACAGGTATAAGGGAATTTAAGTACGTTTAGATATTTGTAGGTATACAATGAGAAGGGGGCTGTCCCAAAGGTAAAAATCCGCGTAGACTCCTGCGGGAAAGCAAGAGCACGAGACCAGCAGGGGGCGTTAAGTGGAACGAAGACTTAAAGTCGTCACGTTCTGTGACAACGCCTTCGTGACCAACATCCTGTTTGCTGACGCTACGCTTTCGCACATAAAAACACTTGTTGCTGACGCTACGCTTTCGCACATGAAAACACTTGTTGCCCTGATGCAGCTCGAGCCTTGCCCGCGGAAAGCGTAGCGGATTTTTACCATATAGGAAGATAGCCGTTATTGTTTGAAGGGCTTTTTAGACAGCTCCATTTTTTAGTTCGGTAGTTAAACTTTCAGTAATGTATCATTAATAATCGCACGGTTTCTAGATGCAAACACATCGTTGTGCGAAGAAACGGTCGCCATTTTATCAGCTTCAGGCTCAATCGTAAGTTTAATGCTATTGACTGCATTAACAGCATCTTGGAATGCTCCAGCAATTAAATGGATTTTTCCATCATACTGTGCGATATCTCCTACAGCATATAAGCCCTCAATCGTTGTTTGACAGTCAGTATTTGTTTGTAAAAAATAATTGCGTATTGCATCACGTTTAGGCTCAATTGCGTTATCGAAGGAGAAGGATTGATCTCGATCATAACCATGATTAATCAAGACTTCATCTATAACAAGGGTCGCTGTTTCGTTTGTTGCCTTGTTTTCGATAATGACTCTTTTAATTTTTGTTTTTTCTTCGTTCGCTACCAATGTTTTAATAGACGTTTGCGTAATGATAGGTATGCCATACGCTTGTAACTTTTTCACTTGAGCTTCATGAGCAGAAATGTCTTCTCCGCGATAAATTATCGTAATGTCTTTTGCAATATCTAGTAAATCACATGCCCAGTCAATAGCAGAGTTACCACCACCAGAAATTAATAAAGATTTATCTTTGAAGCGCTCGATACCACGAATTGTGTAATGAAGATTTGAAACTTCGAATTTTTCTGCACCTTCTAAGTCCAGCTTGATAGGACTAATAATTCCTCCACCAACAGCGACTATGACATTTTTTGAATAATGTTGTTCACCTGTACTAGTAGTAATGATGAAAACATCATTTTCCTTCGTAACGATATCAACCTTTGTATTTAAACAAACAGTAGGGTTAAATGTCAAACCTTGTTCTACTAAATTCTCAATAACTTTTTGGGCAGGTGTTGCTGGTAATGCGCCAATATCCCAAATCAACTTTTCAGGGTAGACATGAATTTTTCCGCCAAGTACGGACTTATATTCGATTATTTTAGTTTTTAAATCACGAAGTCCAGCATAAAAAGCACTATATAGTCCACTAGGGCCGCCACCAATTATTGTTACGTCATAAATGTTTTTCATAGCATATCTCCTAAATAGTTATTCTCATTGATTATCATTTTCAATTAGAAGTGATAATACTAAAATATAGTAAATTTTATAACTTTACAAGATTTATTTTAATAAAAAATATTATTGACCTTGGAATAGGGGAGAAATAATTGATTCTTAACGGTGGATTTAAATTGAAATTGTACCCATGTTGTGAATTTTGAGATGAAAGATGGGGCTGATTTACACAGAAAAACTGCATAAAGTCAGTAAAGCATAATAGTAGTCGTTAGCAATAAAAAAGTGCGAATGGCAAACTTACGCCATTGCACACTTTTAAATTTTTTTCTTTTCTCAGGCCCTGCAATTTTAAAAATTTCTCAACAGTAGGCAGAGCCAAACACAGCACTCATTGTTTTTTCAATGTCCCTGAAAAGTTTGTGCCTTCGTCATGCTCAGCCATACAATCTACCTCTGTAATTTTAAGGGCATTATTGAGTCGCTCGAATTCCAGCACGCAGCGGTTGCCGTTTGCGGATTTGTTCATAACCGCTTTTGAACTAGAGGTAATTGTCGCTGTTCCATCTACACTCCCTGATTCTTGTCCATCATTGGCCGTCAGTGAGATGTAAAAGCTTTTACTTGTTGCATTTGAGATGATGGCATCGCGGCGGTTATAATCAGTGGCTCCCTTGCCCCATTTATAGTAATAGGTATACGTGCCTTCCCATGCACTTTTAGCAGGTGTTGTCTGCTGCATTGTTTTATCAAGCTGTTGTTGCCCATTATGCGCATGTGTATTTAAAGAAGCATTGCTTGCATTCTGATTAATTTCTTGTGCATCCTCAGAGATTTCATAAAAATTTCTTGAATCCATACGGTGTAGCAGTGTAACAACTTGTGCGCGTGTCATATGGTTGGTTACTCCGAAAAATTTCTGCAAGTTACGATTTTCGTACTGAGGATTTTGTCCAGTCGAAATGTAGGTATCGAGTAAAAATTGAATGGATGCATCTAATCCACGTTTACCATCTGCTAAATGAGTGATTGCTTGTGCCACAACTCCTCGTTTTATAGCGGCTGCGCGAATAGTATTATCAAAATAACCGTTGAGTGGCACACCATAACTGGCAAGGCGATTGTAATATTCATCTGACCAGTTTGCAGAAGACGTCTGTTTTTTTAGCTCATCATAGGGTGTTTCCAGCTCATAATAATTAGCCAGTAGTTTTGCAAATTGTTGCTCGGTAATTGTTACATTTGGCTTGAATGTTCCATCTGCATAACCATCGATAATATCATATTCCTCTGCCCACATAACTGCTTCATAAGCAAAATGCTCTTCTGGCACATCTTTAAAACCAGCTGCATTAACTGTATAGCTGCCCCCTAAAACAAGTACTGACAGCAATAACAGGCATACTAAGTGTTTCATTAGCATACTTCCTTTCTAGCTATTAATATCCTTAGTTTGCAGGATGTAGGTAGAAACTGCAAATAAATATACTATCGTCTATTAAAAAAATTTGTGTTAAAAGGTTGATAAAAAAGGTATATAGTTAAAATTAGGCTATTGACTATAGAAAGAAGGAATGAACCTTGTTGAGTAGTTTAAATACACACCTCCAAAAATGGATGCCAATTTTAACGCCACTTAGTTTAGTGGTTGGTGTATTGTTCGAGGATATTGGTGGTCAGCTACTATTCTTGGTGCCATGGCTTTTTGCCTTTATGACGTTTGCGGGAAGTTTAAGTATGAGTTTTGAAGGTTTCAAAAGTCTTAAGAGGTATCCATGGGCTATTTTTATCATCATTGTATTTCTACATATATTGATGCCAATTGTGGCATATTTCGTATCGACAGCTATTTTTCATGATCATTTGCTGACAATTGGTTTTGTCTTGGCTGTAGCTATCCCAACAGGGGTAACGAGCTTTATTTGGGTAAGTATCTGTAGGGGGCATCTTGCACTATGTCTGGCCATTATTTTAATTGATACGTTATTATCACCATTTGTCATTCCAGCTTTATTGCATATAGTTGTCGGGCAGTCTATCGAAGTTGATACGCTTTCACTCATTCTAGATTTACTGTGGATGATTGTCTTGCCATCACTTGCAGGTGTATTAATGAATGAGTTTACCAAAGGGAAAATTGAAGTGACATTTGGAAGGAAATTGGCGCCTTTTTCAAAACTAAGTTTGTTTGGTATTGTGATGATTAATAGTAGTGTCATTGCTCCGTATATAAAAAATATTAATTGGGAGCTTGTGAGTGTGATTCTTGTCGTTTTTGTACTTGCTGTTTCTGGTTATGCGCTATGTTTAGTACTGGGACATTTACTGTGGAAAGATACTCGTATTATTACGACGTTCTTATTTACTGGGGGAATGCGCAATATTGCTGTTGGAGTCGTCATTGCCACAACTTATTTTCCACCAAAGACCGTTATGCCGGTCGTATTCGGTATGTTGTTTCAACAAGTATTAGCGTCTTTCTTTGCGCGTGTCATGGAAAAATATCGGTTAAAATATGAAGTAGTTTCTAGTTTAAAGGTAAATTAATATTTATCTTAGCCATGGCTAGTTAAAGAAAATATGAAATAGAGCTGTTCCAAGAGTGACAATAGTAAGCCTTTTTGGCTCTTCACCATAACTTGTAGTTGACTTCCGCTCTGCCAGTGTGCTTTCCTGGGGGCGCCCGATGGCCACTTGGGGCAATAGGATGTTGGTCACGAAGGCGTTATCACAGGACGTGATGCTTTTAGCCTTCGTTCCTCTATGTTGCTCGCTCCAGGGTCTCATCTTGGGCGCTTAATCCCCTAGGAGTCACACTGGCGCCGCTCCAGCCAACTTATATTACATTTTAAAATGTCAACCACATCTTTTGGTGATGAACCGCCTTTTTTGATAGAAAGGTAAAAATCCGCATAAACTCCCGCGTGCTCGTGCCTTGCGCGCGGAAAGTGTAGCGGATTTTTACCATATTAGGAAGTTTTATAAGCGTAACCTTATTGTGCTGTGTATCCACCATCAACGGTTAACGTATTACCAGTCATGAAAGTTGAGTCGTCACTAGCCATGAACAGCACGGCTTTGGCCATTTCTTCGGCTTGACCTAAACGTTGCATGGGTGTAATTTGACGTAATGGTTCTTTACTTTCTTCAGGAATAATCGGTGTATCGATAAAGCCTGGGCACAGTGCATTGACACGGATATCACGTGTTGCATATTCAAGTGCTAGTGAACGTGTTAAATTAATAACGCCGCCTTTTGCCGCATTATATGCTGCTGAACCTGGAGAACCAACCCAGCCATACATAGAAGCTGTATTGACGATTGTCCCACCGTTAGCTTTTAACATTTCTTTAATAGCAGCTTGCGCCATTAAGAATACACCGTCTAAATCGACGTTTACTGTATTACGCCATTCTGCATAAGCAAGTTCTTCTGTTGGTGTTACACGGCCGATACCAGCATTATTAAATAGAACATCCACTTTACCGAATGTTTCCAATGTTGTTTTATAAATATTTGCGACTTCTTCTTCGCTCGTAATATTTGCTTGGATGAATAATGCTTCAGCACCAGTTGCTTTTAGTTCAGCTTCGAAAGCGCTTCCTTTTTCTTCGTTTAAGTCGACAAGCACAACTTTAGCACCTTCTTCGACGAATAATTTAGCTGTTGCAGCACCAATACCAGATGCCCCACCTGTAATAATAGCGACTTTATTTTGTAATTTTCCCACGAAAATTACCTCCTTAGCATTAAATTTCTCTTACACAATATGCGAATCACTGTGTACTTCTATTGTAAGACGATACAATAAGGAAACAATCATTAATGTAGCAGTTGGCGTCGAACTAGTAGACACTTCAATAGTATGTGCCTAAAAAGGGGGAGAAATTTTGACAAAATGGACACAAAGACAAGAAAGAACGCGTAGACATTTTTACGAAGCATTTATTGAATTAGTAAAAAAGCAAGGTTATCAATCGATGACCGTAAAAGATATTGTAGAGCGTGCTGGCTACAATCGAAGTACGTTTTATGTTCATTTTCAAGATAAAATGGAGCTAGCAAATACATTGCTTGAGAAAATGCTAAATGGGTTGGAATCTGCGGTCGGTGAACCATATCTATATGGCGAAAAGGTCTATACGACAAAGCTCAATCCACCATCATTTAATATTATTCATTATATTTATGACAATCGGTTGTTTTTTGAGCTGTTAAACTATGAGGATACAGTTCCAGGCTTTCATACACGAATGCCTTTGACTATCACGAAAATTTATATGGAGCAATTTAAATTTGAAACGATTAACAATCAGCCTGTCAATATGGACATGTTCAAGCGTTATACGTCCTTTGGTTTTTCTGGGCTAATGATGCAATGGATTGCGAGTAACTACGAAAAGGCAGAAGAAGATCTGATCAAAGATATTATTGAACTGACAAAGACACATATTTATGCATTTGAATACATAGGGAAGCCCTAGAATGGCAGGCACTAATAGTGAATAGAATATAGCCATATGACCATAAAAAGGATGGTGGGTATAATGGGTTTTTTAGATGGGTTGATGGGGAATGCTTCTGAAACAAATGTAGGTGAGGTTGAAAGTGAAATTAAAGAATTGTTGACGAATTCTGAACATGTCGAACATGCGTATAAGTTAATTCGTGATTTATTTGTTTTCACCAATAAACGGCTAATTTTAATTGATAAACAGGGCGTGACTGGCAAGAAAGTGGAATACCATTCAATACCTTACAAGAATATTGTGCATTTCTCAATAGAGACAGCAGGGAATTTTGATTTAGATGCAGAGTTGAAAATTTGGCTGTCAGCTGGTGGTTTAGTGGAAAAAAAGTTTAATAAAACGCTCAATATTTACAAAGTCCAAAGTGTATTAGCGGAATATGTTTTGTGAGTTAACGGACATAAAAACATAAAATCAGCAGAAAAGTTAACGCATCGATTTTTTACATTATAGCCTCACTATCGTGGATGCTCTGCGGGTCTAGCACTTAAAGAACAATCAGGGGTATAGACGTTAATGTGTCAGTTCTAAATAACTTTTTACGCTTTATTGTGAAGACATAAAGACAGCGTAACTTAGAATATGTTGGAGTAAAAGCTTATTTTAGGGGGAGAATAACTGATGCAATGGAATGAAGAATTACCAGAGGCTAATAGTGGTACTACACCATTCTTGTTTGTTACTCGTTCTTTAGAAGAAATCCGGTTTTGGTCAAGGATTATGAAGGAACACTCACTATTCCTTCGATTAGGGTTTAGATGCGAAGATACACAATTAATAAATGAAGCCAATCAATATTATTATTTGTTTGAGAAGATTGAACAACAATCTCATCAATTGACTAACCAGACAGATCCAGAACAAATGAGAAGGTTTAATACAGAAGTTCAAATAGCTGCGACAAATATATTTGCTTTTAAGCGAAAAGTGTTAGGGCTAATCCTTACTTGTCAGTTGCCGGGAGCGAATAATTTCCCTTTATTAGTGGATCATACTAGTCGTGAGGCCAATTATTTTAGAAAACGTTTAATTGAGTTAAATGAGGGGAAACTGAAACCCCTTGCTGATGAAATCATCAAAGAGAATGTTTTCTATTTAAGAATTATGGCTGATCATGCAAAATTTATAGGGCACCTTCTTGATCCTTCAGAAAGAAAGCTTGTTGATATGGCAAGAGATTTTAGTAATGATTTTGATGAATTACTTTTTCAAGCGAGAGATTTAGAAAGCATGAAACCACAATCGCAGACAGTGCCACTTTTGGACCAATTCCTAGATCAAAATCGTGTTTCTGTAGTGTCTCTCCGTAATTTTAAGAAAACCGCGCGAGATCTGATTGAAGAGTGCAAGATAAAAAGTATTATTCATCCGTTATTAGCAGACCATGTTTTCCGTGAAGCGGAACATTTTCTTGAAATTATCGACATGTTTGAAGCCCATCTTTCGGGGAAGAAGCAATTCCCGAGTTAAAGCATTTACTAAATAAATCTTTGAAAAAAATAAATCGTATATTTAATGATATAAGTGTATATTTACGCTTAGTGTTTAAACAAAATGCCAAAGCCTAATTTCTCAGTTAATTTACGAGAAATTAGGCTTTTTATGTAGTGTTTTCCGTGACTACTCCAAAATTCCTCAAGGTCGATCCATTAGTCTTGAATGCTATTCCCCTTATCTCGCAAGCACAATTTTTCCATTATGTTTGTAGCTATAGTATTTGTTCTCAATAGTACTGCCCATTACATGGTACAAGCCCTTATGTTTGTGCTCAAAGTTGTCTGTGCAATAGATGAATAAATATGCGTACTTGCAAATGCAACATACGGCCATACAAATAGGGTTTGTATATCAGTCATTATGAAAATAAAAAATATTTTTCAGAAAAAGGTTGATTATTTTTTCGACTAAGCATATATTTTTCCTAAGGGAAACAAAATATCATTTGAGAAAGAAGAGTGAGTGAATGAAAGACTTAGATGATTTCAAATTAACGTTCCTTCCACTAGGGATACTAGTGATTTTAACAATATTGTGGAAAACGACTTATTCAGTTGGGGCTGGGATTTCTATAATTGTCTTTTGGATGAGCTGGCGTCAGCTTCTGAAGAAATGCATTATTAAATAAATAGAGATAGGAAGAGGTAACAGCATGAAACGTTTTTTAGGTGTACTTGGTTTAACATTATTCCTTTTCGGATGCAGCGCACAAAGTAATGCTACTGAAGAGGAAAAGGAAGGAGTCGTTGTTGCGACAACGGGGCAAATTGCCGATGCAATAAAAGAGATAAGCGGCGACCATTTATCAGTTTCAGCTTTGATGGGGCCAGGAGTAGATCCACATTTATACAAGGCAACGCAAAGTGATTTAACAAAATTAGATAAAGCAGAAGTCATTTTTTATAACGGCATTCACTTAGAGGGGCAAATGCTCGATATTTTTGAACAAATGGCAAAAGACAAAACGGTGCTTGCAGTTGGCGAGAAATTGGATGAAAAACTTTTACTCGCTAGTGATAATGATGCCATGCTACATGATCCACATATATGGTTTAACATTGAGTTATGGAAGCAGGTTGTCGTTGCAATAGGCGATACACTTGTAGAAGAATATCCGGCATACAAAGCTGACTTCAAAACAAACGAAGCTGCCTACTTAAAAAAATTAGAGGAGTTACAAACGTACGCAAAAGAACGTGTACGTGAAATTTCAGAAGATCAACGTATTTTGGTGACGGCCCACGATGCATTCAATTATTTCGGAGAGAGTCAAGGATTTGACGTGCGTGGCTTGCAAGGACTAAGTACAGATTCTGAATATGGTGTGAAAGATGTGCAGGAAATGGTGAACTTTTTAGTGGAAAATAATATAAAGGCTATTTTTGTAGAATCAAGTGTATCTGACAAAGCAATGAATGCTGTTATTGAAGGTGCAAAACAACAAGGTCACGACATTGTGATTGGAGGAGAGTTATTCTCTGATGCAATGGGTGCTGAAGGAACAAAAGAAGGCACATACATTGGCATGTATCAACATAACATCGATACAATTGTCGATGCACTGAAGTAGGTGAAAAAATGAACGCATTAACAGTTGAAAATTTATCGGTCGCTTATGATAAAAAAATAGTATTAGATAACGCAAATGTTTCGGTACCAAGCGGTCGACTGTCTGCTATTATTGGTCCAAATGGTGCGGGCAAATCGACTTTTTTAAAGGCTATATTAAATCAATTACCAAATAAAGTAGGTAAAATAGAAATTCTTGGGAAACTATTTGAGCCGAAAAATTTAGTTGTAGGGTACGTTCCTCAGCGTAATGCAGTCGATTGGGATTTCCCAACCAATGCACTAGATATTGTGTTAATGGGACGTTACGGACATACGGGGTTATTTAAAAGACCTTCTAAACAAGATAAGTTACTGGCACAGCAAGCACTTGCCAGTGTAGGGATGCAAGACTTTGCTGAACGTTCCATCGGTCAATTATCGGGTGGTCAGCAACAGCGGGTCTTCTTAGCAAGAGCACTTGCTCAAAATGCGGATGTCTATTTTTTAGATGAGCCTTTTGCAGGTGTGGATGCGGCAACAGAGAAAACAATTATAGATATTTTGAAAAACTTAAAAGCACAGGGAAAAAGCATTTTCGTCGTACATCATGACTTACAAACTGTAAAAGAGTATTTTGATTTTACAATTCTACTCAATAAAACAATATTAGCATCAGGTGCAACAGAAGAAGTTTTCACACCACAACAACTACAAAAAACGTATGGTGGTAAACTTTTCATGATGCAAGGCATGTGAGGGGGAAGAGTATGTTAAGTGGTAACTTACTTTGGGTACTAGTCGGTACAATGTTACTTGGAATTGCAGCTGGGATTACAGGAACCTTCTCCTTCCTTCAAAAACAAAGTTTAGTGGGCGATGCAGCAGCACATGCTGCATTGCCTGGTATAGCTCTGGCATTTTTACTAACAGGACAAAAAGAGCTACCGATTTTGATGATCGGTGCAGCAATTACATCTGCATTATCTGTTTATTGTATACAGTGGATTGTGTCATTTTCCAAAATGAAAGCAGATGCAGCCATTGGCTTAGTATTAACTGTATTTTTCGGGATAGGTGTTGTATTTTTAACAATCGTCAATCGTAGCCCAATAGGAAATCAAAGCGGACTAAATAATTTCATATTCGGGAAAGCGGCGACAATGACAAAAGCTGATTTACTGTGGTTGTTTATAAGTGCCGCGATTATCATATTAGTCAGCCTATTGCTCTATAAAGAATGGAAGCTTCTTATCTTTGATCCTGTCTATGCAAAAGGAATCGGACTGCCGATTGAAGCGCTAAAAGCAATATTAACTGTTCTAATTGTTATGACGATTGTAACAGGGATACAGGCTGTAGGTGTTATTTTAATGTCAGCGTTATTAATCATTCCAGCTGCTAGCGCTAAGCTTTGGACCAATAAGTTGAGTTCAATGCTAATGCTTAGTGCGGCTATTGGTGGTATTTCAGGTGTTACTGGAACCTTTATCAGTTCCATTCGGACGGGATTATCAACAGGTCCGATTATTGTATTAGTTGCAGCCACCATTTTCTTTCTATCCTATTTAATTAGTCCTTCTGGGCAAATCAATAAGTACCGTAGGAAAATGCAGTTCCGAAAGCAAGGTGATTTAGGATGATTGAATTTTGGGTTGTATTAACTGGTCTATTAGTAGGTATTACATGTGGCATAGCAGGCGTATTTCTGATATTACGAAAAATGTCGATGATAGCAGATGCTATTAGTCATACCGTATTATTCGGTATTGTGATGGCTTATATCATTACACAGACATTAAATGGATTTTGGATGCTTGTTGGCGCTGCAATAGCAGGAATATTAACGGCGTATTTAGTTCAACTATTGCATTCATCCGGTATCCAGGAAGACGCAGCTATTGGTGTGGTTTTCACGTCATTGTTTGCTGCTGGTGTACTACTCATCACCTTGTTTGCAGGAAATGTTCATTTAGATGTGGAACATGTGTTAATGGGCGAAATTGCATTTGTTCCTTGGGATCGATGGACCTTGTTTTCTATAACAATGCCAAAAGCCGTGTGGATGTTGTTGCTGGTATTCATCATAAATATCGGGTTCCTACTACTATTCTTTAAAGAAATGAAGCTCGCCACTTTTGATCCGGTGTATGCTGCAACTATAGGGATTCCAGTCGTGTTCCTACATTATGGCTTCATGACTTCGATTTCGTTTACTACTGTTGCTGCCTTCGATAGCGTTGGTGCGATATTAGTCGTTGCGATGTTAATTGGACCTGCTGCAACCGCCTATTTATTTAGTAAAACGATTAAACAAATGTTCATTTTTAGTATGCTGTTTGGTGCTGGGACTGCAATTGTGGGCTATTATTTAGCAAAGTATTGGGATACATCCATTGCGGGAATGATGGCGGCAACGGTCGGTATACTATTTGTTTTCACTTTACTGAGTCAAAAAATCCTCGAACGAAGAAAGAAGACCCTCGTAAGTAAATTATAAGGTATGTAAAAAAACGGAAAGACATCGATTGATTAATTATTCAATCGATGTCCTTTTAATGAGTGAAAATCATAAAGTTAAGATTATGCTGCATCATTCAAACTTTTGCATGATTTATATTTCCACAATGAATAGTATACTTTTTAAAAAATTAAAAAGAGGTTAATCGTATGATTAAAGGTTTATACAAAGCACATTTACCGGTAAGTGATTTGCAAAAGTCTATAGAGTTCTATAAAAAATTAGGACTTGAGCTAGCTTATGGACAAGAAAAATTAGCGTTCTTTTGGATAGTAAAAGGAGAAAGTTGGCTAGGTTTATGGGAAAGTGACAATGTACATTTAGCATACCATCCGTCGATTCGCCATCTAGCTTTTCACCAGAACAACAGCCACTTGCCTTGCCAAATCATCCACATGCACACGCAGCGATTTACTTTGCTGATCCTGATGGTAATTCCATCGAACTAATAACGCCATTAAAACTGGATGTAGATGAAGAATTTACGATGATGTCCTTATATAAATGGTATAACAACTAAATATATTTTGCTGGTATTGATAGTAGTTTTTTGCTTATAAACTATACTTAGTTAAATCGAAAGACTTCTTGTATTCTACTAAGCATTTGAGGAGAAAATATACAAGTATTGTAAGTTCGCTATGTACGAATAATTAGAATTTTGATACGATGAGTGTTATTAAATTTGAGTGTAGACAACAAGGAGAAACAGCATGTGGCGTAATCGAAATGTATGGATAATTTTATTGGGTGAATTTGTAGTAGGTCTTGGCTTATGGGCTGGGATTATAGGAAATCTTGCTTTTATGCAGGAAGTTGTGCCATCTGACTTTCATAAGTCATTAATTATTTCTATCGGTGTATTAGCAGGCTTTATAGTAGGTCCACTTGCAGGACGTATTATTGACCAAAAAAAGAAGAAAAGAGTTATACAGTGGGCGAGTATAGGACGAATCGTAAGTGTACTTTTTATGTTTGCGGCGCTTTATACAAATTCGGTCATCTGGATGATTATTTTTCTAATTACACTGCAAATAGCAGCGGCATTTTATATGCCTGCTTTACAATCGATTATTCCAATGGTTGTGAAGAACAAAGATTTACTCACATTGAATGCTTGGCAAATGAATGCTCGGACAGTTTCAAGAATTGTTGGAACGGCGGCAGCAGGATTAATGTTAAGTTATTTTGAATTGAAATGGTTATATATCATTTCACTGATTGTGTATATCATCATGTTTTTCATTACAAATGGCTTACAATTAGATGAAACAGTAAATCAGTCAATCAAGGATAAGGAACAAGGAGGCTTTAAGGAAGTGTTACCGATGCTAAAAGAGTACCCAGTAGTTTTAATGACACTTGTATTAATGTTAATACCTACTCTATTTTTAGGGTCCTTTAATCTAGTCATTATGAAAATATCGGAAATTCATGAGTCAACGACTATTTCTGGATTATTGTACACAGTAGAAGGCATCGGCTTTATGTTAGGTGCGGCAGGACTGAGATTTATTTCGGATCGAGTAAAAATTGGGACATTATTATTTGCACTTGCATTTGTTATTGGGGCAATGGAGCTCATGTTTTTATTTGCAGATGTAGCTTTCTTAGCTTTATTGACATTCGCCGTATTCGGTTTTTCTGTTGGGTGTTTTTTCCCAACAACAATGGTGATTTTTCAAAATCAAGTTCCGAAAGAGTATCATGGAAGGTTCTTTTCATTCCGCAATATGATCGATTCAGTGGTCTTTCAAATCGTTTTATTATCAACAGGTATGATGCTCGATTTTATTGGCTTAAGTGGAATGGGCCTTGTTTTCGGGATAACAAGTTTAAGTTTAACAATTTCTTTTCTACTATTTTCAAAGAAAAAGAATGTGATTATGCAAGTTCAGTAAGTGACATTTTTATTGATTCGACGAGAACACTTGTGACTTCAGTCGTGAGAGGTTCAAGAGTTAGAGTGGTGAAACTTCCACCTTACATGCAAACAGATTTATCGCTTCTTCACCTTCCATTATGTATAATACCCATATAGGTATAAAAGGAGGTGAGGGAATGAAAAATCAATCAGCAAATCATCATACACGGTATCAGCCGCTACAGCATTTTGTGTGGCTGCCACTTAGTTTTATCATGCTATTGTCTACCATTCTATACATAATTGTCACTATTATAAACGGAACATTTACAGTAGCGTTAGTTATTTTATTGGGTGCAGTGATTCTTGCAATTATTCCGGGAATGTTAGCGCGTACCTACGCACTGACACTACAGGATCGTTTAATTCGTTCAGAAGAACAATTACGTTACTATATGTTTACGAACAATAAGTTGGATGAACGTATCACAACTAAGCAACTTATTGCCCTTCGTTTTGCATCGGATGAAGAATTTGTAAAACTAGTTGAAAGAACGCTTGCAGAAAATTTATCGCCAACTGAGATAAAACAAGCGGTAAAAAAATGGAGAGCTGATCATCAACGAGTATAATCATTTTATACCTCTTTGGGTATGCGTGGATTTGAAATGGAGGAGGATTTCTTTATCCACTGCCGATTATAGTAATCGCTAGTGTTTGAAGAGGGCATTTACCACCTGTTGGAACAGGATACAAAGGAGGGGTTTTTATGAAAGATAAAAATGCGTTAGCCAGTGAGCACTACCTTCATTCAACAGATGCACAGCAAAAGTTATATAAGCGCACATTGTTTATTGTTTTAATGTCTCAAATATTTGGGGGCGCTGGGCTTGCAGCAGGTATTACGGTTGGGGCGCTGCTTGCCAAGGACATGTTAGGGGCAGAAAGTATTGCAGGTTTACCTTCCGCATTGTTTACCCTTGGTTCTGCGCTTGCAGCATTTATTGTAGGTCAACTTTCACAACGTTTTGGTAGGCGTTACGGTTTATCCTTTGGTTTTATCGCAGGTGGTATTGGTGCTATTGGTGTGATAATCGCTGCGAATTTAAATAGTATTGTGTTATTATTCTTAGCGCTCTTTGTGTATGGAGCAGGTACTTCGACAAATTTACAGGCACGTTATGCGGGAACAGATTTAGCAAATGACAAACAGCGAGCTACAGCAACAAGCATTGCGATGGTAGCCACAACATTTGGTGCAGTGGCTGGACCAAATTTAGTGACACCAATGGGCAAGGTTGCAACAGCATTAAATATGCCAGCATTGGCGGGTCCTTTCATCTTAGCGGCGGTAGCTTATATTTTAGCAGGTCTTACATTATTCATTTTTTTGCGACCAGATCCATTATTAGTGGCGAAGGCCATTGCCATCGAACAGCAAAAGCAGCAACATAAATTAGCTGAAACGACTACAGCGGTGAATAATAAAATTAATCGTATCGGTATTTTGGTAGGGGCCCTTGTATTGGTCCTGTCACATGTGATTATGGTGGCTATTATGACCATGACGCCCATCCATATGCAAGGACATGGGAGTAGTTTAAGTGCTATTGGAATGGTCATCGGCTTACATGTTGCAGCGATGTATTTACCATCTTTAGGTACAGGTTTATTAGTAGATAAGATTGGTCGAACATTTGTAGTGATTGCCTCAGGTATTATATTAGCTACAGCAGGTCTAGTAGCGACTTTTGCTCCGGGGGATTCCTTACTATGGCTAACGGTTGCCCTTGTGTTATTAGGACTAGGCTGGAATTTTGGATTGATTAGTGGGACTGCTATTATTATCGACTCGACGACTATTCACAACCGTGCCAAAACACAAGGCTCAATAGATGTATGGGTTGCGCTAGGAGGATCTGCGGGCAGCTTATTATCAGGTGTCATTGTGGCTTACTCCAGTTATGCATTTTTAGGCACAATTGGTACATATTTAGCATTACTATTAGTGCCATTAGTCATATGGGCGCGATTTAAAGCGAAAAATCAAGGCTTACAATCTATTAAGCCTTAGTGTTATTGAATTTCAGTGAAGTAGGAAGTCTATTGCTGGATACAATGCAAGAAGTTATTTCTATATACAGGTAAATCTGTATTTAGGAATAGCTTTTTTTTTTGTAAAAATTAATGAAATAGCAAAGAATTTTCAGATTTAAATCATTTTGATTTTTTAAAATGAAATGGAAGAAGGGAGTAGAGTACATGAAAAATAAGAAAAAGAGTTTAGTGACGGCACTGTTAGTAGTTGGATTATTAACGCATGGTGTCATCGTACAAGCAGATGATGACCATGATCATGATCATTCGTATAAAAAACAAGAGAAGTACAAGGATTATGACGATGATGATGATAAAAGCTATCAGTATGAAATGGACGATGATGATGATGACGAAGACTACGAATCCTATTACTTAAATGATGAGATATACGCAGAAGGGATTTGGAATATTTGGACTCGAACAGTAGTTGCAGATAAAGGCATTCTACCATTCGTAGAGTCAAAAATGGTCAATTTAAAGGTAGAAGGCACAAATAAGAAATTAGCATTTTTGGCTGTTCCAAAAGATGGACAAATTTTCGTACCAGGAAAAGCAGTGGCGCAACTTTTAGGGGCTAAGGCAACCTACTATAAAACGAGCAAAATATTAGCAATTCAATCTCAGGGTAATGAATTAATTTTCCGGGCTGGAACAAATGTTGTCTATGACAACAATGTAAAAACACCGCTACCTGCACTTGCATTTTATTTAAATGAAGACCTATATTTGCCGTTCAGTGTTATTACAAATGGCTTAGGCTATATTGTTGAATGGCAAGAAAACAGCCAAATGTTTTTATGTCAACCACTATCAAAATAGGAGTGAGAGAATCATGAAAGATCCAAAAAAAGCAAAGTGGCTATTAGGAGCGTCAGGTGTGATGTTAGCAGCAGTATTGTTAACACAAATAAACAATCCAACAGAGGCAGAGTCAGTAGATTCAAACTTTTTGCAATTGACAAAAGCAGAAAAGGAAAGTATGACGGTGAAAGAAAAAGAATTAGCGCAACTGGATTGGACAAATTTTGAAATGACGGGGCAAGCTTCAGTAAAAAGCGAGCGCAAAACAAAAAGAACCTAAAGGAGAGGATAAGGTTGGATACTCTGACACTACAGTTGATGAATACCGATTTTTATATAGCCGTTCCGAAGGGCATCCATACTACTTGGAAAGACCAAGCTGAAAAATGGCTTCAATACGTTGCAAAAGAGTGGTCTAGGTTTCAACCTAACAATGAACTATCAAAATTAAATGATTTAAAAATTGGGGAAACATTACGACTAAATGCGTCATTATATGATTGTTTACAACGGGCAAATGATTATCATCTTCGTACCAATGGTGTATTCTCACCTTATTTAAAGCTCCAGCTTGAACAGCATGGCTACAATCAATCGTTTCCATTTAAGGTGGCTAATACGAATCTCCAAGTGAATCTTATTTCAGGTAAACCACTTCAGTTCCTTGGCAATCAGCAAGTAATGAAAGTAGCACATCAGGAAATTGATTTGGGTGGCTTTGCCAAGGGCTATAGTATTGAAAGGTTGGCCGATTGGCTGGAAGATGAGATTGCTCCTGATTACGGGTTAATTGATGGTGGTGGGGATATGAAAATGTGGTCTAATAGTGAAAAAAATTGGACGATTGGTGTCGCAGATGCAAGGGATGTTGAACGGGAAATTAGCACTATTAAAATAAAAACAGGGGCCGTAGCAACATCAAATCGTATTTATAGAAGTTGGCAACAGGGAACAATAATGAAACACCATTTGTTAAATGGACGTACAGGAAGCGTGGCAAATACAGATGTAATACAAGCAACTGTTGTAACGTCCTCTTTATGCGATGCTGAAGTGGGGGCGAAGCTTTGTTTTCTATTAGATGAAGTGGAGCAGCAGCGATGGTTTTTAGAAAATCATCAGCGGAGTGCGCGTTTTATTGTAAAAGAAGGGGACGAAGGCTTTTGGACAATGACTGAGGTGAGAAAATGCTAACAACTACATGGGAATGGATTCGACTATTAGGGTTTTTAGCGTATTTTTATTTTACGATTTCTATAATATTTGGCTGCTTGCGAAAATCTTTATTTGTAAAATCACATAAAAATTTAATCTACCATATTCATATAAACGCTGGATGGCTAGGATTACTTACTGTAATAGCGCATATGCTTGTGCTTGTACTAGATAACTATGAACCCTATACTTTAATAGAAATTTTAATACCTTTTTTAGCCGATTATCAAACTATAGCATCTGGCCTTGGTACAATCGCTTTTTATTTATTTTTGATTGTGCTAATGACCTCAGATGTATGGATACGAACAATGCGTCGGTCAATATGGAAAAATATTCACTTTCTTGTATTGCCAGCTTGGTTACTCTCCCTTATTCATGGTGTCCTAATTGGGAGTGATACAGCAAATGGTTTGATCATTATTTTTTATATGGTCTCAGCAGGTTTTACTTTAGCCATTTTACTTGCAAGAACGATAGGGCATCGAAAGAAGAAGGGGACTGCACCGAATCATAATTTATAAGGAAAGCATCAGCATATCTCAAAAGAGATTAGCTGATGCTTTTATCTTGTACGAGCAGGGAATTCAATCGTAAATGTTGAGCCTTTTCCTATTTTACTTGAAACGTAAATTTTACCACTATGCTGTTCAACAATCGCTTTTGCTATAGCTAGACCTAAACCCGTTCCATTTCGTTGGCGGGCCGTATCGCTGCGGTAGAAACGTTCAAATACTAACGATAAATCATTTTCAGGAATACCGATACCGTTATCTGCTACAGCTATTTTGACTATGTGGTGATCTGTTGAAAGTGTGAGTGATATTTTTCCATCACTTGAGTAAGAAATCGCATTGTCCAACAAAATATATAGTAATTCTTGTATTTTTGTCGTATCTCCAAGTAGTTCAATATTGTCTTCGATTTGCGTGCAAAATTGAATTTCAGAAGGCATGATTTTTTGAAATTTAGTACTTGTTTTTTTAAGCAAGGTGGATAGCTGTATGACTTCTTTATGCATCGGACTTTGTAGTTGGTCGTGACGTGCTAAAAATAGTAAGTTATCCATTAGTTCTTTCATTAACGTGGCCTCGTCTTTCAAATCAACAATCAACTCTTTTCCCAAAGAGCTTAAGTTGTGAGATTCTTCAAGCTCTAATATATCCAGTGAACTATAGAAAATACTAAGAGGCGTACGCAATTCATGAGAGGCATCCGAGACAAATTTTTTCTGCTTATCAAATGACCATTGGATGGGAATCATTGCTCTGCCTGCCATATAGTAGCTAAGTAACCAAATTAATATTGTGGATATACAAGTTAACAGCACAAGCAATTGACTCACCTTTTGAAAAAAATGTTGCTGTGACGTTGTAGATTTTCCAACGAATATAAATCCCACAACCTCATCGTTATAGGAAATAGGCTTTTTTAGAAGAAGAAAATGCTGTTCTTCCCATTCGACATGATGTACTACATCTTCAGCGGGATTGTCATTGATAAAACGGTCTTCAAGTAGCGTTTTAAGCCCTTTATAGGATTCGTCACCATGGACAAAGCTATTATTTTTCGTATAGATATAATAGAAATAATTACGATTTGGATCATAGCTTAAAATCTTTTTATTGTCATCCACATACTCAAAAAAATCATGTTCTTGCTTTAAATAGAAGGACTCTAGTTCTTTTATTTGTTGGTTTTCCATTAACTTAACAAGCGAGAAATATAGGACAATTATAAAAAGTGAAAATAACAAAAAATAGAATGTTGCATACAGGTATGATAATTTTTTTCTTGTTTTATGAAACATTATTTTCCCTCAGTTTATAGCCAATGCCTCTTATATTTTGAATACGCGATTTTGCTTGGCTACCGTCTATTTTTCTTCGAACAAGCTTGACGAGTGCATCTAATGAATTATTGGGCACCTCATAATCATAACCCCATATGTAAATACATATTTGTTCTCTTGTTAATATCCTACCTTTATTTAGAAATAAATATTCTAGTAATAAAAATTCGTTTTTTGTTAAATCGATTTCCGTATTGTTGTGCAGGAAAACACGAGAATCTACATGTAATTGCAAATTATCTACTTGGATAACTTGTTCAATTACTCTATCCTTTCTTCTTAATAAAGCTCGAACTCTCGCCAAAAGCTCTTCCATTTTAAATGGTTTAACAATATAATCATCTGCTCCACTGTCTAGTCCTTTGATAATATCAGCTGTATCGTCTCTTGCTGTCAGCATTAAAATGCTACCGTTAAAGCTAGTCTGTCGTAATTGTTGACAAACCTCAAGACCACTAAGTTTGGGCATCATCCAATCTAAAATGAGTAGATCATAACTTTCAGAAAAAGTGCTGTCGAGTGCATCTTGTCCATTGCCCACATCATACACATGGTGATATTCCTTTTTTAAAATGTGAACGATATTTTTTCTTAAGCGTGCATCATCTTCGGCGAGTAATATTTTCAAAGCATTTTCCCCCTTTAAAAGTGTTCAGCATACTATACGTTTTAAAAATGATATGAAACTGAAAAAGTGTTTTCATTTGTAGAAATTATATGATACAAGATTTCTAAGGACCAGTTAAAGTTTAAAACAATCGCATCCAATATCAATTCGAAGGTTGAACAGTCATCTATTCTAGTTGTATTCCATACTTCGATAGTAGCTGTATTATTCATCATTTATAATTGTCACAGATTGTCAATAGCATAGATAGGGGGAAAAATATGAATATTTTTAAGTTTATAGCGTTATTACTGTTAACAACATTTTTAATGGGTTCATCTTTTGCCATCGTAAAATTGGGTTTACCTTATTCGTCCCCATTGTTATTAGCTGCCATACGCTTTATACTGGCTGGGGTTATCATGTCTACCATCGTTATTATTTTAAAAAGACCACACCCTACGACGAAAGAAAATTGGTTGAAAATCCTAACAATTGGTACATTTCAAACGGCTGGGGTAATGGGCTGTATTTTCTTGAGTTTACGAACAATTACTGCAAGTGAATCATCTATACTGACGTTCACTAATCCATTGCTGGTAGTTGTATTGGCAACAGTGTTTTCACAAGCTCACTATCGCTTCTATCAATGGGGAGGTGTGGTAGTAGGTTTAGTAGGTGTAATTATTACTATGGGTGCTCAAATTGAATTTAAAATTGGCATTATTTTTGGTATTCTTTCCGCTGTTTTTTGGGCGATCGCCACATTATTAGCTAAAAAATGGGGGGTGTTGTTCGATACATGGGTGTTATCTGCCTATCAAATGCTTTTTGGTGGGTTGCTGCTTTTGCTTGGTAGTTTTCTACTTGAAGAGCCATTTTTTATAGTCAATAGTCATTCAATAATAATTTTATTATGGTTGACCATCTTGTCATCAATCGTTCAATTTGCTGGCTGGTATTATCTTTTACAAAAAAGTGATCCGGGCAAAACAAGTGCTTTTTTGTTTTTAGCGCCTTTTTTCGGTGTTTTAACAGGCTGGCTATTATTAGACGAGCCATTAAAAACGTCATTATTAGTTGGTGGTCTGTTTATTATTGTTGGGATCTATCTCGTCAACCGTAATTTTACAACCGGAAAATTACTACTAAAAACTAAATGAATAACCCCAAATAGTCACGAGGATTCTATTCAAGGTTAATCAATTATAGCTCTATTTGAAAAAATTGTTTAAAGCCAATTTTTCCTTTTTCAGTCACTTTAATCGCTCGGATTGACGGTACACGAATAATCCATTCCAAATCTAAAAGACGTGTAAGTAGTCCATAGCCAAGTGCACCAGCTAAATGATGACGACGTTCGCTCCAATCTAGACATGCATGAGAAAATGAGCGACGTTTTCTTGTTAACTCTTTTAAATCAATACCAAAATCCGTAAAGAATTTTTCGCCTTCGAAAGTTACGACAAATTCTTTTTCGTTTTTTTCTAAATAACCTAAGTGGACCATTGAGTCAGTCAACTGTACGCCTAATTTTCCAGCTAAATGATCGTAGCAAGTTCTAGCATTTTGCAGTAACTTTACCTGACTCGATTGTTTTAAAGATCGTACTTCAGGGGGAGGGGAAATCGTTAGAAAGGTTTCTAAAAACTGCGCAATCTCTTCATTGGCTAGTTGGAAATAGCGATGACGACCTTGTTTTTCAACTTTAACGAGATTACCTTCTACTAACTTTGCGAGATGAAAACTAGCTGTTTGTGGTTTAATGCCTGCCAAAAAGGCCAGTTCGCTCGCTGTATGAAAACGCGCATCCATTAAACTAGTTAAAATGGTGGCTCTTGAAGCTTCACCAAGAAGAGAAGCGACTTCTGCCATATTTGGATTAATACTCATGTGTACCAGCCCTTTCTGCATTCCATATTTCGATTATAGTGGAAGTATTTATTGTTTACAATCATCAGAGAATGTAGAGAGTCGATAAATAATGAATATTACTCATATTTGACGACTAGGTCTTACTAAGAGAATACTATGTTTGCTTAATAAGCTATCATTTGAACTGTAGAACGCTACAGAAGTTTAGGATAATAAACGAATGTATTAGGTCCAAAGAAGTTTTTAAAGCACTAACGCACAATCATAATTGAAAATTGTATCAGAAAGCTTTATTCTTTTTAATAAACATATTTTGGTATCCTGCAACGTCTGTTTATTTATCGATGGACGTTTGGAATTAGCCTAAGAGGTGGGCATGTTACTGACCGTTAATGCGGGACAAGAGGGAGGAAATTGTTGTTGAACGAAATAGATAATACAACTGGCTGGGATGCTATTGATAAGATAATGGAGACAATTTACGGGGAGCAGGAGCCGAAGCATTATGGAACGCTCATTCCTTATGCACTTGGTGGGCAAGATCCATTAAATGGGATTAGTGCCTACAAGGTCGATACACCAAATCCGCATTGGCATTTTGTAACGTATGGCTTTTCGGAACTCTATGATAAGGAATCTGATAATGCTGAGGACAGTGGATATGGATTTGAATTGACGTTTCGCTTGGTCCGAAACATAGAAGAGCAAGAACCACCAGCCTGGGCACTAAATTTGTTGCAAAATATGGCTAGATATGTTTTTAACAGCGGTAATGTTTTTAGAGAGGGCGATTATTTGGATGCGAACGGTCCTATTTGTCTTGAATCTGATACCGAGCTGACCGCACTTGCCTTTGTCAATGATGCTGATGTGGCTCCAATAAATACACCGAATGGGCGAGTACAATTTTTACAAATGGTTGGAATCACTGGTGATGAACTTGAAGCTATGCAGACATGGAATACTATAGGCGTTCTTACTACATGTTTACAGTATATGCCGTCTTACATTACAGATATAGAGCGCGATACATTTCTGCGGATGCCAGTAGTTTCCGAAGCGGTGCACAAGGGAATGGCACAAGAAGGTTCAAATACTGGCTTTTTATTTGTTAGTCAGTTAGCCTGGGCTCCTGGTAAAAAAAGTTGGCTGAACAAGAAACCAGCCACACTCCAGTTGGGGGCAAAGCAAGCAGAAATTATTGGCAAAATGCTCCGTGGTCGTATCATGAAAGGTAAAACACTGAGCCTTGTAGGATCTGATGTCCGAGTTGTATTTGAACCGGGAGATAAACCAGAATGTATTCCTGGAGATGATGAAATACGTTTTGTTCTAGATAATGTGACTGCTTCAGCGTTCAGCACTAGGTTACTTCCTAAGGAAGATATTTTTGAAATCCCTACTATAAAAGGGATTACCATTCAAATTATTAAGACCCATATTACGGATAACGATGGAAATGTTGTTAAGATTATCGGTTAACTAGTGATGTATAAATTAAATAGTTTAAAAAAGAACAGCTGTATAACACAGCTGTTCTTTTCGTATCATTCAATTCTTTCGATGATGACGCCATTTTCACCCACTTCTTTAAACGCACGGTGGTCAATCGCGCCAGCAACTGTTTCAAATGGAATAGCGCGGCGAATGCCAGCAGTGACGAATTTTTTTGCTTGGATTACAGCATCTTCAACAGATAGTTCTTGAGCTAAACCAGCTGTAATTGCAGCGGAGTACGAGCATCCAGCACCGTTTGTATGAATAGTATCAACCCTTGGTGCTTCAAGTGTAAGCATTTTTGTACCATTGTACAGTACATCTATTGCGGGCCCATCTAAACGTCCACCTTTAACCAGTACATGTTGAGAACCAAGTTTGTGTAAGTCACGAACAGCATCCTGTAAATCTGCCACAGTAGTCAGCTGGCTACCCCCAAGTAAATATTCTGCCTCTGGCATATTGGGTGTAATAATTGTCGCTTGTGGTAATAGATAATCTTTTAAGGAAGCCATTGCGCCTTCTTCCATGAGTGCAGTTCCAACCTTGCCAAACATCACAGGATCAATAACGATATTTTTGACATTTGCTGTTGGTAGCCAATCTGCCATCAGCTCTATTATGTCTCTTGTGAATAGCATCCCTGTTTTTAAGGCATCGATGCCAATTTGAGAGTGGATTGTATGCAGCTGTGCTTCAATAATCTCCAATGGTTGTGTATACACGCCTTGTTTTGTTTCAGGATGTGTCGCCACAAAAGCGGTAATAGTCGATGTACCGTAAACACCCAGCTCCTGAAATGTTTTTAAATCTGCTTGAATACCAGCGCCACCACGAGCAGCAGAACCAGCGATCGTACATGCTTTCTTCATGTTAAATGTACTTCCCTTCTTTTTGAGTTGTAAATGCACGCTTAGTGACAACCGCTACATAACGAATGATAAATGAACCGACTAACACCCATAAAGTATGCCCGAGTGGCACCGTAAACGATAGTGAAACATGATATATGATGACTCCTGCAAGCCAAAGTCCCATCGCACCTGTGCTCCACTTATTATTTGCTTCAATGTTTCGACGATTTAATAAATAATAGTCTGCAAATAAAATTCCATAAAGAGGCGCAAAGACAGAGCCAATAAAGTATAAAAAGGACTCATAAGCTGCGACGCTTGCTAGTATTGCAATGACGACAGCAAGAATAGTAAAAAGTATAGATACATAACGTTCATTAATGGAAGGTACGATATTTTTAAAATTCACGCCTACCGAGTAAGAATCTAAGTATGTTGTGACAACAGTTGATAGCAATACAAGTCCTAGTGCGATAATACCTAGCCCACTTGCCATCATAATTTCGCTAATGTCTGATGAACCAACATATAGACTTCCACCAAGCCCAATAATAAACATAAATGTACTCCCGATTGCATAGCCGATAATACTCATGAGCGTACCCGAACGTTTATTTTTTACATGGCGTGTATAATCACCAATAAGGGGTAGCCAAGACAGTGACATAACAGCACTTAATTCAACGGCTGAGCTAAAAGAAATTGCTTCTAAAGTATCTACTGAGCCGATGCCCTGTCCATTTCCACCAAAAATCACATAAGCTAATAATAAAGTAAATAAAAATAAAACCGATACGGCCACAATATTGAGCTTAGAGACATTTTTTAGACCGACAAAAATCCAAATTAATAAAATCCCCCCGATTGCTAGCGCCCAAATTGGTAAAAAATCAAAACCAAATATAATTTTTGACATACCGTTTAAGGCAAGGGAGCCAGTTGCAATCATCACAGATGCCCAACCCACAAGCTGTAGCATATTTAAAATGGTTAAGACATAAGAGCCATAAGCGCCAAAGGAAATTCTTGTTGCTTCAAGTGCTGTTAAACGACTATTTGCACTAATCCATGCAGCAAGTAATAAAATAATTGCCCCAATGACATGCCCAATTAAAATGGCCTGCAAGCCTTTCGTCATGCCAAGCGGCGCGATCAGCGAACCAGTTACGATTTCTGCTAATGAAATGGAAGCACCAAACCACAGGAAAAGCTGACTAACTGTCGAAGTATTATATGTAGATTGCAAAATATACCTCCTGATTAAATTGAATATTTTACTATTTTAATAATATTTCTGGTTGTTTTGAAATAGTCAGAATGTGATGATTTTATAAGGTCAGTTTGGAGAAGAAAGGGGGAATATGAGAGAAATCAAATATTAAAGTGGTTTGGCGATGAAAGAAGTCTATAAAAACATTAATTCTAAACAAGGAATACCTGTTAGGAGAAAAAATTTAAAGGAAGCCATCCGGGATGTTAAGATAACGCCATTTTATCTTGCCAAATATACGGTGACGAAAGAATTTTATGAGATTATTATGGGAAAGAAATTGGCAATAACGAATGATGCTCGAAAACCAAAATTAAACGTTTCATGGATAGAGGCGGTGAAATTTTGCAACTTATTGTCTGATGCACTAGGTTATGATAATTACTATCATTATGATAATGATAGTAATGAAGTTGGTTGCAATTATTGGACAAATGGTTTTCGTTTACTGTTTGTGCAACTCCGTTTTTATTTATTGAAATTTTAAAGCTGTATACATAGCAATATCAATTAACAAAATAGGAGTAACAAGATTTTAGGCGTCCCTAGAGCGAAGCCTAAAACATTTGTGGTAAAAATTCATTCATAAAACGCTGATTTTTACGCAACCAAATCTTCAATATCATGCGATGCGTTAATAGTCGTTGCCTTTTATGTGGTCTGGCCTTTGCTTCCATTAAACTTTCAAGGAGAATACGAGTTTCTGTGGCAAATAACTCAGGATTAACAAGAACATCGAGCTTATAATCAATTAAGTGAGCGGCTTGTACTTGTGCTAAGAGCAGTGCAAAGCGTGAACTCATTTCGGAATAAGCTTCTTCTAATTCTAGTTCAATTAACATGTATAAAGTATGTTCAATTTCGGCTTCTAGTGCTTGCAGTTGTTCGATCGTTGGTTGTGTCAAAAAATCACCTCATAATTTAATATCTGTATAGTTGGGATGCTCTTACGCAACTAAAAATCCAAGTGTTGCGAAGAGCAGTCCAAATAAGACGGTACTACAAATGTAGCCAATTGCTTGCCAACTTTTTTTCTTTTCTATGAGCTGTAGGGCTTCAAAGCCAAATGTTGAAAAAGTTGTGTAAGCGCCTAAAAAACCGATACCACATAGTTGCCAAAGCCAATTACTTATATGTAGAGCAAATAAAAGACCGAGGGCAAAAGCACCCGATATATTAATGAAAAAAGTTGCCCAGGGATATTTACTGACGATCCATTTTCCTATATAAAATCGCGTGAGGGCACCGAAAAATCCACCAATTCCTACAAGAATCATTTCATTCGCCCCCTAGCTAGCCAGGTCCCAAGCATGGCACAAAATAAGCCACCCATAACACTCATTAAACTATAACTGATGGCTTTCACCCATTCATTATTTTCTAAGAGTAAAAGCGTTTCGACAGAAAATGTAGAAAAGGTTGTAAATGCCCCTAAAAAGCCAGTACCTATGCCCAATACGAGTGGCGTGCGATTCGCAAAAGTAGTAAAAAGCCAGGCTAAACAAAAACACCCAACTAGATTTATACTAAGTGTTGCTATTGGAAAGCTCCCTGTATTCGTGATTAAAAGACTAATACTATAACGAGAAACAGCTCCGAAAAACCCACCAATGCCAATTGCTAAAATTGTTTTCAAAGTCAAAGTCTCCTTACAAGATATATAAAAGAGTGTATCATGGTACGAAATTTATGAACATTGTTCTAGAGGTTATTTTTTCTTGTATGAAGTAATGTATCTGTTACTCCAATTATTAATTATATTCCAATAACAACATAATTATAGTAAAAATACGAATAACTATTAAAATGATACATTAAAGACTAAATTTTCAGATTTTTCTATTAATTATATTGATTATTATAAATAGGAAGGAGTAAGATATAAATATACTAATGACAAAAATTAAAGGAGGGATTTTAGTATGAAAAGAACAAAGTCAATAATAATATCATTATTTGCAGCAATGATGATACTTAATGCTTGTAACAATGATGCTAGTGAGAAAAAAGAATCAGAAGAGAAAACAATAGGTGCACTCGTTATAACAGGCGATATAGTAACGGAGCAAGGCGGTTGTGTATTAGCTAGTAGATTTTCACCTGGTGACAAAATTGTTTTTCGTAATAATGTGTTAGATGGCATTACGAGTGAGCAAGTAACAGATGCAAAAGTTCAGGTACATTTATCTACTGGCGAAAAGCTTGATATGACATATGGCAAGCACGGCGATGATAATTTCTGGGTAGTAGCTTATCCTGTTACAGAAGATACACCAACAGGAACGCTTGGCTATACAGTAACAGCTGAATATAACGATCAAAAAGGGGAATTTAAACCATTTAATGTTGCACCGTCACTTTTAACGATTGTGTCAGATGAAGTGGCGCAAGCACCAAAAGAAAAACCTGTTTCAGCAGAAGTAGATTTATCGACAGTAGAAACGAATCAGTATGTTGAAATTATTGGTAATAATTTTGATTTTCATGGCCCTAAAGGGGAGAAAACATTTTATGTAAAAGCGAGTGAGGAAGTAACACTATCTTTAAAATCTGAAGAAGGTGTGCATGAGGTAAATGTGGAAGGCTTAAACGTAAATTTAGACAAGGATGGTTCAGTAAAATTCACACCTGAAAAATCAGGAGAATTTAATATAGTATGTAGTGTTTTCTGTGGTGCTGGTCATGGAGATATGACAGCTAAATTGGTTGTTGTTCAATAAAAAAGGGGGCATGTTTTCATGAAAAGGGCGATTCAAAAGCCATGGCTTGCTATCCTCGCTTTAATTGCTAGTCTTAGTTTAGCAGCTTGTTCTGAGCAAGAAGAACAAGCTGCAGCGGAGAAACAGCATGCTACGTCTGAAGCGGCTAGTGAGAAAAAAGAGACTGTAGAAGAAAAACTACTAAACAATATCACATTATCAGCGCAACGTGGTTTTGTACGCGATGAAGTAACATTTAATGTGACGGATTTAAAAGAAAATGAACCCGTTAAATTAGTGTGGAATGCTATTGATGGGGAATATATTATCGAAGATTTATATGCTGTAATCGGTCCGGAATTTACAGAAAAAGAGATGACTTTACTAGAGGGGAAAGCTGGTGCAGATGGACAATGGTCCGGAAAGTTCAATGTACCAGAGGGCTTTGGCGGTGATTTTACATTATGGGTAAAACAAGGCGGTAAAAAAATTGGACAGGTCGGCTATACTGTAGATTCATCATTTAACATGGAGCCAAAATCTGGTCCGGTCGGTACGGAAATTACCATTAAAATGGAAGGACTCGGTTGGAGTACATATATGCGGAATTGGCAATTAACGTATGACAATAAATATACTGGACTTGTCACGGGTATAGCTACGAATGGAACAGCTGAGGCAAAAATTCGGGCTGCAGGCACTGTCGGTGATCATGCGATTCGTTTACGTACAGGCTACTTGGGGATGCAATATATTAACTATCTACAATCACCTTATCCAGATAAGCCGGCACCAGACTTTATGTTTACGATAACAGAAGGTTTCGCGCCCACAATTGCCAATCATGTGGAGAAGACGCCAGTAGCAGCCTCTGGAGGTGTTGTGATGCCAGAGCTAAAGCAAAAGCAGGGCGTAAAAGTTGAACTAAGTGTAAAAGAGGGAATCGTAGATGCACCGGTTACATTAACTTCATCTGGGCTGCCAAAAGATACAGACATTGAGCTTGTGTGGAACACGATGAAAGGCAGTCGTGTTAGCGGTAAAGGCTTTGGAGAGGAAGTATCCACGCTTGCTAAAGTCAAAACAGACAAAGAGGGTAATATAAATTATACCTTCAAAGTACCAGATGATTTAGGAGGCATTCCCCATCGAATTGATTTAGTAGATGATGGGGAAGTGTATGGGCAAACCTATCTACGTATTCTACCGTCTATCGTCGATTTCACACCGAAATCAGGTCCAGTAGGCACAAAAATCGCCATTACAATAAAAGGTGGCGGTTGGACTGAGTTTGATAACGCTTACTACTTAACATACGACAATGCTTATACAGGCTATTTATGTGCTTTTAACAGTCAGGGTAATTTAACGTTTGATGTCATCGCAACGGGGGAAGTTGGGCACCATTTAATCGACTTATACCCTGGCATTTATAAACAGCAGGAAAAGGACACTGATATGACGTTAATTCCACAGTTAACATATTCGACAGACCATCCGGGTTCAGCTATGCCAGCTATTCGGTTAGCATTTGAAGTGACAAACTAATCATAGATTTAGTAATTTACCACTTTAAAGCGTTAATTATTTCCTGGAAAACACAAAAAATAACAATCAGATTGTTGACAATTATTTCAATTATATGATAATCTTCAAGAACACTATAACAAAACGAACGAAGGAGGACATGACAATGATGATTTTACCAGTACAATACCAAAGCACAGCTGCATACATTGTCCATGTCTAACATTGTAAATTTATATTGCAATAAAAGGTATGGGTCACACCTTACCTTTTACTAGAGACACATGCTCTTTTTAGGGGTATGTGTCTTTTTTATTGCAAAAAAAGGTTGTAGTGAAAATAACAAAAGGAGTGTATGTAGTATGAGAAACTCAAACCGGAAAATGATTTTCAAAAAGGAATTGCTAGATAGTGGGTAGCAAGGCTCAACAGCAACGGAAGAAAGAAGGTTGTAACGTATGTTCGATGTTTTAAGTAAATTAAGTTGGTTTTTTAAGCAATACTGGAAACAATACTCTGTAGCTATTGTGCTATTGATAGTTGCCAGTGGGTTAGAAGTTATTCCTCCATATTTATTGGGATCCATTATTGATATTTTAACAGCTGGTGAAATGACGACAGCTATTTTAACGAAGTATATATTGATTTTCTGCGGTATCATTGTCGGGGGCTATGTGTTGAATTTTGTGTGGCAATTCCGACTATTTGAAGGTGCCATTAACTTAGAGAAAATTTTGCGCCGCAATCTGATGCAGCATTTTTTGCGGATGACGCCAACCTTTTATGAAAAAAATCGCACGGGTGATTTAATGGCACGTGCAACGAATGATTTAAATGCAGTATCGCTTACGGCGGGCTTTGGTATTATGACGCTGATTGACTCAACGATTTATATGGGCTGTATTATTTTTGCAATGGGCTATATAATTTCGTGGAAATTAACGTTTTTTGCCATGTTGCCTGTACCAATTATGGCGATTCTTATTCAATATTTAGGGAAAATTGTCCATGAACGTTATATGAAGGCCCAGGATGCTTTTGGAGAGTTAAACGATAGTGTATTGGAATCGGTGGCAGGCGTTCGAGTGGTACGTGCATATGTGCAAGAAAAAAAGGACGAAGCGGATTTTGATGCCATGAGTGAAACCGTTTATGAAAAAAATATGCATACCGCAAAAATAAACGCTTTATTTGGTCCAATTACAAAGGTTGGAACCGGGATTAGTTATGTTGTAGCACTTGGCTATGGTGCGCACTTAGTGGCGACTGAGGCTATGACAGTTGGGCAGCTAGTGACGTTTAATGTTTATCTTGGGCTAGCAGTTTGGCCAATTTTTGCTATTGGCGAACTTATTAACGTAATGCAACAAGGAAATGCTTCACTTGACCGAGTGCAGGAAACATTAAGCTATGAAGCGGATGTTCAAAATACAATGCATCCACAAGCTGTTAGGACACCCCATTCAATTGGTTTTGCTGATTTATCATTCCAATATCCGATGAGTCAGGTGAAAAATCTTCAACAAATTTCGCTATCACTGAAAAAGGGCGAAACTCTTGGAATTGTTGGTAAAACAGGGGCGGGGAAGACGACCTTCTTACGTCAATTGTTGAGAGAGTATCCAATTGGTGCGGGACAATTGTCCATTGACGGTATAGATATTACTGCTCAAACAAAGGAACAATTACTCGGTTGGATCGGCTATGTACCACAGGATCATGTTTTATTCTCACGAACGATTCGTGAAAATATTTTGTTTGGTAAAGAAGATGCAACAGAGGCAGAAATACAAAAAGCAATACATGCGGCTTATTTTGAAAAGGATTTAGCAAACTTATCGATGGGTCTTGAGACGCTTGTTGGTGAAAAGGGTGTGTCGCTTTCTGGTGGTCAAAAGCAACGGGTGTCAATTGCTCGTGCACTTATCAAAGACCCTGAAATTTTAATGTTGGATGATTCGCTTTCAGCTGTAGACGCCAAAACAGAGGCGAAAATTATTGAAAACATTCAACGTGAACGACAAAATAAAACGACAATTATTACAACACATCGTTTGTCAGGAATCCAGCACGCGGATCTTATTATTGTGCTCGATGAAGGGCAAGTTGTAGAGCAAGGTACACACGATCAACTCCTTTCTCAACAAGGCTGGTATAAAGAGCAATTCGACCGTCAGCAGCTTGAAGGAGGTGCCTCATGAGTACAAGTAAACGTTTAATAAACTATGCCATGTATTTTAAAAAGCCAATATTTCTTGGGCTGTTTTTCTTAACGATTGCCGTTTTTACTGAGCTTGTTGGGCCATTTATTGCAAAACATATCATTGATAATTATATGACAATCGGCCAACTTGACATCAAACCCATTACTTGGCTGTTAACACTTTATTTTATATTGGCAGTAGCAACAGCTATTTTGCGCTATTTTATGTATATCTATTTGCAGATGGGTGCCAACCGTGTCGTGCAAAAATTACGTAAAGACGTATTTGAACATATTCAAACATTACCGATTCAATATTTTGATAATTTGCCGGCAGGGAAAATTGTTGCTCGTGTGACGAATGATACGGAGGCTGTGCGTAATTTATATGTACAGGTGCTTTCAAATTTTGTGACAAGCTTCATATCAATTATTGGCGTGTATATCGCACTGATTATTTTAAATTGGAAAATGGCATTAATCGCATTAATTATGGTGCCAATTATTTATGTATGGATGATTTTATATCGAAAATTTGCTTCCAAGTATAATGATGTTATTCGAACGAAAATTGCCGACATTAATGCAATGATAAATGAATCGATTCAAGGGATGACTATTATTCAGGCATTCCGTCGTGAACAGCAAATGACAAAGGAATTTGATGACATGAATAATGAGCATTACGCCAATGAGCGTAAACTCTTATTCCTCGATTCGGCTACGTCCTTTAATCTTGTTAATACTTTACGACTTATCATGTTCACTATTTTCATCTTCTACTTTGGGACACAATCCATTACGACAATGGAAGTCATTTCTGCGGGTACATTGTATGCCTTTGTAGATTATTTAACAAAATTATTTAATCCGATTACGAATATCGTCAATCAATTTTCACAGCTTGAACGCTCGCTTGTTGCAGGGAAGCGCGTGTTTGAGGTGTTGGATATAAACGGTGAGCCAGTTTCTGAAGAAAGTTTACCAAGATATAAAGGGAATGTTGTTTTTGAAGATGTTTCCTTTGCTTATAAAAATGATGAGTATGTTTTGAAAAATTTAACGTTTGAGGCACATCAAGGGGAAACAATCGCTTTAGTTGGTCATACGGGATCTGGTAAAAGTTCAATCATGAACTTATTATTCCGATTCTACGATCCATCTATAGGTAAGATAACGATTGATGGTGTTGATATAACATCAGTACCTCGTCAATCGATGCGTGAGCATATGGGTATCGTGTTACAGGATCCTTATTTATTCACTGGAACAATTGCCTCCAACGTGAGCCTAAATAATCCAAAGATCTCCCATGAAAAAATTGAAGCTTCCTTAAATGCTGTTGGTGGGGAACGCGTATTAGCGAACTTGCCAAAAGGCTATGAAGAACCAGTGATTGAAAAGGGAAGTACCTTATCTTCGGGGCAGCGTCAGTTAATTTCCTTTGCACGTGCATTAGCCTTTGATCCAGCCATATTAATATTAGATGAAGCTACTTCTAATATTGATACGGAAACAGAAGAGATCATTCAGCATGCCATGGAAGTATTAAAAAAAGGGCGTACAACGTTCATTATTGCACATCGTCTTTCAACGATTAAAAATGCAGACCGCATTCTTGTGTTAAAGCGCGGAGAAATTGTGGAGCGAGGCACGCATGATGAGCTGTTAGCCCATGGTGGTATTTATGAAAAAATGTATCAAATGCAAGCAAACTCATTGAATTCATAGAAAAAGGCCCCACATTGTTGAAATGTGGGGCTTCTTCATTATTAATTAGTAGAGCATTTTACATGTTTAAAGATGTTCACCACAAATAACACTGCGGAAAATGCAACGGCAATACCACCGCCAGATACGCAAAATTCAAATAACCAGTGAGGTACATCTAAATAAACCATCATCATGCCAACTAATAGGAAAGGCAAACCAATATTATAAAACCAAAACTGTGCTTTAGCGAGTGCTGTCTCAGCTGCTTCTTTATAAAATGAATAGATTAAGCCAATGAATCCCGTTGACAGCCAACCTAGGACACCGATATGGGCATGTGTCGCCTTCCATTGAAGTTGAACTGTATAATGCATAAACAGTCCAAAAGCCAAAGCAATCGCGAAATACAGGACCGAAATTTTTATCCATCTTGCACCCAATGAAACCAACTCCTTTACCGAAAGAATTTTAGCTTGCTAATATAGTCTATTCTTGTCGAATGAAAAAATGACCTTCGATTCTAAGGAGCAATGCAAAAAGTTATTTGGAAAAACATTGTAAAATACTAATTTTTTCCGTAGAATAAAAGCGTAAAAAGTAGAAAGGGTCGATTATCTTGAGTTAGTTTATAAAGACGGTAGTAAAGAGGTAGGTAAAATAGCATAGGACAATATGGTTTGAAATCTTAATTTAGGAGGTTCTATGAAAAAGAAAAAAATAGTTTTTATGATTCTTTTTATGCTCTGTTGCTTGCAGATGACGGTTGTAGAAAAAGCATGGGCAAGTGAGCAAACGATGGCAACAAAGGTTAATCATATCATCGCGAATAATTGGAAAACGAATGAATACAGTATTACGGTACGAGAAATGGGTAGTGGGAATGTACTATACAATAAAAATGGTGAGAAAATGATTCGTCCAGCATCTACTCATAAATTATTAGTGAGTGCGGCGGCATTAGATTTACTTGGCCCAGACTACCGCTTTGTAACAAAGGCCTATATAGATGGTCCCATTGAAGGTGACGTATTGCATGGGAATGTTTATTTGCAGGGCGGAGGGGACCCTACACTATTGCCTGTCCACCTAGACTCCTTTGCCAACGGGCTAAAAAAAATGGGTATCAGGAAGATAACGGGATCGTTAATTGCGGATGATACTTGGTTTGATGATGATCGTTTATCTAAAGGAATCGTGCCACAAGATGAACCTTTGTCCTACGCATCACGTATTTCAGCATTAACAATTTCGCCAAATAATCAATATGATATTGCAACTGTGCAAGTAAAAGTCACTGGTTCAAAGGTTGGTGTGGCGGCAAGTGTTCAGCTTGCTCCGTATGCAAGTACGATTCCAATTGTTAACCAAACAAAAATTGTTAAGATTGGCTCTAAAAACACCGTGAATATCACACGAGAATATGGAACAGATCGCATAGTGGTAACGGGGAATTTACCAGCGGGGACAGAGAAAAGTACATATGTAACGGTTTATAATCCTACTTTATATACACTCGATATATTTCGGGAAAAGTTAATGGCAAAGGATATACAAAAGATGCCACTCGAAGTTGGCCAGGTGCCAGAAAATGCGCAACGTGTTGGTGTTTCCTATTCAACGCCATTAAAAGACATTAACTTTCGGTTTTTAAAACTTAGTATTAACGGTATGGGTGAAATGTTAACGAAGCAAATCGGAAGAGAAGTACTGAGTGAAGGAAGCTGGGCAGCTGGAATACAGGCCATTAGAGCATATGGTTTTGACAGCGGTCTCAATATGGATCAATGGTATTTCGAGGATGGCTCGGGTTTAAATAGTCAAAACCGTGTAAGTAGTATGCAAGAAAGCTTATTATTATATAAAGTGCGTAGTAAATCATGGTACTTTTCATATTTAGATGGATTGCCTCACGCAGGTAGAAAAGGTCAGCTTGTTGGCGCTACATTAGAAAACCGTTTAAAAGGCTATAGTGTATCAGCCAAAACGGGTTATATATCAGGTACCTATGCTTTAAGTGGATATGTTCAGGGGAAGAGTGGCAAATGGTATATATTTAGTATTTTGACACAAGCCAATAAAACATCAGCTATTGCAACCATCGACGAAATTGTGAAACAAATAGCAAACGAAATGTAAAGGTATTCAAGGTGGAAAAAGAATTACTACAGTTTTCTCCTAAATCAATGTTTTTTTTCAAGCAAATTTAATGGATCGTGAGTATTTACCAAAAATTATTGATGCAGTTGTAGCAAAATACGGTAAACTAGATGTATTGGTTAATAATGCACATGCATCGAAACAAGTAACAATCGAAGAAACAACACAGGCTGATTGAGATTTATTATTATAATACAGGTTTTTATCCAACATTTTATTTGATGCAAGCTGCATTACCTCATTTGAAAGAATCGAAAGGGAATATTTAATTTTGCATCTGGTGCTGGCCTTGCTGGTCATGAAGCACAAGGCGCATACGCTGCTGCTAAAGAAGCTATCCGCGGTCTTTCACGTGTAGCGGCAAATGAATGGGACGCTTCGTGTATTAATGTTAACTTAATCAGTCCTATTGCAAACTCACCAGGAGTACAAGCATGGGCAGAAGCACAACCGGAATACTATGAAGCTGTAAAAAATAAAATACCAATGGGACGCTTTGGCGATGTTGAACAAGATATCGGACGTGTAGCCGTATTTTTAGCATCAGAAGACGCTCAATATATCACTGGCCAAACAATTATGGTCGATGGTGGTTCTATTATGCTTCATTAATATTCTCGGATGTTCGAGGAGGATTTTTTTGGAACAGACAAGTATTTTTAAACTCATTCATATGATTGAACAGATGAATAATGCAAATATTATACGATTTACGAAAGCTTTTCCGTATCCGTTAGGTATTTCGCCGATTTTAGTACTAAACGAACTACATTCAAATGGACCGCAAAAGCAAGCAGAATTAGCGGAAACAATCGGTTATACGAAAGGCGCTATGACGAGCATTGCTGAGAAATTAGTAAAACTTGGTTTAGCTGAAAGACTGTATGATCAAGCCGATCGTCGGACGATACGTTTAATGATTACCAATGAAGGGGAAAAGGCTTTAGTAACAGCTCAATCGATTGGCAAGGAAGTCTTTATTCAGCTTTTTGAAGTATTGAATGAGGAAGAGATTGCACAATATTTGCTGATTCAAGAAAAGTTAGTGCAAGGAATTCAAGACAAACAAAGATAGTATGTATAAGGATGCCGTTTCAAATTTTTTTTGAGATGGCTTTTTACTGTGTAATAGTAAAGTGAATGCTTTAAACGTATGGAAAGTTGTGTGACTTTGTTCGTAATATGGGTACTGAGGAAATAGTACAGTAAATCGTAAAATAAATTGTTAAGCTCTTAAAAACAAAAGTTATCTCATCTATGAAACCTTTCATAAAAAAACGTTGGAACTGATAAACAGTATTGGGAATTTCGAATATTAATGAATATATTGTCGTATATTTAGTAAATACTAGTGTACGTCTTTTTTTCGTCTAATATGCATATAAATAGACTAAATGAACTTTTTTCCAACCTAATACGTCAAAAAGAAGAGGGAATTTGTAAAAAGCAAGAGAGGACTTAAGTATGGAAAAAAAAATGCAACGTTCAAAAGTAAAGAAAGGCAAGAAAAAAATCTTATTATGGATTTTAGGTAGTTTACTGGTAATTTTTTTAGTTTTTCTAGGTACTGCTTATTATACTGTCCAGAAAACAATGAATAAAATTAATACACCACTTCTTGAAACAAATACTGTAGAAAAAACAATTACGAAGAAAGAACCATTTTCTGTGCTTATGCTTGGCGTGGATGAACGAGAAAATGATAGTGGCCGTTCAGATACGATGATTGTTATCACAGTAAACCCAGAAAAGCAAACAATGAAAATGCTAAGTATTCCACGTGATACACGTACAGAGATTATCGGTCATGACTCAGTCGATAAGATTAATCATGCCTATGCATTTGGTGGTGTACCAATGGCCATGGATACAGTTGAGAATTTTTTAGATATACCACTCGATTATTATGTATTCATCAATATGGAGGGCTTCCTACAAATTATCGATACATTGGGGGGGGTAACCATCCAAAATGATATGGATTTGACCTATGACTCCTATCATTATCCAAAAGGTGAAGTAAATTTGAATGGTGATGAGGCACTTATTTTTTCACGTATACGTTACGAGGACCCACGTGGTGATTTTGGACGTCAAATTCGTCAACGACAAATTATCGAAGCCGTTATGAGAAAAGCGTCGACTCCCTCTGTGCTTTTAAAGGCAACAGATATGCTTGATGTTGTAGGAGAGAATGTCCGCATGAATTTTAGCGTAAAGGACCTTATTCAACTGCAAAGTATTTATAAAAAAATGAATAGTGATATTGATCAATTATCATTCGAAGAGGGAGAAGGTACGAAAATTGATCATATATGGTATTATATTCCAAATGAAACGGAATTGCAACAAATCCAAACGGAATTAAAAACACATTTAAAATAATATTTAGTAAATATTGTAAAAATATTATTAGATACTCAGGATATTCTAGATGTAAAAATTTTTGTCAATGGAGGGAGGGAGATTCATGAATGGGAGGACCCAGGTGCTTAGGTATACAGCTCTAAATAATTGCATGCAAAGCTATACACCTAAACGCAAGGTACGAAAAAGTCCGATCACATCAGCTATGCGAAACTTACATCTACTTTGTTTAAAAATTTTCATGTAAAATAAAAAATCATTCAGGTAGGATGCATGCCTAGTTGAATGATTTTTTTGTTTCGTTTGAAATATCAGAAAATTTAGTGTATACTATTTTTATCAGGTGGTTGAGGGAGTGATAGTAGTGATGATAGGTACTATTTTATTGGCAATCGCATTGCCTATCGGTATTGTATTAGCAGTAGATTTGTTTAATGAACAGCATCACTCTGCTACGCAAAGTAAACATTTATAATAGCCAGAATAATATAATGGAATTCTAAGAAGACAAAGCATGTAAAGGCTTTGTCTATTTTTCATGAAAGAGAAACATTTTGGGCTAATAAGCGTCATTATTCTATAGAAAATGCTATACTATAAGAAAACAGTATCGGGGAATGAGTATGCAAGAAGAAAAAACGAATTTTAAAAAAGAAATACTATCCTACATTAAAATTATTGTCATTACAGTTCTTGTCGTACTGGGTTGTAAACAGTTTTTATTTGCACCCATTAAAGTACAAGGTGCTTCAATGTACCCGACATACGAGGATAAGGATATTATTATTGTCAGTAAAATAAGTAAAATTGAACGTTTTGACCAAATTGTCTTCCAATCACCAACAGAGGATGAATTATACATTAAACGTGTAATTGGATTACCTGGGGATACCGTTGAAATGAAAGACGACATTTTGTATGTAAATGGTAAAGCTTATAAAGAAGATTATGTCAATCGTCAAACAGATGATCCGAATCAATTACGTATTACGGAAAATTTCACATTAGAGGAACTTGTCAGTGAAAAAAAAGTGCCAGAAGGTATGTACTTTGTGCTCGGTGACAATCGCTTAAAAAGTTATGATAGCCGTCATTATGGTTTAATTGCTAATGATGCAGTATATGGCGAATCAAAATTAACGGTTTACCCATTCAAGCATTTTCATATTGGTCGTGAATAATTTGGGGAGTAACAGTTCTAAAGGTAACCCCATTACTTTTAAATAGCCATTCTATCAATATACGCTATTTTATAATAGCCACACATTTACTAAAAAAGAGGTCTATTCAGATTTTATCTTGAGTAGACCTCTTTTTAGCTAGCCTATTTACCTCGCATTAACGGTCATAGGATGGCCGCCTCAAGATGAGAGATAGAACGAGTGCACGAGGTGGGCGAACGACTGACCGTAAAAACCTCCACTGTTTGAAGTTTCACTTTATTTTTCAGGTAAAGCTGTACAAACTTTATAAGAAGGATAATGAACGCAGACTTCGGAATTTTCAACAGTTTCTTTTATCGGGGTTTGCTGTTTGTCCACAATGGGAATGTCAATAGATGGTTCATCTGCCGTAAATTCCTCTATTACTGGTTCTACGCCGTAAAATAGTCCTAAAAAATAGCATACTAAACCTACTATACGCAAACAATCACCTCCATATTAAAACTTTTATATTACTATTTATGGTCAAATGCACAGAATTATAAGTGATATTCGAAAAAAGAACTCGGTGTAAAGAAAAATCAGGGACAAAGAAGAGATAAAATCAAAGTGGGAATATCGTTATAAAAATGTTGTAAGAAAAAATACAATATGCTAATATAGCTAAAGTAAAATAATTTGATATGTATAACCTCAATAATATGGATTGAGGGTCTCTACCAGGAACCATAAAAATCCTGACTACAAAAATTAGGCTTTCATTTTTGTAGTCAGGATTTTTTTATAAATTAACCCGTACAAAATGGAAGCAATAGAAGGGTTGATTTCATGAATTGGAGAGTTTTTATTCTGGCTGCTACAACTTTTGCAGTCGGATTAGTGGAGTTAATTGTAGGTGGGATACTACCTTATATTGCAGATGATTTAAACGTATCACTAGCAACAGCAGGGCAACTGATTACTATTTTTGCGTTAGTGTATGCCATTTCTGCGCCTGTGCTTTTGTCTTTAACTGCAAAAGTGGAAAGGAAACGCTTGTATTTGATTGCCTTATTCATATTTACTTTAGGTAACATTATGACTTTTTTCAGTGCTACATTCTTAACAGTAATGATTGCTAGAATAATAACAGCGATGAGTACAGCATTGGTGATTGTTCTATCACTCACAATTACAGCAAAAATTGTAGAACCAAGACATCGCGCCAAAGCATTAGGGCTTATCTTTATTGGTGTAAGTTCTTCACTTGTCATAGGTGTTCCCATGGGGATATTTGTAACAGAAGCCTTTGGTTGGCGTGCTGTTTTCTTAGGGATAGGATTACTTTCAACTGTTTCGATGGTACTGATTTATTTACTGCTAGAGAAAATGCCAGTGGTAGAGGTTACGCCATTAAAAGTTCAAATAAAATCATTAGCAAACTTAAAAATATCTAGTGCCCATTTAACTACACTATTTATGCTGGCGGGTCATTACATGCTCTATGCCTACTTCACGCCATTTTTAGTAGAAGCATTTGATTTGAATTCATCATGGATTAGTATTTGTTACCTTATATTTGGAATAGCATCTGTAAGTGGGAATGCCCTTGGTGGTTGGTTAAGTGACAAATTAGGTTCTGGTAAAGCTATTTTAATTGTCATTTCGACATTCTCAATCGTACTTTTTTCAATTCCTTATACAATCGTAGCTTTCCCGCTCTTTCTAATTGTCACAGTATTATGGGGAGCACTTAGTTGGGCCCTAACGCCGCCTTTACAAAACTATCTCATACAAACTGACCCTAAAACATCTGATATTCAACAAAGCTTAAATACTGCGGCTTTACAAATCGGTATATCCATAGGATCAGCAGTAGGTGGAGCGTTGTTTGCGATGACTGGTTCTGTCATGGATTTAGCCAGTTTCGGTGCTGTATTAGTTTTATGTGCATTAGGAAGTGCTGCTTTTTCTTTGAAAAGGGCGCCACTGTCACAAGAAGATCCATCTTCTAATTAAAAGAGCACTGAAAAACTTACGTTTTTAAAATGTAATGTTCTTCAATCGTAAAAACAGGCACTTTTTGTTCGATTTTGAATAGAAAGTGCCGGTTTTCTTTTGATATCCCCCTTGTTTTTCACTGTGGCTTCATTTGAAGTTGGTTTTAATGGAAATTTTTCTTTCATCATTTCATCGAATAGATAGACGGCTTTTCGGACATTCTTTGATTTTTCTTGTAAAAATTCTTTTGGTGACTTTTGATTATAACGAGCTATAAAAGGTTCGCTGTGAATCGGAAAGAATGAAAAACTCAGAAAAACGAGAAACTTAGTTGATTGGCGTGCAGGCGGTGACTCCTTGGGGGACTAGCGAACAGCTTGAGACCCCGCAGGAGCGTTAGCGACGAGGAGGCTCAAGGTTCGCCCCCAGGAAAGCGTCCGCCGAAACGAAAATCAACGGCATCGAAGAAAAAGCCATGGCAGAAATGATTAATCGTTTCCGCCATGGCTAAAATTCATTTTGTGGACTTTTTCAGTACCCTCTCTAATTAAAGATAAATTTTCGGTTCATCAATATGGACTAACTGTAGTTCAAAGACTCTTGGAGATGAACCAAGAAAGCCATTAACTCGAATAGAGTTAAAGTATCTTTATCTCAACATTCGATAGTTACGGATGTGAATTATTGACGTTTTCAAATAGAAAAGAAGGATTATCTTAGATGGGGATCGAATGTAAGTTTAGAGGGAGGCTGGTAAATAAATGCAGGTAGATTTAACAGAATTTGAAGGATTAAATGTGAAAATTGTTGCGACGATTGACCAAACGCTTTATCGAAATGTTGGTGCTATTATCTTATACGAGGAGGACTCACACATTTTATCTGTACGAAAACTGAAACGAAAAATCGCTGATCAATATATACCAACTGACGAACTCCAAAACTTTACATTTAACTCACAAGCAGATGCCGTCAAATTTACGCACAAGCTTACTAGAATGAGCGCGCTCGATTATTTATTAGTAACAAACAGAGATAAATAATGAAAAACAATATAACCAGTAAATGTAATTGGGCTGCCTTAAGGTAGTCTTTTTTTTGGCGGAATATTAAAAAGTCGTCTCGAAATCGTAAGACGACTGTAAATTCTTTGACCGTGTGCTAATACAAATACTTACGATTAAGAAGTAGTAGAAGGGACAAGTAACCAACCTTTATCTTTACTAAGTTGTAATAATTTTGCACCCAGTATGGCATTCTTCATATGAAATTGACCGAACATTGTCGTTAGATTTCCCTTGATAGATCGTTCCATCGCTTGGGTAGATGAAATTAATGCAGAAGCGATACTCATAGATAAAACTGCACTAATTTCTGTATCGTTAATTTTTTTAACGCCCCGAATGTCACCGAGTTGCATCGATAGATTTTCACGAGGCATAGGAGGAATAGTACTGTTATTTTCTTTTAATAGCTCTTCTAGTTGCTTGTTTTCATCTTTCAAGACTTCAATAAATTCCACAATGATCGCTCTCAAATCTTTATCCGAAGCATGCTTGAAAAATGAGTGATTTGCAGCAATATAGCCATTATTTAAACCGAGATGTGTCCAAATCGTAAATAGTTCGTTAAAACGTAATGATTGAGTTTGAAAATTTTTATTGAAATTTGACATAGTTACACTTCCTAATTCGTATTATAGTTTTTTAATATGAGAATAGGATGTGCTATAAAAATATATTTTATTCATTTTTTTGTAAAAAAGGATTATTTTTGTTAATAAGTATGTGTGAAATAGCTAGACTTGCCTTTATAAATGACAATCAATCTGTGCGGTTTCCACATATTATCAGTTGATATGTAGTGGCTAGCAAAAAAGCTGTAGCAATGGTAGGTGCCACAGCAAAATTCATTCATACGATCCATATGGATAACTAGTTGGATATTGATAATGATAAGGATTTATCGGATGTTGATAGGCATTTACATAAGAATTGGTTTGGCTAGTAGAAGTCTGATTTTGATCGCCGCGCTTACAATTATTAGCAGGACCAATATAGGTTGAAGGTATAACTGGGGCTATTGTTTTCTTCCATTGATTTTCATCTAAACAATACGTATGCGCCATAATATTAGCTGGCGTAAATTTCAAAATATCTGAACCTAAAATTACTTCAGGTGTTGGCGCATCAAAAATGGCAAGTAAATGTGTGTGATCGGCTGTAGCAATTTCATAATGCCACCAACCTTGTGGGACATTCGCAACTTGACCAGGTGTAATGGGATAGTTTTGAATTTGTTTAGTGATTGGGTTAAGTATGGAGACTGTTGCGGCCCCAGAAACACAATAGACAAGTTCCCCAGCATTTTGATGATAATGGGGCTCCACTACATTGTTTGTACTAAGAAAAATATCTAGCAATGATACGTTTTCAAGTGTATTTAACTGAGCAACGCCTAGAATGTTGATAAAGTTTTGATTATCCTTTTTAAAAAGAAGACTTTTATTGACATCAAATGTGAACTGCGTCGATGGGGAAGTGTAATCAATATTTGAACTAATAATTACATCCTTTCTGAATGAATTTAGATGTTTATCACTAGTACAGGATATGTATAGCCCTGTTTTAGCGATAAACGAATGCCTATTTCACAAAGGACTGTCTAAATAGAGCTTCAAACACTAACGCTTTCTTTCTATACGGAAGAATCTGCTTCGCTATCTATTTGTAATTTTTAGCAAAAATAGCTCCCAACGATTGTACAAGAATCTATCGACTTCATAAAGGCATATTTATTTGGACGTTTTAGTTGTTAAACCATACCTTTAAAAAGACTGTTAATCGATAAAATCCCACTCGAAGGACACTTAAAAAACTTGATACTACCTTTTGTTATAGCGAATCTATATTATCCTTTCACCGATATAACAAATTATTTAATTTCTATATCGATTATTATCATACTGGATAAGAACAAGGAATATTATTGTGGTAGTTAAAGTATTACGGAGGTGGAGTAGAGAGAGAACAATATTGAGGGCTAGGACGATAGAAATTATAGCTATCAAATTGGACATGTAGGGTAAAGAGCCGTTAACTACTAGAACATGATTGATCCCTTTCTGATTTCTTCCTTTTATTTTGATCCCGCATGAACGGTCAGTAAGACGCCCACCTCAAGTGGAGAAGAGAACGAGTCAACTAGGTGGGCGATCAAGAAAAACCCCCACTGATTGAAGTTTCACTTTATTAGACTCTTTTATAGAAGTATTGCGAGTCTCGAAAGCAAGTAGATTGTATTGTGACAGTTGCTTTTAAATTAGCATGAAAAGTAGTAATTACACTTTGGAAGGGGAATCGAATGGCACAATATCATCAACAATTATCAGATGAAGTCATGGATCTGTTGAACGTAACAAATCAAGGATTGAGCGATGATGACGTTCAAAAAAGACAAGAGGTATATGGTTACAATCGATTGGTGGAAGGGAAAAAAACAAGTACATTCACCGTTTTCTTTGGACAATTTAAAGATTTATTAGTCATTATTTTAATAGTTGCTGCTGCCATTTCATTATTATTAGGTGAAGTAGAAAGTACGATTGTCATCATGATTGTCGTTTTTTTAAATGCAATCCTGGGCACAGTACAGCATGTCAAGGCAGAACAATCTTTGGATAATCTAAAAGCTTTGACCTCTTCGGTTGCAAAAGTAATGCGTAATAATCAGATAGTAGAGATTCCTTCTGAGGACATAGTGGTTGGCGATATTCTCTTTTTGGAAGCTGGAGATTATATCAATGCGGATGGCAGATTATTAGATAGCCATAATTTGCATATAAATGAAAGTTCATTGACAGGTGAATCATTGGCTGTAGCAAAAAGCACAGCGCCTATTGAAGAACATGACATAACTATTGCAGATAAAAAAAATATGGTATTCACAGGATGTTTTGTGACCAATGGACGTGGCACTGTCATTGTTACAGCTATTGGTATGGAAACAGAAATAGGGAAAATTGCAAAATTACTGGATACGGCGAAAGACAAAAAAACACCTCTACAAGTAAGTCTAGATCAATTTGGCGAAAAATTAGCGTTAGGTATTACGATGATTTGTGTAGTCATTTTTACAATTGACCTTATTCGAGGACGTGAGTTAGTAGAATCGTTTATGTTTGCGGTTTCGCTTGCAGTTGCAGCAATTCCAGAAGCATTAAGTTCAATTGTTACCATTGTGCTGGCTTTTGGAACTCAAAAAATGGCGAAGGAAAATGCCATAATACGCAAGCTTTATGCTGTTGAAAGTCTGGGCAGTGTATCTGTGATTTGTTCAGATAAAACAGGAACGTTAACTGAGAATAAAATGATTGTTCAACAAGTATATGTTGATCAAAAAGTCATTCCGCATGATCAACTACATACAGAAAATGCAATTGAAAAAAGTCTGATGTTAAAAGCGCTGTTATGTAATAATGCCTTGGAAAGTGATCAAAAGGAAATAGGTGACGCGACTGAAATTGCACTCGTAAAATTAGGGAAGCAGTACGGTCTTGATGAATTAATGGTAAGAGAGCACTATCCAAGAGTAACAGAACTTCCTTTTGATTCAAACAGAAAGCTAATGAGTACAGTAAATCATATTAATCAGAAAAATATCATGATTACAAAGGGAGCATTAGATGTTCTTCTAGCTAAAATTGTAAAAATCGAAACTGCTAAAGGGATACTTGATATCACGGAAGAGCACCGTAAAAAAATCGAAGAAGTGAATCGTGATTTTTCTATGAATGGTTTAAGAGTACTAGCAATTGCTTACAAAGAGGTAAAGCCGTATCAAACAATCAATGTAGAAGCTGAAAGAAATTTAATCTTCGTCGGATTAATGGCGATGATGGATCCACCGAGAAAAGAGTCAAAAGCAGCGGTCGAAAGCTGTATAAAAGCTGGTATTAAGCCAGTTATGATTACAGGCGACCATAAAATAACCGCAACTGCTATCGCTAAACAAATTGGTATTTTAAAAGATCCTTCAGAAGCGATTGAAGGTTATGAAATTGAAGGATTAACGGATCAGCAACTACAAGAAGTTGTGCAAGATCTGTCTGTTTACGCACGCGTAACACCAGAGCAGAAAATACGTATCGTTAAGGCTTGGCAGGAAAAAGGAAATGTGGTTGCCATGACCGGAGATGGTGTCAATGATGGCCCTGCCTTAAAACAAGCTGATATCGGTGTGGCGATGGGGATTACAGGTACCGAGGTAGCGAAAGATGCATCCTCTATGATTTTAACGGATGATAATTTTTCAACAATTGTCAAAGCTATTTCGAATGGCAGAAGCCTCTATACGAACATTAAAAATGCCATTCTATTCTTATTATCAGGCAATGCAGGTGCAATTTTTGTTGTCTTATATGCAACCGTATTAGGTTTACCAGTTCCATTTGCACCCGTACATTTATTATTTATTAACTTACTGACCGATAGTTTGCCAGCGATTGCCATAGGTTTAGAGCCGCATAACAAAAAGACAATGAAGGACAAGCCTAGAAATATTCACACACCATTACTAAATAAAACATTCACTACTCAAGTGATACTTGAAGGTTTATTAATTGCTATCGCTACGATTATTGCTTTTCGAATAGGCTTATCAACCGGAGATACGTTAACAGCAACTACAATGGCATTTACAACTTTATGTTTATCAAGATTAGTACATGGCTTTAACTCCCGATCTAAAGAATCGCTCTTCACAATTGGCGTATTTTCGAATAAATATACTTGGCTCGCATTTTTAATAGGTTTTTTATGTATACATTTCGTGTTATTTGTTCCAGCGCTTACGGGTATGTTCGAAGTCGCAACATTAAGTGGCATGCAATTAGGCTTAATTTATAGCTTGTCCTGTATGCCGTTTTTAGTGAATCAGTGGTATAAACTGTTGTTTGTGAGAAGTAAATAATGCCATTTCAAAGCATTTGAATGAAAAAGTCACTCAGTTGAAGTTAAATTCTGAGTGACTTTATCTATTTTACCGAACTTTGTCATGAAATCTTTTATCTTTTGTTCATCGTAGCCAGTAGGATTTACAAACGATATTTTTAACAAATGTTCCGCTGGTGATATTTCTTGCATATTCTTTTATTTCGTTTTCATCAACAGATTGAGAATTTTACATAAAAATGGTTGCACGATATTTTGAGTAATGTATATGATGTAATTATAGTATATATACATTATATAAGGTTTGTGGTAATTATATATAAATCGGTCTTCATGACAACTAATGATAGGGTAACACCACTACACTTATACGCTATAGAAGGATTGAATTTAGTCATTACCCAAAATGATGAAGCATGAGAGGAGAAGTGTGCAAATGATTGGCAAGGAAAAAACGCATAATATTAATCTAGCAAAACGCTGGATAATCACTCTTGGTATATTTTTAATTGTTCAATTGATCTTTATCGCCATTGATGGCACTTTCCTGGAGCCAAACATGAACGATAGTGATAAATTATTTGCCCGGATGGGAAGGTGGATTTTGGACTCGAAGCTCTTTACTGAATGGATTACCCCTTATTCCTTTCCTTTTTTTAATATGTTCATGACAATTCACGTTATTGCTATACTGATTGCTGCAGTACTGCACATTATTTCAAGTATCTTTTCAAAAAAATAAAGAAGAATGTGTGTAATAGTATGCAGGAATCTTTTAATAATAGACTAAGTAATGTAGATAATTGGCTACTTTGGTAAAGTATCTTTATACTAAGAATCAGTATTAATGAAGAAAGGTTTTGGTTTTGTGATAAAGATACTTCCTGCTACAGAGATTTACTTAAAAGGTGATAATCATGCTGTATTACTTTTGCATTCGTTTACTAGCCATACTAGAGACATGAAGAAGGTAGCAACTGAACTAAACAAAAAAGGTTACACATGCTATGCACCTCTGTATAGTGGTCATGGGCAAACGCCAGAACAGTTATTACAATACAATGTCAATGACTGGTGGCAAGATGTGATTAAAGCATATCAATTTTTAAAAAATGAAGGATTCCAAAAAATTACTGTCATAGGTTTGTCTATCGGTGGTATTTTCGCATTGAGACTTGCGCAGTTTAAAAAAATAGAGCATGTGATTGTATTATCAGTACCGATTGATAGGGATCCAGAGCGACTCAAAAAAAGAATAATTGACTACGCCAACAATTACAAAAAAATAGAAGAAAAGTCTGCTCTCCAAATTTCTCATGAACTTGAAGTGTTTCATCAAATGCCTTTAGATTCGTTAATTGAGTTTCAAGAATTTATTAGGTCTACGATTCAAGGCCTTGACAAAATTACAATCCCGAGTGCCATATTTTACGGAATACAAGACGATAAATTGTATTCTATAAGTGCTTATACCATTTATAAAAATGTCAATTCAAGCGAAAAACTGATTAAAGGGTTTAAACAATCGAAACATTTAATGACGTTAGGAAAAGATCAAACAGAAATTATCAATGAAATTTTTGGTTTTATTGATAAATAATAGGGGAATAAATTTATCTTAATTAACGAAAAAGACCACTCCGTGACGAGTGGTTTTACTATTTAGCCATTTAAAATTGTAAGAAGATATTAACTCATCATCTATGGATGACAAAGCAACAGTGAGTGTCTGGTGCCTTTCTAAAATTTGAAAGTTCAATGCGAACCAGTTTTCCGGTAGGGTGGCGCGCCTTTAAACGTCTTCTTGGAGAATAAGTGGAAGATTGGCTGAATGTCTAATGTGCTGAAATTCTAAAAATCGCATCAAAGCGATGCGAACTTTCCGTTAAATATAACGCATGGATGTCAAACAGACTTATTTGTTTTACATTAGTCATGAGGCATTCATTCCGTTCTGTTTTGGTTGTTTGGTCGCTACCATTATACCGAATCTGAAGGTGCCTGTTTTTTATTGTTTGATACCCTCGAGCCCAAGGACTCTGGATTATGAAGTCAGGCAGATTGTCCCGGTTTTTATACCAGTAGGACCGTTAAATCCTGGAATTGTATCGATTACTGTATTTGTTGCTATATCTATGACAGACACAGTATTGTCAAGTTGATTTGTGACATAAGCAAGTGTTCCATCCGGCAAGATGGTTACTTGGTCAGGAGATAACCCTACAGGGATTGTAGCAATCACAGTATTTGTTGCTGTACTTATGACAGATACAGTATTACTACCTTTATTTACAATGTAAACAAGATTTCCATTTGGTGTAATTGCTGTTCCAACAGGTCCTGTTCCAACAGGGATTGTAGCAACTACCGTATTTGTAGCTGCTTCAATTACAGATACATTGTTACTATTTTCATTTGTAACGTAAGCAAATTGTCCGCTCGGTGTGAAAACGATTGATCTTGGGCGAATTCCAACAGGGATTGTTGCAACCACGGTATTTGTAGCGGTATTTATTACTGATACTGTACCTGAATTTTCATTTGCAACGTAGGCAAACGCACCATTCGGAGTAAAAGCTATGCCTTGAGGCTGGAGCCCTACTGGAATAGTAGCGGTTACGGTATTTGTTGCTGTATCTATGACAGATACAGTGTTAGATCCGTGATTTGATACATAAGCAAGTGTGCCATTTGGTGAAACCGCTACACCAAGAGGATTAACTCCTACCGGAATGGTCGCGACTACCGTATTTGTTGCAGTATCAAAAACCGTTACATTATTCGAGAAGAAAGCTGGAACATAACCTAATGCTCCATTTGGTGAAATCGCTACTTCTAGAGGAGCAGATCCTACTGGAATGGTAGCGACAATAGTATTTGTCGCTGTATCAATCACTGATACTCTATTATCAGGAGTAGCTAACTGACCAGCGTCTGTAACGTACACTAAAAAATGACAAGGTGGAGTTGGTGGCACAGGTATAAATGGTGGCTTACAACGACAAGGACAACAAAAACCACAACAATGACAACGACAACTTGGATTTGATTTAAACTTGAACCTTAAAAAATTATTTATGTTTTTTCCCACATACTTGACTCCCTTTCTGGCATTTATTGATACTATATGCAAACAGAATTATATTTCTTGTACGCTTTACCTTAACCAAATACTTCTAAAAAGTGTCGAGTGGTTGTTTATTAATGAATAGTTCTAAGAAGGTATTCAACTTTTCGGCAGGCTTTCTCAAATTTGAGGAGATATGGTCGGAAATTGGACTGTCAAAAAGTTCACTCCCGGAAAGTTAGGGCTGAAATGTTCCTTTGAAAAATCGAATTGTAAAAGGTGTTCCAAATTTTGGGGAGATCTACTGAGAATTAAGCAGATGTATTTGGCAGCTCAATTTTAAACCACGAAATCTCATCCGGGAAAATAACGGAGTGAAAAGATGTGCCCAACTTTCGACCGATGTTCTAGCTAGAAGCGTGTTTTTGTGTGGTAGGCAAAATAAAAAGGATTGGGGAATTAACCCCAATCCTAACTAAACTTGCACCCAGCAACGTCATTTTAGATAAATCGTGTTCATTCAACTATGAAAATGGCTGAAATGCTTGATAAAACAACACTAAAAAGAAAAGAGCCAGACTAAACAATGTCTGACTCCATACGTATATAGCCTTTTAAATCATCATAAACTTCTAAGGCAAATGAATTGGAATCTGCCTGAAGGCTAACGCCCTTTTGAACAAAAATGAGGAATTCATCAATGGCCTTTTTCGAGCCTTCTACCTCAACCTCAATTTGATCCAGATCATTTAATTTACAATATCCCTTCAAGCCAAGCTCAATCGCTTTTTGTTTAATGAAAAAGCGATAGCCTGTTCCATACACATCACCGAAAAATTTAATCAGCGCTCGTTTATTCACGCTAAAACCTCCTACTTATTTAAGCGGGGAGAAGCCTCCCCCTGACTTACTGCAAGACACGTTCTTTTTCTAAATAAGCAATTAAGTTATTAATATAGTATAGAACTCGCTCTGAAGCCTGATTTACTTCTTCTAAATGGACTTCAGCCTTTTGAATATTACCCGCTCCATGTGCTTCAGCCGCAAGCTTCGCTGATTCATGTACGCGAGCGTGATAGGCATCTAAATCACGATAATCCTGTAAGTGTCCGAAACGATCTACTGTACGTTTAGCTATATACCATTTACCGAGGCGACAATCTTTATGTGAGGAAACATCATTTGGTCGTACATTTTCTAAGCCGAGGAACATATTGTATATACGCCATTTCCATAAAATATGATCAGCCTTTGATAATTGTAATAGGGCAATAGAAGAGAGTTGTACATTATTGTTTGAAATAATGTCATTGCGGAAGCGGTTAATCTCTTTACCTAACAAGTGAATATCGCTTGACGTATTTTGACTGTAGTCGCGAATATCATCCTGAAGACTAGAAATTTCGATCATTCTCGAAGATACTTCGTCAATTGCCGCAGCCTGCTCTTGAGAAATAGCTGCAGTATTTGTTACGTCAAGATTGATACCTTCAATTGCACTAACAATTGCATTTAATAACGGTAAAGATTCTTTTGCTTCAACGGTTGCCTCTTTTATAATAGAGGTCGTTTCGGTTATGGATTTAGATACATCATTCGAGTAACTCTTAAGATGATGCACATTTGTCGATACTTCACTAAGTGCAGACACCGTGCCTTCAGCAAGCTTGCGAACTTCTTGTGCTACTACTGCAAAGCCTTTACCATGCTCACCAGCACGGGCAGCTTCTATGGATGCATTTAACGCTAACAAGTTTGTTTGATCTGCTATTTGGTTAATCAAAGTTACTACATGCTCAATATCATTGACGCGCTTTTGTAATTCCGTAAAGGAGTCAACAATAGTAGTAAATGTTTCTTCGGTTTTGAAGATTTCAGTTAACGCATGTTCTATAGCATTCTTTCCTTTAATAGCATGATCAACAGAATCAGTTGTTTTCTCAGAAATGCGTGAAGACATACGCGCAACCTCATTGATGGAGGCCGCAATCTCTTCTGTCGCTGCTGTAGATGACTGTATTTCTTCATTTTGTTTATCTAAACTGAATACTAAATCCTTCATATACATTATTTTAGCATTGACATCCATTAAAGAAGAAACCTCTGCCACTACATTTTCAATAATCCGCTCTGTTAATACTTCAAAGAGTAATTCTTGGTCAACATTGACAGCTGATTGGAAAGACTTCATGTATCCAAATGCTTTGTTTGGCTTTAAACCAAAGTTATGTAAAATGTATGTAGTGATATAGAAGGCGAATTGATTAAATACGACAATTAATTTGCCAGGCTCGAATTGGTTTTTTCTAAATAGATTGAAAAATTTTACGGTTTCATCCACATATTCATCATCACGAGTGGCTAAGAAAAATTGAGTCAAGTATCGATTTATATTTTCTTCACTGATCGTTTGCTGAGAGGAAGGAGAGATTTCCCTTAAATAAATATTAAAAATTTCATTCATAGAAGGTGTGATATCTTTTAGTTTGGCGTAGAGGGTCTTTAAATTCACTTCATCCTGTGAATTAAAATAATTAAACGCCAAAGTTTTATTGAAACGGCCTGTTGCGCTTAAATTTGTACCGCGCTTAAATAATTCTTCGAGCTCTGCCTTAGGTCGAATACTTGAAAACATAAAAAATTCCTCCCAAAAATAATGAATAATAAGGTAATAGTAGCATATTTCAGGGTGTTTTAATAGACATTTCATGTGCGTTTGCTAAAATGAGAATATCTTATGACAGCAAGGAATGGGGCAAATATGTATACAATATTTTACATGAAAGCTGATTATGAGCCTTGGTGGAAATTTGAGGGCTGGGAAGCTTTTATTCAAACAATAGAATCATTTGAGACGAAAGAGCAGTTTGAGAAAGCGCTTCAGGAAAAATTAAATAGCTTTCGGCCAGTATATGAGCACGAGGCGAGCAAAGAAGGTAAGTACTGGGCTTTTTGGTCAGAGGATGAAAGCTTTTATTGTGAAGCTTGTGATGATGATACACAAGTTTATCATGGTATCATCGCAGTCGAAACCACAGAGTTAAACGGAAAATTGCGAATTAAATAAAAAATCTTTTTCTTTATTTGACAAAATTATGAAATCTGGTTATACTTAAGTTAACAATTTAATTGCTTCACCGGAAACATGGATTCACATATTACAAAAAGTGATCGCGTTAGTTCGGTACTCTTTGTAATATGTGAATTTTTTCATTTCCTGAAGAAATTACATATTGTTCACTTTTATTTTTTGGAGGTTTTTTAAATGAAACAAGGTACAGTAAAATGGTTTAACTCAGAAAAAGGTTTTGGATTCATCGAAGTTGAAGGCGAAAACGACGTATTCGTACACTTCTCAGCTATCCAAGGCGATGGTTTCAAAACTCTTGACGAAGGTCAAAAAGTGGAATTCGAAGTTGTAGATGGCAACCGCGGACCACAAGCTGCTAACGTAACTAAACTTTAATTCTCAGTAATTAAAATACTTTCGTTACATTAAGGCATCCTATTTACATAGGGTGCCTTTTTTTTGCATACTTTCAACACAAAAGGATTATATTTTTGTTTTTTTGGTAATAGGTATAGAGAGCAAAAGGAGGAAGATTAGATGGATGCGTTCCAAAAAATACCGAATGAAAAAGAACAGCGAGATTTTTACAAAAAGCTGCGTACTAAACTAGTCACATTCCTTGAATCTAAAACTGGCAGGAAAAATAAATTTGCAGACTATCTGATGTTTGTGCCTGATTTGTTTCATTTATTAATAAAAACATTAATGGACCCTGCGATTGATACAAAAAGCCGTTCATTGATTGGGGCAACGATCGCTTATTTTATATTCCCGATGGATTTTTTACCGGAGGGTGTCCTCGGATTTGGTGGTTTTATGGACGATATCGTATTAACGACTTTTGTTGTCAATACGATTATCAATAAATTGGGACCTGAAGTGATTGAGAAACATTGGACTGGGGATGAGAAGCTCTTAGATGTATTACAAAAAATTGCGGAAACAAGTGATCAAATCGTTAGTAAGATCCCCGTAAAATCGATGTTTACACAATATGTACGACATGAAAGTAAAGATGATAAAAAATAATATTATTATGTAAACCAACAGACGATTAATCGAATAGTGTACAGAGTAGCCATCAGGTGAATGACTATTTACATCTCAAACAAGTATAACCCCGTTGTGATCTAAGAACGGGGTTATTCTAATTTATCTATAAAATTTTTTCATTGTACGTAATGATAGCATTACGCTTAACAGCAAGGCAAAAAGTAGTGCGAGAAATTAGTCCTCGATTTTTAGGAACATTTCAGGATTGTGACGGATAAATTTACTTATTCCCTTAATCGTTTGAGGAGCAATTTTGTTAAAATTCATATATAAGGAATGAATAGCAACAGTAAGTTCACAATTACTTCCAAGGTTTTCTCTTGTTACAGTAAACTTCTCTAAAGTATCAGGATAATTATGACTTCTAAAAATGATTTCAGTTTCTTCCAGAAGTTGATACATATGCTCATTTCCTAAATACTTTAATCCAGTTGTGATTGCCGACCAAATTTTAGGTTGAGCCAAATAAAAAGCACTCCACCAATAGAATTCTTCCTGCGATTCAAGTGCATGATTATAATACACATGAAAAACAAACAACGCTTTTTGGCCAGGGGTTAAGTCTCTATAAAAAAGCTCTTTGACCATGGAACTATTGTCTTTTACCATCCTACTTTTATAATCCAGTATGAGCGGTTTAAAACAGGCATTGAACAGGGCTAAATCAGAAAAGGAATCGAACTCCACTTTTTTCATCTGTGCGAACATTCAAACATCACTCCTTATGGATTATTGTACGTGGATTGACCAAAAATTAGAAAAACTATGAACCGCAATAGCTTTGTTTATCAAAGATGAAAAGTTCATCAATATTTACTTTCTCAACAAAACCCCACCCTAATAAGCTAGTCAAAAGTATGTGATTTTAATAAGTTCTGTAACACTTGAACTGGTACAAACAAGCCAACTCGACCAAATGGTTCCTGTTTCATGGTTGCAAAAATGACCCCGATTACCTCACCATCCGCATTAAGTACAGGGCTACCACTATTGCCTTTGTAAACAGGTGCTTGCATCATCATAACGGGTTCCTGCCAATCCTCTAGTAAAGTTGGTTCAAGTAAAGTACCTTCATTGGCGATGCCCGTAAAGGCAAGTGGATTTCCAATGAAATACACATGCTCATCCTTTGCATAATTAGGTTCCTCAGCGAGAGATAACGATGGTAGGTTGTCAGCAGTAACTTGCAACAATGCTAAATCGACATCTGGGAAGCTTTGCAATAACTGCGCTTCCATTAGACCTTCTTCTGGAAATACAACAGACAATGTCAGGGCATCCTCAACAACATGGGCGTTTGTTACAATAAGTCCATCGGAGGAAATGGCAAAACCTGTACCTTTGCTATTGCCGGTAGATATCTCTACAACAGCCTTTTTATATGTTTGGATATCTTCCTGTGCAGATAATTTTGTAGATACTTTTATAAAGTCAATAGCTGGAATTGAGTAAATTTGGAAAAGGAGCGCAAAAGTATTAAAAAATAAGACAAACGCCATACTCCATACAATCCATTTCACAATAGGCTTTTGCTTCTTTGGCTTTTTGCCTTGCAGGCGCTGTTGACGTTCTTCCGCTAATGCCTTTTGCTGCTCTGCAAGCACGAGTTCGATAAATTCCTCTTCTGTTAATTCTTCCTCTGTTGAAGACTTATGTAAATCACTCATATTAGGTACCTCCTTATCCCAAAACGAAAGACGTCCAAGCCGGACGCCTGTGGAGCATTTTATTCAATTGTTTGAAGTGTCGATGTAACAACAAATGGCTTTTCGTTATCTGTTTTCATCGTATCCTCTATACGGATGAGCCCAATCCCTTTTGCGAAATATTTTTGTGTCGTCATCGTATCTTCTGATCGTGTCAGCTGAATAACATCGTGATAGACGGTTGTTCCAGTATCTACTGTAGCAGTAGTCGATTGAATGGTCCAACCAGCAAAGCTGTTACCGACTTCAAAAGGCTGCTGTAAAATAGGTTCGATGATGGAAAACGAAGCCGCTTCTTGTGCTGTTGGAATTAATGGGGTACTGTCAACGGCTTCTTTAGAGACGAGCACAATCGCAGAATCTGTTAGTCGATAGACCTTTAAAATCGTTACACCGCCATTATCTTCTATTTGTGCGATATGTGTGTCATCAATAAAGGTCGTTTGAAGGGAAAAGCTAGCAAATTCATTGCCTTCACCTACAAAATAAGCAGTCGAACCATCTGGTGGAAAAAAGGAGGCAAGATTTTCGTCTGGTCTCTGTTCGGTTGGGTTTTCAATCTTAGATACCTCCTCCGTAGTAGTAGGTTTTGAAGAGTTAACTTGCTGTTCCGTTACTTTATTTGTCGTACAACCAACGAATAATATGGTGAGAGAGAGTACAAATAAGAGATTTCTCATCAGCAAGCTCCTTCTGCTATTTTTCTTTCAGTATACGCGAAGTTCCTTTGTTATACGAATATTATGAAAACCAGTTCTCCATAAAGGTAATGCGTTTATTTGTTGTGTCGACACGCACACGTAAGCCAAGTGGCATCGCATGAAGTGGATGCGTATGACAACAGTCTACATCAGCTAAAATCGGTATTGAGTGTCCATCGAGCTGTTCGATTAACACATCATATGGCTGTCGGCCCGTATCTAAATCATCGTATTGCTCATGTTTGCCTAAGATGATGGCTGAAGCCTTGTCAAAAAAGCCATGCATTTTTAGCATAGCAAAGTTTTTCTCCACAACTGCGATTGTTTTCGATGTGTCTTCTAACAGTAAAATATCTCCTTCTTCGATTTGAGGGAAGTATGGTGTTCCAATAAATCCGTACATTGTATTGACATTCCCACCAATCAATCGACCTTCAGCTACTCCATGCTCGACAGTCATCCAAGTATTATGATGTTGCGTTTTTTCAGTTGTTTTTTCTAGCCAATTTATGCGATCATCTGACCAAATAGGCGGAATTGGCATTTCATATGGGAAAGTTAGAGTATCTATAAAAAGTTCTTTAAAATATTGCTCTGTATAATGAACCAAAGGTGGAAATTCGCCGAAAGTTGAAGCAACAGATGGACCATAAAATACAGGGACACCTGTCTTGGCATACAAGGCAAGTAGTATGGCAGTAACATCAGATAATCCAACAAGTATTTTAGGATGTCGTTGAAACGCCTCGTAATCCAGATAAGGCAGCATACTATTGGCATTTGTCCCACCCATTGTAGGTAAAATCATTTTTATATTCGGATTGCGAAATAGGATATTAAGCTCTTCTGCACGTTCCTTTGGTGTACCAGAGCGATAAAAATCATACTTTCCAGTCAATATACCTTCTTCAAGGTTGAAGCCAAGAGCATTCAGGCGGGCCTTACCTCGTTCATAGCGTTTTTTTGCGATTACGGAAGCGGGCTTTGAAGGTGAGTATATACCAATTGTATCGCCCTTTTTTAATGGGGAAAACATAAATTACCTCTTTCTAATAACATAAGTTTATGCCATTATACATGAGTTTACAATTAAATGGCAGATTATGATTACTTAATGAAAGAGCTGTAAAAATTAACTGAAATCTATTGCTGTAGCAGCAAGAATTGTTTTTACATAATAGTATTATGTAAACTAATGAAAAGAATAGAAACTTGCCAGAAAGTTGGGATTTTTATATGATAGAGTTAAGCTAAAAATAGGGGGCGTTTATATGTATCGTCAAGTAGAGGATTTTCTAAATGAATGGTCTAATGCATCACTGGGGACTACTCAAGTACTAAAAGCAGTGACAGATGAAAAGCTCAATCAAAGTATTGTGGAAGACCATAGTACACTCGGTTGGTTAGGGTGGCATTTAGCTGGTGCAATCGGTTATTTTGGCTATTTAGCAGGCCTACAAGTGCCAATGCTTCGTCAAGAAGATCCAGTACCTGCAACGGCCGCTGAAATTGTAGCAGCATATGAAGAAGCTGCAAATAGTGTAAAAGAGGAAGTCGCAAAGCTATCAAATGAAGATTTGCTAGAGGAAGTAAAAGGCTTTGATGGTCCTATTGCGCGAGGAGCAATATTGCGTATTTTAGTAGATCATCAAACGCATCATCGTGGTCAAATGACGGTACTCCTACGTCAGGCAGGTTTACCAGTACCAGGCGTGATGGGGCCAACAAAGGAAATGCAAAAATAAACAAAACGGCAGATACGTACAGTATCTGCTTTTTTTGTACAAAATTAGCATGCAAAAATTGTGTTTTATCTAAATATATATTGTTAACATGTCACGACAGGAAAGTTCAGGGAAGTTCATTTTTCACTGTTAAAGGAATTTTTGTAAATAAAAAACTCCCCCAATAAAGTGGGGGAGAAGACTATAAATGTAGAAAATTCACTATTTGCGTGGAAAAACAGATTAGCTTAAACCTTGGCTATCTTTCCATTCAAGGAATTCATCATACGATAATAGTTTGTCTAAAATTGTGCCGTCTTCACGGATTTCGATGACACGGTTCGCAATTGTTTGGATGAACTGATGGTCATGAGATGTGAAGATCATCGCGCCTTTGAAGCGGATTAAGCCTTCATTAAGAGCTTGGATTGACTCAAGGTCAAGGTGGTTTGTTGGTTCATCTAGTAAAATAACGTTTGCAGTTGCAAGCATCATTTTAGAAAGCATACAACGAACTTTTTCGCCCCCTGATAAAACTGAAGGAGATTTTTTCACTTCTTCACCAGAGAATAGCATACGACCTAAGAAGCCGCGTAAGAAACTTTCTGTTTCATCATCAGGAGAATATTGGCGTAACCATTCCACTAATGATTTCTCTGAACCCTCGAAGTATTTATCGTGATCGTTCTCAAAGTAGCTTTGAGAGGTTGTCACGCCCCATTTGAATGTACCAGCATCTGCTTGTCTTTCTTCCATTAGAATATCAAGAAGAGCCGTTTTTGCCATCGGGTTACCAAGTAAAATGATTTTATCGTCTTTGTTCATCGAGAAGCGAATATCTTTTAATAGTGTTTCGCCTTCATTACTTGCTGTAAGGCCTTCTACTGTTAACACATCATTACCGATTTCACGACCAGTTTGGAAGTTGATGAATGGATATTTGCGGCTAGATGGTTTAATGTCATCAAGCTCGATTTTATCCAACATTTTCTTACGAGAAGTCGCTTGGCTTGATTTAGAAGCGTTCGCAGAGAAACGAGCAACGAATGCTTGTAGCTCTTTAATCTTTTCTTCTTTCTTCTTGTTTTGGTCTGCCATCATTTTTTGTGCTAATTGGCTCGACTCATACCAGAAGTCATAGTTCCCAACGTATAATTGGATTTTAGAGAAATCAAGATCAGCAATATGTGTACATACTTTGTTTAAGAAGTGACGGTCATGGGATACGACAATAACCGTATTTTCAAAGTTAATTAGGAATTCTTCTAACCATTGGATTGCTTTTAAGTCAAGGTGGTTGGTAGGCTCATCCAGTAATAGAACGTCTGGTTTACCAAATAGAGCTTGTGCTAATAAGACTTTGACTTTGTCAGAACCTTCTAAGTCAGCCATTAGCATATAGTGAAGCTCATCGCCAATTCCTAAGCCGTTTAATAATGTTGCTGCTTCTGATTCAGCTTCCCATCCATTTAGGTCAGCGAATTCGCCCTCTAATTCAGCAGCACGCATGCCATCCTCATCAGAAAATTCTTCTTTTGCATAGATTGCGTCTTTTTCAGCTTTTACTTCCCAAAGACGTTTGTTCCCCATAACCACTGTATCTAATACATTGAATTCATCGTATTCGAAGTGGTTTTGTTTAAGGACTGATAAACGTTCGTCCTTACCCATTGAGACATTTCCTTCTTGCGCTTCAATTTCACCAGAAAGAATTTTTAGGAATGTTGATTTACCAGCTCCGTTAGCTCCGATTAAACCGTAGCAATTCCCAGGTGTGAATTTTATATTTACGTCTTCAAATAGTTTACGATCGCCATAGCGAAGACCTACATTACTTACTTGAATCATGCAAGTTCCTCCTTTTTTCACAATGGCTCTAGTATATCATGAAATATGTTCCATAGTCTATAAACATTATGACAGCAAGGTTTATCGTTATTTGAAAGAAGGGTATTTAAGCGGAGCAAGAGAGTGGGAGTAAATTTGGAAAAGTGGAACCAGATATTTAATATGTATTTAATCGTCTTTAGGGCAAAGAACAAGGTAGTGAATAAAATCGTTTTATCCCTAATTTATTACCTTTTAATATTTCTATGAAAGGAAGATGTTAAATGTCTAGGAAGGTAAAAGAACTAAGAATGGATGATGTTGTTTTTAACCCAAAATTACAACATTTGCAACCAGAACAAAAGGATGCTGTACAAAAATCTGATTCCATTTCAATCAAACAAGTTATCGAAATTGTAAATCGACAAATGCAATTACAAGGACTAAGACATAAAACTTTACTCACATACAATCACACTATGAATAAATATGTAGAGTTTTTAAATCTTAAGACAGTGAATGATATTAATAAAGAAGGATTCATGGATTGGCTAGAATCACTCAATTATTTAGATAAGACAACTTAAGCTAACAGGTTTAGGTTTGTATCAGCAATATTAACTAGATTCTATGATAACGGATGGATTAAAGATGAAGGCATTCGTGGTCTCTTAAATATCCCGATATAGAACCAGTTCTTTTTGCGCTTACACATTGAATAATATTAGGGATTTATGGGAAATACTAAATTTAAGCATTACCTCAAGCTGATGGTAAATAGGAGAAGAAACGATCAATGGAACAATTAAAAAACTTGAAAACGTTGAAAGATCTTTTTAAACGTTCATCTGATGTGATTTTTCAAACATACAACTTTTATCAACACAAAGTACATTTTATTACATGTGATTCAATGATTGACGAACAGTTATTAAATGATGTCGTTGTTACTAGAGTTCAATCTATATTATATAGTTTATCTACAGAATTATTAGAAATGAAAATAATAAACGATTTACATATACCTAATCTGCAAAAAGTTAAAAAAAAATCTGACGCTATTACATTGGTTTATACAGGAAATGTACTGATGTATTTCGAAGAAGAAAACATACTTTTTTCAAGTAATATTTCAAAAAAACCGAATCGAAATCCTGAAGAAACCCTAATCGAATCAGTTATTAAAGGACCGAGAGATAATTTTATTGAAGATATTTTTATCAACATTGCTCTAATACGTAAAAGATTACCCACAAATTCATTTAGTGTAGAGAATTTTGAAATTGGTAGGCGGTCCAAAACAACAGTAGCGATGCTTTATATGAATGATATAACAGATAAAGAAATAGTGAATGTAATTAAGAAGGAGCTAAAACAAATAGACACAGATATTGTGTTTAGTGGAGATGTATTGATGGGGGAAATGGGAAAAGGGACGAAAATTATACCTAAACATGATTATACAGGTCGTCCTGACTTTGCATTGCAAGCTTTAATGAGAGGACGAGTTATTATATTAGTTGATGGAGTATCGTATGCCATTATTGTACCAATTAACATAACATTACTTTTTAAAACAAGTGAGGATTATGAGTATCCCCTTATTGTAAATTCTGTAGAACGATTAATGCGTTTAGTAGGTATTTTTATTAGTATATTTTTACCGGGATTTTGGATTGCTATAACAACATTTCATCAAGAGCAACTACCTTCATATTTATTAGCGACGTTAGTAGAATCGAGAACAGGAAATATATTACCAGTCGTTCTGGAAATGCTTTTAATGCTATTAATGTTTGAATTGTTTTATGAGGCAACTCTTCGTCTTCCAACTATTATGGTGGGGACACTAAGTATTGTAGGAGGATTAATAATTGGTAATGCAGCGGTTAAAGTTGGCTTAACATCTGCTTCAACGCTTGTAGTTTTTGCTATTTCAAGCATTGCAGGTCTTACATTAGTTAATCAATCCTTTATAGCAGGGACAGGTATTTTAAGGTTTTTAATTATACTTGGATCTGCTATTTTTGGCCTGTTCGGTTTTTTTATAACAATGTTCTTCATTTTACTTTATTTAGCAAACTTACGGGTATACGGTGTTCCCTACTTAAGTATTGGAGCAGATTTGAGTTGGTCCGATTTTAAAAAATCCTTTGTGCGTCTATCTCCTAAAGGTAATAGTGAACGTCCAAAATTTTTAAAACCACAAGATAAAACACGGACATAAAAAAAGAACTAATCAAATTTGGCAGAAGAATTACTTACAAACCTTCTAAATAAATGACCAGAACTCACTTTAATCATGGGGCCTGGTCTTTTGTGTTTGTTATTTAGAGGGAATTCAAATTAATTCTCCCAGTTTTGAATAGTTCCAAACCCTATAGTTTTAACATCGATTTTGATGTTTACCTCTAATTCCGGAAATAGTTTTGTCCATTGATTTTTTAATTTCTTCCATTCTTCTGGATCAGCTCGGTGTAAGACTTCGCTATATTCTAATACATCTATTTGATAATCATTTTGAATTAAATTCAATACTTCGTTTAATTTAAATTCAATTAAGTTTGCTGTTTTATTATTTATCATTTGAAGAGTTTTTTCATCTGTTAAGTTAACCTCACAATTAACTTCACCAACCTTTTGTTCAACATCAATATGAACAGTTATTGTTGGTTTACCTTCCTTTATTTTTCCATTAGTTTTTGTTATAACATTTGATATCACTGTAGTAAGATCTCCTTTCTTTGGACAAGATATAATTTCTACAGTACTATTGATATTATTTTTTAAATAATTCAAACTTTTACTTTCTTTTTTTGCTAAAAAACCAATTAATTTATACTCTTTAATTAAAGCCAATCCTGTATATTGTAAAAGTGCGGGAGTTTCAATCATTTCAACATTTTTTTTGTCTTTACCTAATTTTGTATCTCCTTTTATTTCTATAACTGACAAAACAGAGCTTTTTGCATCACTTTCTAACGAGCTCATTAAATCGTTTAAATTTACAGATAGTGATGAACCTAAATCTTTTTCGGACACTTTTAAAGAATGTATCAATTTATATGCAGGTATTTTTTCTATAGGGGTAAGTACAGTTAAAATATCTTTAGCGTATGCATTTCGACCAATAATAATGCTAAAGTCATCCCTGACCTCATTATTTCTAGCTAATAAGTCTAGTATATTTTTTATTCCTTCATTAGCTAGTTCTTCACCAATAACAACTATTTGTAAATGGGCAAAATAGGCTTTTCTGGGGGTTACAGTCGATAAATTCTTTACTGCGTCTAATATAGATTCTCCTTTTGATATAAAGGTAACAACAGGTGATCGCCCTGTTGAAGATTGTAGTTTGTTGGATGTTTCACTAGGGTTTACGATTTGAACAGAAATTTGATACTCGTCATCTATTTTATCAACACCAAAAGCCAAAACAATAGCAAGTTCATTTAATTCCCTTTTACTCCAACAGCCACTTAAAAGTAAGCAGAATAGAATTAGTAAAATCAGTGTTACAGACTTCTTTATTTTAATCACCTCAGTTAAATGATGGGGATTTTAAGTCATTTCAAATAAAAGTATTAACAAATTAAAGAGGTATTAATCATAACAAATAACAAGCCACTCTATAGTGTTACATTCCTAATAATTAAATACCCATTATCATGACAGTTTCCTTTACGAGAGTGATTGGCAATCATCCCTAAATGCTCCAAAATGTTTTTGATATTCATAAAATGTTCTAGATGGGCACCGAACTTGAAGTCCGACATACTACTAGTAGTGAACTAATAGCTAATATGCTTAAGCCTTTGTAAATGGAAATTTCACTGATCCCACTCTGTCGATTAGAGTATTTTGTTTCGGTAATTGAATAATTACTCTTAATATATTATTTTTTAAAAATACAAGTAATTCTGTCAAATAAGTATTGATTTATGCTTTAATAGATAAATAAAAGTGTGTTTGTGTTTATTAATTGAAAGTGTTGGTCAAAAATAATATATAGGGGTAATGATATAGAGAATGAAATCAATGCGGTTAAAACTAAAGTATTTAATAATGAGTGTAGTCATGGTAGCATTTTGCTTTACAGGTATTGGAGGTCTTTATATTACTTATCATATGAATTTTGATTCTATTATAGTTGATTCACTAGAATCAAATCGTATGTACGCACAAAAACTGGCAACTGCTGCCAATTTGTACTTAGAAGAATGCTTTCAAATTTTAGAATATAGTGCAAGTAATATAGAGTCTGTCATGAGCGATGAAGCTGCTTTATATAAGGAAACAGAGCAATTAAAAATGCAAAATGATTCTTTCAATTCAGTAGCTGTGATCAATGCGGAAGGTATGATACTTTCTGTGGCACCATCTTCTGTAGAGATAAAAGATGAGGTTCTATCAGCTGTAGAAGAAAAGGAAGCACTTACAAAAAAAGCGCCTTATATATCAAAACCTTATGAAACAGTAACAGGACGAATGATTATTTTAGTTTCTTATCCAATATTTTCAAAAGAGGGTAAATATATAGGGGTGGTAGCCGGGACAATCTATTTAAAAGAACAAAGTATATTAAATATACTTTTAGGTAAGCATTATTATAATGATGGTTCTTTTGTCTATGTTGTGAACGAGGAAGGACGTATTATATACCATCAAGATCCAAGTCGTATTAATGAACTTATAATCGAAAATAAAGCTGTTCAAGAAGCTTTTTTGAAAAAAAATGGGTCAATGCAAATAATTAATACTAAAGGGGAAGAGATGTTAGTCGGGTACAGTATAGTTCCTATAGTTGGTTGGGAAGTTGTCTCTCAGCAACCGCTAGATGTAGCGCTAGAACCTTTTTTAAATCGTGTGAAAGATATAACTATTAAATCAATCCCATTAATATTGTTGTCCATCATTATCCTACTTTTTGCGGCAGCTCGTATTGCTCGCCCATTAAATCAATTAGCAACTATAACAGAGAAGTGCTTGGGTTCGGAAAATATTGAAGGATTGAAGGCTGTAAATAGTTGGTATTTTGAAGCTAGCTATTTGAAAAGTGCTCTTATAAGTAGTTTAACATTTTTACAGGGACAAGTTTCCTATTTTAAAGATCAGTCTACAACAGATCCATTAACAGACGTAACGAATCGGCGCTGGATGGATGCAATACTAGCTGGATGGATTGAAAATAAGTTGCCACATGCCATCATTTTGCTTGATTTAGATCATTTTAAGAATGTTAATGATACGTTTGGTCATGTAGTAGGCGATAAAGTATTGCAATTTTTAGCTAAAAATATGAAAGCAGTCGCTCGTGATGGCGATGTTTGCTGTCGCTACGGTGGTGAAGAGTTTATAATCCTTTTACCAAATACATCAGTTGAAGAAGCATTACAGGTGGCTGAAGATTTAAGAAATAGAGTAGCTAATTCAATTAGTCCCTGCGGTAGGTCTGTTACATTATCTGGGGGGATTGCGGTGTTTCCACAAATGGCTACTACTACAGAAGCACTTATTGAAGCAGCAGATCGTGCACTATATCTTGCAAAACAAACGGGTCGTAACCAAGTTATGGTAGCAGGTTAATATTTTATATAAAAAAATTATAATGTGAATTATTTTGATAGTATCCATTAGAGTAATTTTTATATAAAAATACAATCTAAACAGGAGTGGTTTTATTTGTTGTCTAAATCATTTTCATATGAATTGTGGCCATATAGTTATTAAAATATTAAGATTTAGAAAAAATAATCATGTATATTGACCAATATGTTTAAAAGTTATTAAAGATCCTATGCAACAGAATTTAACGTGGAACAAATAGGAAAGAGAAAACTGAAACAGAAAACCATATTGCACAGGCTGTAAAGGATGGTATCATCCAGGGATTAGAGCAATGCAACGTAATCAATTAGTTAACATGATATATGTATCAAAGTCGGGTATTGTAACGAAAAGACGTATCAAAATCATTAAGATTGTTGGTGATTCGTTTCAAGTGTTCTGTTTTACAAGAAATGAAAAGCGTACATTTATTATCAATAATGGTTTGTAGTTGTTCCAATCTTTCATAAAGAGCGTGAGGTTGTACATTAATGGGGAACAGCGCAAGCTTTTACATGAATTTGTTATATTGGATTTAGCTATTCAATCATTGCAACGTGATTATGAAGTATTAGAAAACTTAAAAATAAGATGGCCATTTAAAAGCTATTCGATATGATGATAGACAAGGTACTAGAGGATAAAAATGAGTAAAAGAACTAGTAAAACGTCCATGCTTAGATTTGATGGCTACATATTCTAGCTATATAGAGAGACCTCTCTAATACTGTTAAAAGAAATGAGGGAATTTTTTTGAGTGATCAATTAGATAATCAGATCCAACCTTCTCTTCCTTGTCCTGTATCATCAACTGAACAAACCCCATTATACAGCGCTAATACTCCAGTAATCGCTACACCGCTTTCCACTCCAATTATTAAAATACCGGTGGTTCTTGCAGAACCAACTCTTCAAATTGTTGTGGAGTCAGATATTACGCTTAGTCCTGCAGCAACTGAAATCAAAAGAGTGAAAAAAAATGTATTCCTGAATCAAGTTAAACTGGTACCAGTTAGATTTACACGTATTGATGGCACTGACTTTTTTAGGGTAACAAGAGCTAAATTATTTGTAGCAGGACATATTCGTAAAAATATAGAATATGCTTCATCTGCATGTAATGGGGCACTTCGAGATAGAATTGCCGATGTTCCGTTTTCTGGTTTTGCAGACCTCACTTTCCCACAAGTAGCTGGAGGTCCTACTCCAATCTTAGGAATTTCAGAGTTTGCCGAAGCGAACTTCCTTAATGAAAATACCCAAATGGATGCTCGATTAGATAAGGCTTTCTTCCAAAATCTTGTCAAATACAATGAACAACCATTTGGCGAGTTAGTAGCTGCAAACTTCTTTGAACTTGATTTTTCACCAATTATGGCAAGACCAGAAGGTACTTTCAGCAAATTGCGTGAAAAAATCGTACTGGATCTTACTGTGAAAGTACTACAAGTTCAACAAATCCGTCTTGCGGCGGGTAGTGTAGTAACGCCTGTTCTTTCAGGACTTACTCCTCCAGTTAGTCCTCCTACTGATCCTTATTAATCTCTAGTTTTAGAGGAGCAAAACAGATAAAAAGGGGCATTTCGAAGGCACTGAAAAAACAATAATTGAGTTGGCAGTTGAAAGTTCGGTTGAATCGAACTTTCAACTGCCTTTTTATGTTATTTTTAATTTAGGTTTTCTTTATTCAACTCCCATGAAAGAACGTAATAATCTTTCATTTTCTGTGGTGTAGCGTTTATTTTACGAGACATGGATGGCTAACGGTTGTTTTAATTTAATAACCATTCTTATTTATAAAAGTGCAAATTTAGACTACTCCGTGATGGGTGGTCTAAATTGTTTCCTTATTTATATATTCGTTTTGTTAATTATGTGCCTATTATATACACAAGTCCTTGTAGTTTCGCTTATTTATCACATCAAAATATAACACTTTTTTGTCACCCATAGTTTTTGAAATAAAGTTGAACTGATTAAAATCGCATCGTTCTGAAAATAGTTTAACGTTCATATAGATAACGGCATTCGCCATATTCGCTCAACTTGACTGCCGTTATTCACTGCTGTAACAAGATAAACATCTACATTGTTCATGGTCTTGCACTGCTCAAATCCGATTCCTCGATCGAATTCAGACAATAGAAGGGTCATCGTTACCCGGTGCGTGACTAGAATGACAGAATTGTCATCATCCCCTTCATTCAACTCATTAAGCAATGATCTTACTTGGTTCGCCACCTTAGAAACCGAATCGCCACCCCGAAATGCGAATTCTTTATGCTCGAAAAGTTTCTGTAAATGATTCCAAATATCCCCGGGATGATCGGTCGTATTGCCCAATTCAAGCTCTTTGAGCCTGTCATCCGCTTTATAACTCACACCATTAATAGCACGACAAATCTCGTCGGCTGTCTGTTTTGCACGTAGTAAAGGACTAGATATAACGCGAATCACAGCAGGGTCATGTTCTTGAGCCAAAAAAGCCGTCACTTGTATCGATTGTTGCATTCCCAAAGCCGAGAGAGGAGCTTCGGGATGGTTCCCTGAAGCTTCTCCATGACGCACGACATATATTTTTTTCGTTTTCATAATCTGGATTCTGGAATCCGGCTGGGAATACCCACTTCGCGAAATGCATTCTTTACGGCATCTACAGCTTGTTGAGGCAACTTACCTTGACTTGTAAGCATATCCGCCGCGTGCACGATAGCTTCGAATGCTTCTTCGAATGTGGCGTTCGAGTGAATAATCTGCTTGTTTTGAAAAGCAATATACCACAGGAATGCCGCCTGATCCGTTCCTATTTCTAACGATACAAGGACAAATGCCTTATTGGGTATACCACTATAAAGATGGACGCCGCCTCTATCTTTACTGAGAGGCAGCTCTTTGTAATCATTAAAGTGCGCAGGCTGATGATCGAATTGAGAGGCTGTTCCCGGATTTTTCATCGACCGTAATGCCTTGCCTGGAAATTCCGGTCCGACAATTTCATCCCCGATTAGCCAATCTGCCGTCTCAGCCGTTTGTCCCTTCACATGCTGCTTCACGGCACTCCCTATCACATCCGAGAAGTGCTCGTTCAAAGCGCCTGATTGATGCTCGTAAACGAGCTCGTTAGTAAACTCCGTCACCGCGTGAGCTGCTTCGTGGGCAATTACATCGATACTTCGAGTAAAATTGATAAACAATTTGCCATCGCCATCGCCAAAGGCCATTTGTTTCATTCCAGGCACCCACATGGCGTTGTTCAAATCGATACCGTAGTGGACATTGGATATCAGATCCATACCTTCATTATCTATTGAGTTTCGGCCAAGCTTATTTTTGAAATAATCTAGTGTTTGTCCGCAAAGATCGTAAGCGAAATTTACGTTTTCATCACTAGTAGGAGGATCTCCTTCCTTGCGAACCAGTTTCTTCTTAAAATCTTCCGTATTTTCACTGTCATAAATCTCCCGTTTGGCCTGAGGTGGCGCTACAGAAGTAGATATTTCAGGATCATCGCTATTTTCAGCATCATCACTATTTTTCGCCTTCGTTTTTTTTTGTTCAATATTATCCATTTGGACAAGCGTTTTCTTTGCTTCTTCATTTCCCTCTTTTGCCAGTTTCTCAAGCAAATCTTTTGGTACAAATCCATCTTTACTCATGTGGTATTCCTCCAATTGTCTTTAGTGTGTTGCGTTAACCAATTCTAGGTTGAGGCTAAACACATTCCTTTATACAAGCCACATAATGTAAAGGGAAATTAATATAGATTCTTTTTCCAATTCCATAAATCGGAACGTCGTCAGCTTTGCCGTTGGATAATCAGAGTATTAAGCATGGTTGACTTCTTAATAATGTATAGGAATAACAGTAAAAAACTAAAAACTAAAAGGAGAGAATTACGGTTTCTTCTTAAACTATCCAGTTCTTAGTTCAATAATCCCCAAAAAAGAAGACCACTCCTTGATAGGTGGTCTTCTGCAATTGCTATCCGATTATCGTGGGTACCACTGCATAGAACAGAATGTAGTTGGCATCGTCTCCGTTGAATGTCTGAGAGTGGACTCCTTGATTTAATTCCGACTCATTTATAACGATGGTGCCAAGGTGGTCGTCCTCATCAATGTCGTCCTCATCAAAGAGAGACACTGTTGCCTCTCCGGCGAATTGCATAACTATGTTCAGGTCCAACGTCTGTCCAGTTTCGATGTCGGCAGTGTCCCCGCCTTGTGGAAACATATGTCTGCCGTTGAAATGCATGTAGATCTCATCTCTGCCATTATCTTCAGTTTCTAGGCATTGAAGCCTTAAAAATCTCACGTCGCTGGGCATCTTGATTCCTCCTTTAACCTTCTTGATGGTGCACTTCTCTCAACTAAATCAAGTCAAGAAAATTCTGACTTAATAATATAGCTGGATCAATCCAAAACTTAATTTACCCTAACTAAAATTTTTTATGTAAAAACTAATCCTAATTTTTAAAACAGGGTTTGAAATAAAGTTAAATCGTTTTGAAAAAAGTTTACTCAAATAGACGGTGAAATTTCAGTGGGAATTTGTGTTTTTATTAAACTTTTTTCGAAAAAAAGTCTGCAATTTAACGTATTTTCAATGATTTTAACGCATTTTTGAACGAACATTATTGCAAAGCTACAGCTTTAGTGGAATAAGGAGATTTAAAATAATCTATCTTTTTTTAAAAACAGTTCTTAAAAATAAAAGAAAGCTATCGTTTTGATCGTTGGAACAGGAAGGTGTTTTTAATAAGAATTACTTCTTATTCTACTCCCATGAAAGAACATAATCATCTTTCATTTTCTGTGGTGAGGTGCTGATTTTTGCGCTTCATGGATGGCTAACGGGGTGCTTTAGTTGAATAAGCTAGAAGAAGACCACTCCGTGATGAGTGGTCTTCTTCTTTAGTGTGCCGGGCATGTCCGTCAACTAGGTGATGAAAGTTCACTGTGGGCGTTGGAATATGCGAACCACTAGCCAAGTGCAAGGGTGTCCGTGGCGACGCGGAATCTGAAGGAAGCAGGCGGCAAAACCTTGGTCCGAGGTACACGAATCA